>JAJQEM010000167.1 GCA_021201635.1 Clostridiales bacterium | reverse complement strand
CCGGCCTCTACGGGGCGGGGCAGTTCAACGGCTCCTCCGGCTATGAGGAGGCCGCCGCCCAGGGCTTTGTGGCGGGGGCCAATGCCGCCCTCCGGCTGCTGGGCCGGGAGCCGCTGATCCTGCGCCGGGACCAGGGCTATATCGGGGTGCTCATCGACGACCTGGTGACCAAGGGCACCAGCGAGCCCTACCGGATGATGACCTCCCGGACGGAGTACCGGCTGGTGCAGCGGCAGGACAACGCCGACCAGCGGCTGACCCCGGTGGGCTACCGGCTGGGCCTGGTGAGCCGGGAGCGGTATGAGGCGGTGCTGGAGAAATACCGGCAGGTAGACCGGGAGCTGGAACGGCTGGAGCACACGGGAGCGGCCACCACCCCGGCGCTGGCCGCCTTTCTGGAGGAGCGAGGAGAGAGCGTCCCCGCCTCCGGGGCGAAGCTCTCCGCCCTGCTGCGCCGCCCTAAAATCAGCTACGATGACCTGGCCCCCTTCGACCCGGAGCGGCCCCAACTGCCCCGGCTGGTGACGGAGCAGGTGGAAATCCAGCTGAAATACGACGGCTATATCCAGCGGCAGAACCGGCAGATCGCCCAGTTCCAGCGGATGGAGGAGCGGGTGCTGCCGGAAAATGTGGACTATAACCAGATACAGAGCCTGCGCATCGAGGCACGGCAGAAGCTGAACCGGATACGGCCTCTGAACCTGGGCCAGGCCTCCCGCATCTCCGGGGTCAGCCCAGCGGACGTGGCGGCGCTGATCTTCTGGCTGGAGCGGCAGGAGGAACGGTAAAAATGAAAAGAGTGAGGTCAGAACGCCTGACCTCGCTCTTTCTGAATTTTTCCTGAAATTTCTTTGTCGAGCTTTGCCATATCCTGTCGAGTGCGCTATACTTTGGACCAGAACAGACAGAGAGGGCGGTTTCATGCAGACAAGATGGCAGGCATCCCAACCAGACGACGGACGGCACAGGCGGCATCCGGTGCTGTTTCTGGCGCTGCTCCTGGTGCTGGCCCTGGGGGTGGGATTTGGAGTGTCCCTGTTTGAGGGCCTGGACGTCGACCTGACCGCCCTCTTCTCCCGGCATAAGGAGCCACCGGAGACGCCGGACTGGGTGACGGTGGATTTGCTCACGGTGAACGAGTACTCCCGACCCGGCACCGAACTGGAGACGGTCAACGGCATCGTCGTCCACTATGTAGGCAACCCGGGCACCACCGCCCAGGCCAACCGGAACTACTTTGAAGGTCTGGCCGAGACGGGGGAGACCCACGCCAGCAGCCATTTCGTCATCGGTCTGGAGGGGGAGGTCATCCAGTGCGTCCCATTAGATGAGATCGCCTACTGCTCCAACAGTCGCAATTCGGACACCATCTCCATCGAGTGCTGTCACCCGGGGGAGGATGGGGCGTTTACCCAGGAGACCTACGACTCCCTGGTGAAGCTGGTAGCCTTTCTGGCGGACTACTACGACCTGGGGCGGGATGAGGTCATCCGCCACTACGACGTGACGGGAAAGCTGTGCCCGCTGTACTACGTGGAGCACGAGGACGCCTGGGAGCAGTTTAAGGACGACGTGTTTGGCGACAGCTAAAAGTAAAACTTTTACAAATCATATTGCACTCCCGCCCAAAAAAGAGTACAATACAGGTATCATACTTGGAAGCGTACCGGGAGGAGGCAATACGGATGAAACACTATAACCCCATTCTGGCAGGGAATGACACCACCCAGCGGTTTATCACCTTCGGAGAGCTCATGCTCCGGCTGACCCCGCCCAACTACGCAAAGATACGGGTGACATCCAGCTTTGAGGCCAGCTACGGCGGCAGCGAGGCCAACATCGCCATGGCCCTGGCCAACCTGGGGGTGGACAGCACCTTTTTCAGCGTGGTGCCCAACAACAGCCTGGGCAAGAGCGCCGTCCGCTGGCTCCGCTCCAACGATGTCCACTGCACCCCCATGATCCTCTCCGCCCCGGAGGAGACTCCCACCCACCGCCTGGGCACCTATTACCTGGAGACGGGCTTCGGCATCCGGGCCAGCAAGGTTACCTATGACCGGAAGCACAGCGCCATCACCGAGTACGACTTCGACAAGGTGGACCTGGACGGGCTGCTGGACGGCTACACCTGGCTCCACCTCTCCGGTATCACCCCGGCTCTGGCCCCCAGCTGCGCCGATTTCACCCTGAAATGTATCCAGAAGGCCAAGGAGAAGGGACTGACCGTCAGCTTTGACGGCAACTTCCGCAGCCGCCTGTGGACCTGGGAGGAGGCCCGGGACTACTGCACCAAATGTCTGCCATATGTGGACGTCCTCTTTGGCGTCGAGCCATACCACCTCTGGAAGGATGAGGCGGACCACAGCAAGGGAGACTGGAAGGACGGCGTTCCCCTCCAGCCCAGCTATGAGGAGCAGGACGAGGTGTTCCAGCACTTTGTGGAGCGGTATCCCAACCTGAAGTGCATCGGCCGCCACGTCCGCTATGCCCACAGCGGCAGCGAGAACAGCCTGAAGGCCTATATGTGGTATCAGGACCACACCTTCGAGAGCAAGCTGTTCACCTTTAACATCCTGGACCGGGTGGGCGGCGGCGACGCCTTCGCCAGCGGCCTGATTTACGCCATGATGCACAACTACAGGCCCATGGACCTGGTGAACTTCGCTGTGGCCAGCAGCGTCATCAAGCACACCATCCATGGAGACGCAAACATCACCGACGACGTGCAGTCCATCCGCAACCTGATGAACATGAATTACGACATCAAACGGTAAGGGAAACCGGTCGAAAATTGCAAGTGCAAGTTGAACACATCCGCGAAAAATTTTTAATAGAGT
>JAJQEM010000040.1 GCA_021201635.1 Clostridiales bacterium | reverse complement strand
ATTCAATCGCTATGGATTTTTTAGGTGTTCAACTTCATTTTACAATCGACCGTAAACTAATTTTATGAGAAAATGCTCATATGATAATTAGAACAAATGTTTGACTTCCGGAGGCGGCTGTGGTATGATGCCGCCCAGAGGGCGGGAAAATGCCCCGTCCGACCCGATGGAGGGAAGCAAACCCATGAGACGAATCACGATTTTACTGCTGCTCCTGGCCCTGCTGCTCACAGGCTGCGGGAGCACGACCCATACAGACGAGACGGCGGAGACGCTGACGGTGGCCTGCACCACCTATCCTGTCTATCTCCTGGCCAACAGCATTGTGGGGGAGATGGAGGGCGTGGAGGCGGAGCTGGTCATCGACCAGCAGGTGTCCTGTCTCCATGACTACACCCTGACGGTGCAGGACATGAAGGCGGTGGAGCGGGCGGACGCCGTGGTTATCAACGGCGCCGGTCTGGAGGATTTCCTGGACGATGTGCTGGAGGGGCGGACGGTGATCGACTGCTCCCAGGACATCGACCTGCTCACCGGGGAGGAGCATTACCACGACGAGGATGACGGGGACAGTGAAGAATCCGACCCCCACATCTGGATGGACCCGGAGCGGTACGCTCAGATGGCCCGGAACCTGGCGGCCGGTCTGGCGGAGCTGGACCCGGACCGGGCGGAAGAATACCAGACCCGGGGAGAGACAGTGGCCAGGGAGCTGGAGGACTTTGCTGACTCCCTCCGGGCCAGCGACGCAGGCCGGGCCGTCCGGGGTCTGGAGATCATCACCTTCCACGACGGCTTTACCTACTTTGCGGAGGCCTTTGACCTGGAGATCGCCGCCGCCATTGAGGAGGAAGAGGGGGCGGAGGCCTCCGCTCTGGAGCTGAAGGAGATTATTTCCATCGTCCAGGCCCAGGACCTCCCCGCCGTATTTGTGGAGGTCAATGGCTCGGACAACGCCGCCGGCATCATCAGCCGGGAGTGCGATGTCTCCGTCTGGACCCTCTCCATGATTATGAGCGGCGACGACGGGGACACCATCCAGGCGTATGAGGACGCCATCACCGAAAATCTGACCACCATCTGGGAGGCATATCAATGAGCCGGGAGAAGCATCAAAATTGTCACGGGGGCTGTGAGGGCCGCTGCTGTCTGCGGGTGGAGCACCTGACCGTCCAGTTGGGGGAGGACCTGATCCTGGACGACGTGGGCTTTCACCTCCACTGCGGAGAGCTGATCGCCCTCATCGGCCCCAACGGGGCGGGGAAAAGCTCCCTGTTCAAGTCCATTCTGGGAGCCATTCCCTATAAAGGGAGCATCACCTTTCAGTCCGCCGAGAACGGGGCCCAGAAGCCCACCATCGGCTACGTCCCCCAAAGCCCAGGTTTTGACCCGGACGACCCGGTGAGCGTCCTCGACCTGTTTCTCACCGCCACCACCCGGTATCCCGCCTTTCTGCCCGTGCCGAAAAAGCGGCGGGAGAAGGTGCTGGAGGCCCTGGCCCGGGTGAACGGGGAGAGCCTCATCGACAAGCGGGTGGGGATGCTCTCCGGGGGCGAGGTGCAGCGGGTGCTGCTGGCCATGGCCCTGGAGCCCATCCCCAATCTGCTCATCCTGGACGAGCCCATGAGCGGCGTGGACGTGGAGGGGGAGCAGCAGCTGCTGGAGCTGCTGGACCACATCCGGGAGACCTATGACCTCTCTATCCTCCTATCCACCCACGACTTCCAGACCCTGAACCGGGTGGACAAGGTGATTCTGCTTCAAAAGCGCATCCTGGCCCAGGGAGAGACCCGGGAGGTGCTGTCCTCCCCCGCCTTTCGGCAGATTTTCGGCGCAGAGACGGAGAGAGGGGGGAATGTCTGATGGACCTCTGGTATTGGCTGGTGGACCTGCTGCCCTTTGAGTGGGCGGAGAGCGGCAGTATGTACTTTATGAAAAATGCGTTGCTGGCGGTGCTGGTCATCTCCCCGTTGTTTGGCCTGCTGTCCACCATGGTGGTGGAGAAGAAGATGTCCTTCTTCTCCGACGCCCTGGGGCACTCCGCCTTTACCGGTATCGCCGCCGGGACGCTGGCGGGCTTTGCCGACCCCAACTGGTGCGCAGCGGCGCTGGCGGTGTGCTTCGCCCTGCTGTTTACCTGGGTGCGCTATCGCACCAATCTGGCGGGAGACACGGTGATCGGCGTGTTTTCCTCTACCGCCGTGGCATTGGGCATTTTCCTGTCCACTCTGGGCGGGCAGAGCTTCACCAAGTTCAACAGCCTGCTGGTGGGAGACATCCTGTCGGTGACGCCGTCCAAAATCGCCGTCCTGGGAGGCATCCTCCTGCTGGTGGTGCTGCTGTGGGTCACCTCCCTGAACCAGCTCACCCTCTCCGCCATCCACCCCGCCCTGGCCCGGAGCCGGGGCATCCGGCTGTGGCAGCAGGACGCCCTGTTCAACTGCGCCGTGGCGCTGGTGGTCACCCTGTCCATGACTTGGGTGGGTCTGCTGGTCATCAACTCCACGCTCATCCTCCCCGGTGCAGCAGCGAGAAACGTCTCCCGCAATCTGCGGCAGTACACCCTCTGCTCTCTGGCGCTGGCGTTGCTGGCTGGGATTGCCGGGCTGATGGTCAGCTACTATATCGGCTCCTCCGCCGGGGCGTCCATCACTCTGGTACTGGCGGGGTGCTTCGCCGTGACCTTCTGCTTCCGGAAACGGACGGCGTGAGGGAAAATGGGAAGATAAACGCCGCCGGGGCAGCCCTAAAACGGGACTGCCCCGGCGGCATTTTGCTTACTTAACGGCGGGATTTCCGGGCCTTTCGGGATTGGAAATCCTTGTCGATGTCCGCCTTCCAGTCTGCGGACAGGGGGACGCCCTCCCGGAGACTGCTGGCGGCACAGCTGACGGCCTGATAGTTCAGCCGGACGCCCGCCCGGTCTGCGTGGAAGTTCACCGCCCGGTCTGGGCCGATGCCAAACCGCTGAGCGGTGGAGATGGCGTCGATATTGGCTCCCAGAAAGAGAAACTCCCAGCCGTACTCCGTCTGCTCCTGCTCCACCATCTTCCGTACCCGGTCATAGGAGTACTCCCGGCTGGCGTTCTCCATACCGTCGGTGATGATGACGAACAACACCTTGTCCGCCCGCTGCTCCGGCAGGGTGTGCCGCTGGGTCAGGGATACTTTTTGGATGGTGCGTCCGATGGCGTCTAGCAGAGCGGTGCAGCCCCGGACGTAGTACTCCCGGTTTGTGATAGGGGCTACGCCCTGGATGTCGATGTGGTCGTGGAGCAGCTCATACCTGTCGTCAAAGAGCACCGTGGTGACGTTGGCCGCCCCCGGCTCCTGCTTCTGTTTTTCCAGCATGGAGTTGAAGCCCCCGATGGTATCCGCCTCCAGCCCGCACATGGAGCCGCTGCGGTCCAGGATAAATACCAGCTCTGTCTGATTCGTTGTTTTCATTGTGTTTTCCTCCAGTCAGGTTTAGTGTGAGAAAAGAATACCAGACGGCCCGGCCTGTTGGGTCGCTTTCAAAGCGACAAATGGTCTTGTAGTTGCTTGCTCACAGAATTTTTTTGAAATTTTCAGATTGAGTTAAGGTTCATGGACTATCCTTTATCCAGGTTTACTGGCGGAGTGCCCCCTTATGGCCCCGTCTGAGAGACCGGGGGCTGGACGATGGGACAGAATACACCTTTCGCCCATAGCATATCACCCAACACAGGAGGCTGACAATATGAAGGAAACAGCGAGGCCGAGACAGGCGGCCAGACGGAGACGGAAGATCCGCAATACGATCATCCTCATCGTGGCGATTTTGCTGCTGCTGGCGGCAGGGGTCTTTTATCTGCAGCAGCAGGTGCAGGAGAATTTTGCCACCACCGACGAGACCTCCGTCCTCTCGGCAGAGGTCACCGTGGGCAGCATCAGCACCACCGTCTCCGGTTCCGGCACCCTGGCCAGCGAGGACACGGAGGACGTGACCATCCCCTCCGGCGTGGAGATCGACGAGCTGTATGTGGAGGAGGGCGACTCCGTGGAGGAGGGCGACCTGCTGGCCACCATCGACACCAGCTCGGTGCTCTCTGCCCTCTCCGACGTGCAGGATCAGCTGGACGAGCTGGACGAGCAACTGGAGGAGGCCAGTGAGGACGAGGTCAGCTCCACCGTCACCGCCGGGGTGTCCGGCCGGGTGAAGGCTATCTTCGCCGAGGCCGGGGACGATGTGGCCACCGTGGTCTATGAAAACGGCGCCCTGGTGCTCCTGTCTCTGGACGGCTATATGGCGGTGGACATCGAGTCCTCCGACTATGAGGTAGGGGACAGCGTCACCGTCACCACCTCGGACGGGGACGACTACACCGGCTCCGTCTCCGCTGTGACCGGAACCGTTGTGACCATTCTGATCACCGACAACGGCCCGGAGTACGGGGACACGGTGACAGTGGACGATGCCTATACCAGCGTCCTCTACATCCATGAGCCCCTGAAGGTCACCGGCTACGCCGGCACGGTGAAAAAGGTCAAGACCAGCCTGAACGCTAAGGTGAGCGACACCACCACCCTGCTGACCCTCACCGACACCTCCTATTCCGCCAACTATGACCAGCTGCTCACCCAGCGGGCGGAGCTGGAGGAGCTGTACCAGACCCTGGTGAAGCTGTACATGGACGGGGCGGTCTATGCAGAGCTGTCCGGCACGGTGGACAGCGTGACCGATGCCTCGGATAGCAGCACCGCCTCCGGCTACTATACAACGACCTCCACCACCGTCTCCACCGGGGATGAGACCACCATTGTCACCATCGACCCGGACGAAACCATGTCTGTCTCCATCAGCGTGGACGAGACGGACATCCTCTCCCTGGAGGTAGGCCAGGAGGCCACCATCACCATCGAGTCCATCGGGGATGACACCTATTCCGGCACCCTCACGGAGATCGACAACACCGCCACCAGCTCCGGCGGCGTGACCGTCTACACCGCCACCGTCACCCTGGACAAGACGGAGGAAATGCTCTCCGGCATGACTGCCTCGGTGTACATCACCATCGAGGGCACGGACAACGCCCTGCTGGTGCCGGAGGACGCCGTCAACCAGACCAGCTCCACCGCTTACGTCTACACCTCCTATGATGAGACCACCGGGGAACTGGGGGACATGGTGGAGGTGACCACCGGCTTGTCCAACGGCAGCTACATCGAGATTACCGACGGCCTTTCCGAAGGGGATACGGTCTACTACTTTGAGAGCAGCGACGACAGCACCTTCGATTTCAGCAGCATGATGGGCGGCGACAGAGGCGGCAGCTCCGACTTCAGCGGCATGGATTCCGGCGGCATGAGCGGCGGCATGAGCTCCGGCGGCGACATGGGCGGCGGTATGTCCATGCCCGGCAACTGAGGGGGCGCTGACATGATCGACATCAACAATGTGACCCGGGTCTATCAGATTGGCAGCGAGAAGGTCTATGCCCTGAACAAGGCCTGCGTCCACATCTATCCAGGAGAGTTCGTCAGCATCATCGGTCCCTCCGGCTCCGGCAAGTCCACCCTGATGAACATCATCGGCTGCCTGGACACGGCGGATTCCGGCACCTATATGCTCGACGGCATCCCCATCGAGGACTACACCGAGGACGAGCTGGCTGAAATTCGCAACCACAAGATCGGCTTCGTCTTTCAGAACTTCAACCTCATCAACAAGCTCACCGCCGAGGAAAATGTGGAGCTGCCTCTCATCTACCAGAAGGTGCCCAAGGCCGAGCGGCGGGAGCGGGTGGCCCAGGCCCTGGAGCGGGTGAACCTGGGCAAGCGGGCCAAGCACCTGCCCACGGAGCTGTCCGGCGGACAGCAGCAGCGGGTGGCCATCGCCCGGGCCATCGTGACCCGGCCCTCCCTGATTTTGGCGGACGAGCCCACGGGCAACCTGGACTCCTCCACCACCAACGAGATCATGGACATTTTCCACGAGCTCCACGACCAGGGAAACACCATCGTCCTCATCACCCATGACGATGAGATCGCCCGCCAGGCCTCCCGGGTGGTACATATTCTGGACGGAAAGCTGTCGGAGGTGAGCCTGTGATACAGTCTTTTAGAATGGCAATGAAATCCATTGCCGGAAACAAGTTCCAGGCCTTTCTGACCATGCTGGGCATCATCATCGGTGTTATGGCCCTGGTGGTGCTGGTCAGCCTGGTCAACGGGGCCACCGGGACGGTGACGGACACCATCTCCAGCCTGGGCACCGACCTGCTGACCGTGACGGTTTCGGACGACAAGGGCAGTCCCGTCACCCTGGACACTCTGGACGAGTGGATGGACGAGGACGGCATCGGGGAGATCGCCCCGGTGGGCACCACCAGCGCCACGGGGAAGTATGGCTCCACCAGCTCCACTGTGACGGTTTACGGCACCACCCCCGCCTATCAGTCCATCAATGCCCTGACCCTGCTTCTGGGCCGGTTTGTCAAGTCCTCTGACGTGGACAACCACACCAACGTCTGCATCATCAACGAGGCCATGGCCACGGACCTCATCGGCTATACCGACTGCCTGGGGGCGGAGATCTCTCTGGACGGCATGAAGTTCACTGTGGTGGGCGTACTGGAGGACGACGACGATTCTCTCACCGCCCTGTTTACCAGCGACTCCATGGTGGCCTATATCCCCTATACTACTCTGATGCGCCTGTCCTCCACCGTCTCCTCGGAGATCACCAGCTTCTATGTCAGTTCGGAAGAGGACTCGGACATGGACACGGCGGAGGCGGCTATGACTCTGCTGCTGATGGAGCGATTTGAGGAAGACGAGGACGCCTTCACCGTCTCCTCCCAGGATGTGCTGGAGGACGCTATGAGCAGCATCACCTCTATCCTGTCCGTCCTGCTGGGCGGCATTGCGGCCATCTCCCTCATCGTCGGCGGCATCGGTATTATGAATATCATGCTGGTGACGGTGACGGAGCGCACCCGGGAGATCGGCATCCGCAAGGCCATCGGCGCCAGCCGACGGGTCATTTTGCAGCAGTTTTTGCTGGAGTCGGTGGTGCTGTGCATGATCGGCTGCGCCATCGGTGTGTTCCTCTCCTGGACGATCTTGCAGGTGGTGAGCACGGTGGTGTCCAGCCTGAGCCTGACCTTTACCATGTCCTGGAACGTGGTGGCCATCGCCATTGTGTTCTGCTTCTTCATCGGCGTGGTGTTCGGGCTGTATCCGGCCAACAAAGCGGCCAAGCTGCCGCCCATCGAAGCACTGCACTACGGCGGTTAAGGAGGTGCGGACAGAATGAATCAGGAAAACACAATGGTGGAAACCAAACCCGCAGAACCAAAAAAGCCGGTGAAACGGAAAAAGGGGACGCTCTACATTGTCCTCATCGTCCTGTTCACCCTGGTGATGGCGGCCGACCTGGCCAACTACGCCTTGACCCCCCGACACCTCCGGCTTCACCGCCGGAGCCATGGGGGAGATGACCATGCCGGATATGGAAAGCATGGAGACAATGGACGCAGACAGCGACGAAGCGACAGACGACAGCGAGAACGCCGACGCAGAGATCGGCGAGAGCACCGAGTTCTCCGGCAGAGGCCAGGGCGGCCGGGGCGGCATGGGCGGCTTTACAGACGGAGAAGCCTCTGAGGACGCTTCGGGGGAGGATTTTGCCGCCTTCGAGGGCTCGGAGGAGGACTTTGCCACCAGTGACGAGACGACAGAGACAGACGGCACGGAGAGCGGCGAGTTCTCCGGCGGCTTTGACGCCTCCGAGATGGATATGACAGGGATGCCCGGCATGACAACCGCTCAGACTCCCCTGACCGTCATCCGTAGCTACTGGCTGCCCATCCTCATCGTGTGTATCTTGGGAGATGCGGTGTGCATTTTCCTGCTGGTGCGGCGAATCCGCATCAACCGGAAGCTGGATGCCGAGGCCCTGGCCGCAGGCGAGACGGTGGAGGAGCCGGAGGAGGACGATTTCGCCATCCGTCGGGAGCGGGGCCCCATGGACTGGATCGCCCCGATCTGCCTGATTTTGGCACTGGCACTGGTCATCTATATGCTGCCTACCACAAGCAGCAGTAGCAGTGATTCCTCCGTCACGGTGGAGACGGAAATCCTCTCCGGCACAGCGGAGGAGGGCACTATTACCACCTACCTCTCCGGCACAGGCACTCTGACCGAGGAGGATACCGTGACCGTCTCCATCCCGGATGTGGTGGAGGTCGAGGCCTACTATGTGGAGAACGGGGATACCGTTGCACAGGGCGACGCCATCGCCGTGGTGGACACCACCTCTGTGGCGGCGGCTATCATCGAGCTGCAGTCCGTCCTGGACGAGCTGGACGAGGATTTGGAAGAAGCTGCCGAGGAGGACGCCGAGGACACCATCGAGGCCACGGTGGACGCCCGGGTGAAGCTGATCTACGCCGAGGAGGGAGACGAGGTCGCCAATGTGATTTATGAGGACGGGGCGCTCATGCTCCTGTCTCTGGACGGCTATATGGCAGTGGACCTCTCCGACAGCTCCGGCTTGAGCGTGGGCGACTCCGTCACCGTCACCTTCTCTGACGGGGAGAGCGAGACGGGCCGGGTGGCCCAGGTCAGCATCGGCGACGGCACTGCCACCGTCACCGTCTCCGACGAGGAGGCGGTCTACGGCGATACGGTGACGGTCACAGATGAGGACGGCAACGACATCGGCTCCGGGACGCTGTACATCCACAGTGAGCTGAAGGTGACGGGCTATTACGGAACTGTGGACAGCGTGGATGTGGACCTGGATGACGAGGTGGAGATCGGCGACACCCTGTTCACCCTGACCGACACCGGAGAGAGCGAGACCTATCAGACCCTCCTCGCCCGGCGATATGAGCTGGATGAGCAGATGGCCGACCTGTTCCAGCTCTATGAGGACGGCTGCATCTATGCAGAGGCGGACGGCGTCATCTCCGGCGTCCCGGACGATGCGGAGATCGTTAAAGCCGACGATGCCTCCGACGAGGAGGAGAGCGACACCGACCAGCTCTCCGCCAATAGCTCCCTTGTGGGGGCAGTGCTGAACTTCCTGACTGCCACGGTGGACGAGGATGACAGCGGCGACACAGGTGATACTGGAGATGCCGGCGACACCGGAGACACGGGTGACACAGGTGATACCGGCGACACGGGTGATGCCGGCGACACGGGTGATACCGGCGACACCGGAGATACGGGCGATACCGGCGACGACAGCGGCGACACCGGCAGCGATACGGACACCGGCAGCGATACCGATACCGACACAGATACGGAAACTGACACCAGCGAAACGGAGGAGACCAGAACAACTCCTTACAGCGTCGAGTCGGGCAGCAGCTATGTGTACTACATCGCCGCCGTGTCCAGCGTGGGCAAGTCCTCCGCTGTGCTCAAGGTGTACACCAGTCCGGTATCGTTGAGCAGTTATACCGACCTGACCGGAACGCTGGAGGGGCTGGAGAGCGACGAGAACGCCGAGTGGGAGTACTACGTATACCGCTATGACACCACATCCCAGAACGTGTTCACATACGCCGACTCTGCCTGGAGCAGCTCTACCGCCTCTGTGTTCCAGTCTGGAGACATCCTGGCCTTTGCTCTGACTGCGAAATACAGCGAGAGCGGCAACTATGAGCTGGTGGAGATTCTCCGCACCGCCGCAGCCGAGACCGAGACATCGACGGACGACCAGGCGACTCAGTCGGACGACCAGACCACCCAGGCTGGCATGAGCGGCATGACTGGCTCTGCCTCCGGGTTCAGCTCCGGCTCTGTCTCCGGGTTTAGTTCCGGTTCTGCCTCCGGCAGCGCCTCTGTTGCAGACAGCACTGCCGAGACCACCGAGGAGACGGCCTCCTATGACCAGTATACCATTGCAGAGCAGGATGTGCTCTCTATCACCCCCCAGGACACTGTGTCGCTCTCCATCAGCGTGGGCGAGCTGGACATCCTCTCCCTGGCCGTGGGGATGGAGGCGGAGGTCACCCTGGATGCCCTGACAGGCCAGTCCTTCACCGGAACAGTGACCGCCATCGGTACCACCGGCACCAACGAGGGCGGCAACACGAAATTTACCGTGGAGTTGACGCTGGATCGGACGGAGCAGATGCTGGCGGGGATGAACGCCTCAGTGAAGATCGAGACGGCCTCCAGCGATGTGGAGACCACCGTTCCGGCAGCCGCTCTGGTGGAGGACGGCGGCAAGACCTACGTCTATACTGAGTATGACGAAAAGGAGGAGACCCTGAGCGGTCTGGTGGAGGTGGAGACCGGCGTCTCTGACGGCGACCTGGTGGAGATCACCTCCGGACTGAGCCAGGGCGACACCTACTACTACGAATATGCCGACACCCTGATCTATAGCTTTACCAGCGCAAGATAACGTGGGAACCGCCGCAGAGCAGCTGCTCTGCGGCGGTTCAGTCTGTCGGAAAGGCGATTTGCCCATGGCGATAGAGGCAAAAAACGGGAATCCTCTGGATAGAGAGGATTCCCGTTTGAAACAGTGGAGGCGGCGGGAGTCGAACCCGCGTCCGAAAACAGATCCACAGAGCTTTCTCCGAGCGCAGACGGTTATTTACATTCCCTTCCGCCGGCGTGAGCCGTCACGCTCCGGCGGTCAGTAGCTTCATGATGCATGGCACGGGCAAAGCTTACCGTACTCACGTTCGCCACTCAAGTCACGCCCCGGACTGGCTCGTGGCCCTTCCAGCTGGGACGGTCGGGCCTAATCAGGCCGCGACAGCAACGCTATAATCGTCGTTGTTTAATTTATAATTGCCCGTTTTATGGCGGTCAGGCGCCGCCGCTCGCTGGCCCTGCTTCCCTATCCCCGTCGAAACCAGTACGCCCCCGTATAGAGAGGCCCCTGTGCGGTCAGGGAGCCGTGCCCGGCCCGCCCTCCCGGGGAGAGCGGGTCGGGGAAAATCAAATCAGAGCTTCTCCGGCATGGGGTACTCCACGCCGAAGGTCTCCACCGTCATGTGGCGGATCTTCTGCTCCACCCGGGGCCGGTCATTCCAGTCCCGCTTGGCGGAGACGATACGATCTGCCACCTCCATGCCCTGGATGACCTTGCCGAAGGCGGCGTAGTCCCCGTCCAGATGAGGGGCCTTGTCCACCATGATGAAGAACTGGCTCCCGGCGGAGTCCGGGTCCATGGAGCGGGCCATGGACAGCACCCCCCGGTCGTGGGCCAGGCGGTTGTCAAATCCGTTGGAGCGGAACTCGCCCTTGATGCTGTAGCCCGGGCCGCCGTAGCCTGCGCCCATGGGGTCGCCGCCCTGGATCATAAACCCGGGGATAACCCGGTGGAAGATCAGCCCGTCATAAAAGCCGGAGGCAGCCAGGTACAGAAAGTTGTTCACTGTGTTGGGGGCGACCTCGGGATAGAGCTCCGCCACCATCTTGCCGCCGCTGGTCATCTCAATGGTGACCTGGGGATTTTGTGCCATTGGAATCGTCTTCTTTTCTATGTCTTTGAAGATCGTCAATACCGTCCGTGGGACTTCATGACCCGGTCCATCTCCCGTTTGGCGGAGCGCTCCGCCTCGGAGGCCCGCTTGTCGTAGAGCTTTTTGCCCTTGGCCAGTCCCAGCTCCACCTTGACCCGGGAATCCTTTAAATAGAGGGACAGGGGGATGAGGGCGTAGCCGTCCTGCTGGAGCCGCTGCTGGATGCGGAGGATCTCCCGCTTGTGCATCAGCAGCCGACGATCCCGCATGGGCTCCCGGTTGAAGATGTTGCCCTTCTCATAGGGGGAGATATGCATGGCGTAGACCATCAGCTCCCCGTTTTTTACCTGACAAAAGGAGTCCTTCAGGTTCACCTTGCCCGCCCGGACGCTCTTGACCTCGGTGCCGCACAGCTCGATACCGGCCTCGTACCGTTCCTCGATAAAATAGTCGTGGAACGCCTTCCGGTTCCCGGCCAGCTGCTTCGTTCCCTTGTGGGTGGGCATGGGAATCTCCTCCTCTCTGTCAGATGTGATATGCTATTACATTATAACACGGCTGTCAAGGGGAAAAGGGCGAATTGCAGTACGATAGCCGGAGCGTTTGCGGTTCTCAGCTTCACACAAACTCCCGCATCAGGCCAACCGCCCGCACCAGCAGGGCGGCCACCCATGCCACGACGCACTGGCCGACCACCACGCCGACGGCCCATTTGCTCCCCAGCTCCCGTTTGATGGAGGCGATGGCCGCCACACAGGGGGTGTACAGCAGACAGAACACCAGCAGGGCGGCGGCGGTCAGGGGGCTCATAGCTCCCAGCAGCACCTCGGTGGAGCCGAACAGCACCGACAGGGTGGAGACCACGCTCTCCTTGGCCATAAATCCGGTGATGAGCGCCGTGGAGATGCGCCAGTCCCCGAAGCCCAGGGGTTGGAAGATGGGGGCGATGACCCCGGCCACAGCCGCCAGGATGCTGTCCTGGGAGTCGGAGACCATTTGCAGGTGGAGGTCAAAGGTCTGCAGGAACCAGATCAGGATGGTGGCTACAAAGATGACGGCGAAGGCCCGCTGTAAAAAGTCTGTGGCCTTCTCCCACAGCAGCTGGGCCACGTTTTTGGCCCCGCTCCTCCTCCATCTGAGAGACGATGTGCTCGATCATCTCTCGTTCGTTCTCGCTCAGGGCCAGCTGCTCCAGAATGAGGGGGTCCCCCTCGGCCACCTTGGTGGCGGCAAAGCGGAGGGGGATGCCCGCCTTGGCGGCGTGATCCTCGATCAGGAGCATGATGCCGTGGAGACAGCGGTGGACAGCCCCGCCGTGGTCGCTGGCGTCGCAGAAGTCCTGCCGTCTCGGGCACTCCTGATATTTCACCGTGTGGAGGGCGTGGGAGATCAGCTCGTCGATACCCTCATTTTTAGCCGCCGAGATAGGGACGACGGGGATGCCCAGCATGGCCTCCATCTCGTTGACCAGGACAGAGCCGCCGTTCTCCCGCACCTCGTCCATCATGTTCAGTGCCAGCACCATGGGCCGGTCCAGCTCCATGAGCTGCATGGTCAGATAGAGGTTGCGCTCGATGTTGGTGGCGTCCACGATGTTGATGATGCCCCGGGGGTGCTCGTGGAGAACGAAGTTTCGGGTGACCAGCTCCTCGCTGGAGTAGGGGGACATGGAGTAGATGCCCGGCAGGTCAATGACCAGAGTGTTCTCATAGCCCTTGATGGGGCCGTCCTTCCGGTCTACCGTCACCCCAGGGAAGTTGCCCACGTGCTGGTTGGAGCCGGTGAGCTGGTTGAACAGGGTGGTCTTGCCACAGTTCTGATTCCCCGCCAGGGCGAAGGTCAGCGTCTCCCCCTCCGGCAGGGGGTGCTCGTCCGCCTTGCTGTGGTACTTGCCTTCCTCGCCCAGACCGGGATGGGGGATGGCCTTTTTCCGCTCCGCCTCCGCCTTCTCTTTGGCGGGGGAGACCCGGTCGATCTCAATCTGCTCTGCGTCGGCCAGGCGCAGGGTCAGCTCATAGCTGTGGATGCGCAGCTCTACCGGGTCGCCCATGGGGCGTACTTCACCATGGTGACCTGGGCCCCGGGGATCAGGCCCATGTCCAGAAAGTGCTGCCGGAGGGCGCCCTCGCCCCCTACGATGACGATGGAGGCGGATTTCCCGATCTCCAATTCATTCAGCGTCATGAATCTGGTTTCTGTCCTTTTCCAAAAGGCAACCTGTTTCGCAGATGCGAACAGATGCGCCGGAATATCAGAGCCGCCGGGACCCCGGCGGCTGAGCCTTTTATTTCTTATTTGCCCACGCAGAACCGCTGGAAGATGCGACGGGTCACGTCCTCGGTGACCGACTGTCCGGTGACCTCATTCAGAGCGGACAGAGCCGCCTCTGCGTCTGACAGGACGGCGTCCGGGGGCAGTCCCAGCTCCAGGGCCTGACGTGCCCCCGCCAGACTGTCCGCCGCCCGGCGGATGGCCTCCGCCTGGCGTGCGTTGGTGAGCAGCTCCCCCTGACGGGGGGTGTGGTCAGCAAAGAGGGCGCAGACGGCGTCCTCCAGCGTCTCCAGCCCCTGGCCGGTGACCGAGCTGACGGTGATGACATCCAGGCCCTCCGGGAGGGTCAAAACGGTGGGCAGGTCGGACTTGCTCACCAGCACCAGCCGGTGAGGGCACCGCTCTGAGAGGGCCAACAGAGCCCTGTCCTCCTCGGTCAGCTCCTCGCTGCCGTCCAGCAGCACCAGGGCCAGCTCCGCCTCGTCTAGAGCCACCCGGCTCCGGGCCACCCCCAGCTGCTCCACCGGGTCGGCGGTATCCCGCAGTCCGGCGGTGTCCACCAGCCGGAGGAGGACGCCACCCAGGACGCACCGCTCCTCCACCGTGTCCCGGGTGGTGCCGGGGATGGGGGTGACGATGGCCCGGTCATAGCCCAGCAGGGCGTTGAGCAGGGAGGACTTGCCTGCGTTGGGCCGCCCCACAATGGCGCAAGGCACCCCCTGGGTGAGCTGCCGCCCCCGGCGGTAGGTGGAGCCAATCTGCCGGAGGGAGGCCTCCGAGCGGGACAGGGTCGCCTCGATCTCCGCCGTCTCCAGAGGGTCCAGATCCTCGTCCGGGTAGTCCAGCACCACATGGAAGTGGGCCAGCAGGTCGATGAGCCCATCCGCCACCGCCTGTATCTTCTCCGTCATGGCCCGGCCCAACTGACCGGCGGCGTTTCGGGCGGCGTCCGGGGTCTGGGCGTCGATGAGGTCCGCCACCGCCTCCGCCTGAATCAGATCCATCCGGCCGTTGAGAAAGGCCCGTTTGGTGAACTCCCCTGGCCCCGCCTGTCTCGCCCCGTGGCGGAAGAGCTGCTCCAGCCCGGCGGAGAGCACCGCCGGGGAGCCGTGACATTGCAGCTCCGCAGTGTCCTCCCCGGTGTAGCTGTGGGGGGCCCGGGCGTAGGTGGCCATGCACTGGTCCAGCATGGCCCCGTCCCCGTCCAGCAGCGTCCCCAGCACCAGCCGGTTGGGGGGATAGTCGGTGAGGGGTTTCCCGGACGCCGGGCGAAAGCAGGCGGAGACGGCGGAGACCGCCTCCGGCCCGGAGAGCCGGAGGATGCCGATGGCACTTGCTCCGGGAGCAGTGGCCACGGCGGCGATGGTATCCGACGGAACGGCTGTATTCATCAGCGGATCTGCCCGTCGCCGTAGACGACGAACTTGCTGGAGGTCAGCTCCTCCAAACCCATGGGGCCCCGGGCGTGCATCTTCTGGGTGGAGATGCCGATCTCCGCCCCCAGGCCGAACTCCCCGCCGTCGGTGAAGCGGGTGGAGGCGTTGACATAGACGGCGGCGGCGTCCACCTCGTCCAGGAACTTCTGGGCAGTGGAGTAGCTGTCGGTGACGATGGCCTCGCTGTGGCCGGTGCCATGGAGATTGCAGAAGTCGATGGCCTCCCGCACCCCGTCCACCACCCGGACGGCCAGGATATAGTCGCCGTACTCGGTGTCCCAGTCCTCCTCTGTGGCGGCCACGGCCCGGTCACCCAGAATGGACTTGCCCCGCTCGTCACAGCGCAGCTCCACATGGTACTCGTCCAGATAAGGGACCATCATGGGGAGAAACTCCCCGGCGACGGCGCTGTCCACCAGCAGACACTCCATGGCGTTGCAGACGGAGGGGCGGGAGCACTTGGCGTTCCGGACGATGCGGCAGGCCATCTCCAGGTCGGCGGCCCGGTCCACATAGGTGTGGCACACGCCCTCTCCGGTGCGAATGACCGGGACGCTGGCGTTGGCGGCCACCGCCCGGATCAGACCCCGGCCCCCTCTGGGGATGAGCACGTCCAGGTACTCGGTGAGATTCATCAGCTCGGTGCTGCTGGCCCGAGTGGTGTCCTGCACCAGAGCTACGGAATCGGCGGGGAGGCCCGCATCGGCCAGGGCGGTGCGCATGATCTCGGTCAGAGCCTGGTTGGAGTGGAACGCCTCCTTGCCGCCCCGGAGGATGACGGCGTTGCCGGACTTGAGGCAGAGGGCGGCGGCGTCCACTGTGACGTTGGGCCGGGCCTCGTAGATAATGCCAATGACCCCCAGAGGCACCCGGCGGCGGGCAATGCGCAGGCCGTTGGGCCGGACGCTCTCCCGGGTGACGGCGCCGATGGGGTCGGGCAGAGCGGCCACCTGGCGGGCTCCATCCGCCATGCCCCGGATGCGGCCCTCGTTCAGGGCCAGCCGATCCTGGAGGCTGACGCTCATGCCGGAGGCCTTTGCCGCCGCCATATCCTGAGCGTTGGCAGCCAGGATGTCGTCGGTGTGAGCCAGCAGCGCATTGGCGATGGCCTCCAGAGCTGCGTTCTTCAGCCCGGTGCCGGCCACCGCCAGCACCCGGGAGGCGGCCTTGGCGGCCTGCCCCTGCAATTCGATGGGTGTCATATCGGTTCCTCCTTTATTACGTATTACAACAATGCTGCGAATATGCCAAAATAGTGCGTGTTACCGGGTCGCCACAAACCGTGTCCCCACGTCCTTTCCCTCTGCGATGTCGTAGAGGGCGTCCATCCGGTTGCTGTTGGTGAGCACCAGGTCGATGCCCAGCCGGTTGGCCACCCGGGCGGCCTCCAGCTTGGTGACCATGCCGCCGGTGCCCCACCGGGAGCCCACGCCCCCCGCCATGTCGTAGATGGACTCGTCGATCTCCGTGACCCGGGAGATGAGCCTTGCCTCCGGGTCCTGCCGGGGGTCACTGTCGTATAGGCCGTCGATGTCGCTGAGGATAACGAGCAGATCTGCCCGGCACAGCCCCGCCACGATGGCGGAGAGGGTATCGTTGTCTCCCAGCACCTTTCGGTCACCGGTCTCGATCTCGGCGGCGGAGACGGAGTCGTTTTCGTTGACCACCGGGATGACCCCCAGCCCCAGCAGGGCGGCGAAGGTGCCGGAGAGATGGGCCTGACGGAAGGGGTCCTTCACGTCGTCGTCGGTGAGCAGCACCTGGGCTACCGTCTGTCCGCACTCCCCGAAGAATTTGTCGTACAGGTGCATCATCTCGCATTGGCCCACGGCGGCGGCGGCCTGCTTCATCCGCAGCTGGCTGGGCCGGGCGGTCATGCCCAGCTTGCCCGCTCCCATGCCGATGGCCCCGGAGGAGACCAGAATGATCTCATGGCCCATGCCCTTCAGGTCGGAGAGCACCCTGGCCAGCAGGTCCATATTCCGCAGGTTCCGGCTCCCGTCCACACGGGTCAGGCTGGAGGTGCCCACCTTGACGACGATGCGTAGCTTGCGCTCCAATTCACACATGACGCTTTATCTCCATTCTCTCTCAGACTGATTCGCTATCATACAAAACAATAGCACAGAATCTCCCGTCTGGCAAGCAGTCCCGCCCGGTTTTTGTTCCAAAGGGATGAAAATGGGTTGCAAGGGGTTTACCGTAACCCCTTCTTATGAAAATTGGACAAAGCCGGAACGAAAAAAATTGCAAAAATGGCTTAAAATCCGCTGATTTACTGTTGCTTTTCCGGGGAAAAGAGGGTAGAATGTACCATGTTTAGAGGGGGTGCCGGAGAAATGCTGCATATCGTGCTGGTGGAACCGGAGATCCCTCAAAATACGGGCAACATTGCCAGGACCTGCGCCGCCACCGGCGCAAGGCTCCACCTCATCCGTCCCCTGGGCTTTGAAATTTCAGAGCGGCGGGTACGGCGGGCGGGGCTGGACTACTGGCCCATGGTGCAGATGGAGGTACACGACAGTCTGGAGGCCCTGTTTCAGGCCTGGCCTGAGGCAGAGGAAAATCTCTGGCTGGCGACCACCAAGGCACCCCGGGACTATGGGGAGGCCCGATTCACTGACGGCTGCTGGCTGTTCTTCGGCAAGGAGACGGCGGGGCTGCCGGAGTGGTTCCGCATGGCCCACTATGACCGGTGCATCCGCATCCCCATGCGCCCGGAGGCCCGGAGCCTGAATCTCGCCAACTCTGTGGCTGTGGTGGCCTACGAGGCCCTGCGGCAGCAGGGGTTTCCCAGCTTGCTGGGCCAGGGCGAGATGAAGGGGCAGGTCTGCCCGACAGAAAAAAGCAATTTCGTCTGATTTGGAAACAGGAAAGGAGTCTTTTGTATGAACTACAACAAGAAAACGGTCACTGACATCGACGTCAAGGGCAAGAAGGTCCTGCTGCGCTGCGACTTCAACGTCCCCATGGCTAAGGACGGCAGCGGTCGGATCACCGATGACAAGCGCATCTGCGCCGCGCTGCCCACCATCCAGTACCTGCTGGAGCAGGGGGCCGCCGTCATCGCCTGCTCTCATATGGGCAAGCCCAAGGGCGAGTGGAAGCCGGAGCTGAGCCTGAAGCCCGTGGCCGCCCGTCTCTCCGAGCTGCTGGGCCAGGAGGTCATTATGGCCGCCGACATCGTGGGCGAGGACGCCCAGGCCAAGGCTGCTGCTCTCCAGCCCGGCCAGATCCTCCTGCTGGAGAACCTGCGCTATGACAAGGGCGAGACCAAGAACAACCCCGACTTTGCCAAGGCTCTGGCCGACCTGGCCGGTGCGGACGGCGTGTATGTCTCCGACGCCTTTGGCACCGTCCACCGTGCCCATGCCTCTACCGCAGGCGTGGCCGCCTATCTGCCCGCCGTCTCCGGCTTCCTGATCCAGAAGGAGCTGGACATCATCGGCGGTGCTCTGGCCGCTCCTAAGCGTCCTCTGGTGGCTATCCTGGGCGGCTCCAAGGTCTCCTCCAAGATCGGCGTCATCAACAACCTGCTGGAGATTGCCGACACCGTCATCATCGGCGGCGGCATGGCCTACACCTTCTCTGCCGCTCAGGGTGGCAAGATCGGCGACTCCCTGCTGGAGGCCGATTGGGAGGACTATGCCAATGAAATGGTGAAGAAGGCTGCCGACAAGGGCGTCAAGCTGCTGCTGCCGGTGGACACCGTCATCGCCGACGCCTATTCCCCCGACGCCAACACCCAGGTGGTCGCCACCGGCGAGATCCCCGACGGCTGGCAGGGCCTGGACATCGGCCCCAAGACGGTGGAGCTGTACAAGGCTGCTGTGGCCGACGCAGGCACCGTTATCTGGAACGGCCCCATGGGCGTGTTCGAGTTTGAGAAGTTCGCTGTGGGCACCCAGGCCATCGCCCAGGCCCTGAGCGAGACCGACGCCATCACCATCATCGGCGGCGGCGACTCCGCTGCCGCTGTCCAGCAGCTGGGCTATGCCGA
>JAJQEM010000134.1 GCA_021201635.1 Clostridiales bacterium | reverse complement strand
CTCCATCCATCCCCACACCAAGTTCAAGGGCCAGGTTTACGTCCTGAAGAAGGACGAGGGCGGCCGTCACACCCCCTTCTTCAACAACTATCGTCCTCAGTTCTATTTCCGTACCACCGACGTGACCGGCATCATCACCCTGCCCGAGGGCGTTGAGATGTGCATGCCCGGCGACAACGTGGACATGGACGTGGAGCTGATCACCCCCATCGCCATTGAGAATGGTCTGCGCTTCGCTATCCGTGAGGGCGGCCGTACCGTTGGCTCCGGTGTCGTTATCGGCATCAACGAGTAATCTCTGATTCTCGGCTTTTTCAGGACCGGCAAAGAAATTTGCCGGTCCTTTGAGCCTGTCGTAAAACGACAGGCTCTCGAACCAAATGCAAGCATTTGGTTCGATTGTGCGGCTCCTCTCCGCACTGCAATGCGCTAAGAGCCGCGCTTTGCGCGGTTGCGCATTGCACGCCGCCGGCGGGCGGTGTCTTAACGCTCGCACAGTCGTCGCCTCCCTGAGTGCTTTTGCCGGTACACGCCCGGCTAAAAGCACAGTTGCATTTTATTTTGTTGCTGACGCAACAAAACTCCTGCGGAGGGCTTCCTAAACTTATTGTGCTGCGTCTTTTTTGCAAATTATCTTTTTGACCAAGGACCGGCAAAGAAATTTGCCGGTCCTTTTTCACAGAATCAAATGAAAGGGGAGAAATCTGTATGAGCCTGACCGTATTCGGCAGAGCGGCGATGGTGGACACCGTGGCGGAGACCGCCGTGGACACCCTGACCGAGCTGGTGGGAGAGGACGCCACCCAGTCCCTGATCGACTGGGCGAAAAATGTGTGGTCGTTTATCTCACAGCCCGCCGTGGGAGCGGTGGCTACCATCCTGTTCTGCATTATTGTGGCGAAGATTTTGCTGAAGATCACCGACAAGACGGCGGAGAAGATGAAACTGGAGCCTACCGCCGTCAAATTCTGGCGCTCCGCCACCCGAGTGGTGATCTGGGCACTGGTCATTCTGGTGGGAGCCGGGACGCTGGGCTTTGACGTCACATCTCTTGTGGCGGTGGTCAGCGTTGTGGGCGCCGCCCTGGCCCTGGCCGCTCAGGACTACCTGGCCAACGTCTTTGGGGGCATTATGCTGGTGATGACCAAGCCCTTCCTGGTGGACGAGTACATCTGCGTGGGGGACACCGAGGGCACCGTCCTGGAGATCGGCCTGCTGAACACCAAGCTGCGCACCCTGGACCGCCGGGTGGTCATCATCCCCAACAACAGCATTTTCAGCGGCACCATCATCAACTGCTCCCGGGCCGGGATGCGCCGTATCGACCTGAACTACTCCATCAGCTACGGGGCGGACATCACAGAGGTGCGGGAGGTCATGATGAAGGTGCTCAACGACTGCCCCATGGTGCTCCACGAGCCGGAGGAGCCCTTTGCCCGTATTACCGGCTTTGGTGAGAGCGCCGTGATCTACACAGAGCGGTATTGGTGCAAGCCGGGAGATTACTGGCCCAGCCAGTATGAGCTGATGGAGAACACCAAGCGGGCCCTGGATGCGGCGGGCATCGTCATCCCCTTCAATCAGATCGTGGTACACAAGTCCGCCGGGTCGTAAGCTCAGGAGCCGATCTGCTCCCGGGGCACCAGCCCGGTCATGAACCCGTCCAGTGCGGCGGAGCGGAGCTCTCCGCCCACCACTATCCCGTCCAGCACCAGCAGGTCGGCCAGCACATCTTCCTCGCCGGAGGGGTAGTTGGTGACGGAGTAGGTGTACCGGGTCACGGTCAGGCCCGCATAGGGGAGCAGGTCAAAGTCCCCATCCGCCTGGACGGACAGATACTCCTCATATTCCGGGGTGAACTCCTCTGGGAGGATGACCTGATCGGTGGAGACGAGACCTTCCGTCTCCCAGCCCAGAGCAGCGAGATAGTCCCTGTGGGACTGCTGCACATCGGCGGATACGGCGGCGGAGACCGCTTGTGTCTCCATCTGCCCTCCCACGAAGCAGAGGACAAAGGCGGCGGCCAGGGAGAGAACGGCGGAAAGGCTTTTCCAGTTGACCTTGGCAGTGAAAATCATGGCAGCTCCACCCCTTATTCAGGATGGAGCAGAATATGTGCAAACCGGGGCAGTTATGCCCTGACTGGGAGGGTGAGAGCATGGAAAAGGCCCTGCGGCTGGACAAGCTGCTGGCAGATACAGGGCGCTGGTCCCGAAAAGAGGCCCGTGCCCTCATCCGGCAGGGGCGGCTGACGGTGGACGGAGCGGTCCTCCGCCAGCCGGAGCTGCGGGTGGACCCCACCGCTGCCCTGGCGGTGGACGGGGAGCCGATCTGCTGGAGCCGGTACGTCTATCTGATGATGAACAAGCCGGCGGGAGTGCTCACCGCTACCGAGGACCGCCATGCTCCCACCGTTCTGGATCTGGTGCCGGAGGCGCTGCGCCGCCCGGGGCTCTCCCCGGTGGGGCGGCTGGACAAGGACACCACCGGTCTGCTCCTGCTCACCGACGACGGAGCGCTGAACCACGCCCTGCTCTCCCTGAAGCGCCATGTAGACAAGGTCTATCTGGCCCACATCGACGGGACGGTCTCCCAGGGGGACGTGGACATCTTCCGGACAGGGCTGACCCTGGAGGACGGGACAGCGTGCCTGTCCGCAGAGCTGGAGGGTCTGGGGCCGGGTCTGTGCCGGGTGACGCTCCGGGAGGGAAAATTTCACCAGGTCAAGCGGATGCTGGCGTGCCGGGGGCTGCCCGTGCAGTCCCTGCAACGGGTGTCCATGGGGCCGCTGGTGCTGGACGAGACGCTGCCAGAGGGAGCGGCCCGCCCACTGAAATCAGAGGAAGTGACCGCCCTGGTGGCGTGTACGGAACGGTAGCACTGGGTTTCGTCGAAATGTACAAAAGAATTGCAAATGGCTATTGAAATTATCCGGCTCAGACGGTATAATAGAACCTGAGGCGCAGATCTCAGGCGGCCTGTGCCCGGGAACTTGTTGTGAAAATCGGGCGGAATGGCCCGTTTTGCAGGATTCAGCTATTGTGACAAAGAACGGCTCCGGAGACCGGAGCCAAAATGTTGACGGTAACTGCCGGAATCACCAGGAAGGAGAGGGAGAGATGTCAAACCGGATTTTCCAGAGCGTCGTTCTTCAGATGAAGGAGAGCACCGACCGAACCATCGGCGTGGTCGATGAGGACGGTGTTGTCATCGCCTGTAACGATTTGCCCACAATTGGAGAGACCTGGCCGGCAGTGGTAGAGCCGGTCAACAACACCCGGGACAATACCGTGGTGGTGGATGGCCGCACCTTTAAAGCCCTCAGCGGCTGGAGCGCTCAGTTTGACTACGCTGTCTTTGTCAAGGGCGAGGACGAGCAGGCGAAGCTGATCTGCGCCATGGCCGCCGTCGCCCTCAACGGGGCCAAGTCCTATTATGAGGAAAAGCACGACAAGGCCACCTTTGTAAAGAGCATCATCTCCGACAACATCATGCTTGGGGACATCTATGTCCGGGCCAAGGAGCTTCACTTTGCCACCGATACCCCCCGGGCGGTGTTCCTGGTGCGGCAGATGGGGGCCACCGACCTGGCGGTCATCGACACCATCCAGTCTATCTTCCCTGACCGACAGAACGACTTTGTCGTCTCCATGAACGAGACGGATGTTGTGCTCATCAAGCAGGTCCAGGAGGGCACTACCGGCAAGGAGCTGATCCGTCTGGCCCAGCAGGTCTCCGAGACCATGGAGAACGACTTGAAGGTGAAGGTGGTCATCGGCATCGGCACCATCTCCAACCACATCCGGGATCTGGCCCGGGCGTACAAGGAGGCCCAGATGGCCATCGACGTGGGCAAGGTGTTCGACACCGAGCGCTCCATCGTGAATTATAACAATCTGGGCATCGGACGGCTGATCTATCAGCTGCCCACCACCCTCTGTGAGATGTTCCTCCAGGAGGTCTTTAAGAAGAACCCCATCGACGCCCTGGATCAGGAGACCCTCTTTACCATCAACAAGTTCTTCGAGAACAACCTGAACGTCTCCGAGACGGCCCGGAAGCTGTTTGTCCACCGGAACACCCTGGTCTATCGGCTGGAGAAGATCAAAAAGCTCACCGGCCTGGACCTGCGGGAGTTTGACGACGCCATCACCTTTAAGGTGGCCCTCATGGTCAAGCAGTACCTCCGCTCCCGGGGCATCAAGTCCTGAGAGAGCGCTCAGACACATAATTGTAACGATTTGTCATCAATATAATCGAGAAAAGTCCTTGTTTTTCCCAGAAAACAGGGACTTTTCTCATTTGTTCTAAACATTTTATGAACAGCGGTTGACAGAAGTTACAAATAACGCTATAATGATGCTGTTGAATGAGCAGCGGCACGGTCTATCCGAGTCGTCTGGCGGCGCAAGGCCGGGAAAAAGCACAGATCGGGGACAGCCCGAAAACGAACAGGCGCCGACCTGACAGGACGGCTGGAGCGAGTTATGATTCAATTTACAAACGTCAAGAAAATCTATGAGAGCAACCTGACAGAGGCCCTCAGCGACATCTCCTTTGTCATCGAGGACGGGGAATTTGTCTTTCTGGTGGGCCCCTCCGGTTCCGGCAAGTCCACTATCCTGAAGCTGCTGACTGCGGAGGAACGGATCACCTCCGGCGGCATCCTGGTGGGGGACTTTGACCTGGCCAAGCTGAGTCAGCGGCAGGTGCCCTATCTCCGCCGCACCCTGGGGGTTGTGTTCCAGGACTTCCGGCTCATCGAGAACCGGACGGTGAAGGGCAATCTGGAGTTTGCCATGCGAGTGGTGGGCACCGGCAAGAAGGTCATCCGGGAGCGTATCCCCTATGTGCTGGAGCTGGTGGGTCTCTCGGAAAAGGGAGACTGCTACCCCTCAGAGCTCTCCGGCGGCGAGCAGCAGCGGGTGGCCATCGCCCGTGCCCTGGTCAATAACCCCAAGACCATCATCGCAGACGAGCCCACCGGCAACCTGGACCCGGAGCGCTCCTATGAACTGATGTGCCTGCTGGAAAAGATTAATCAGCTGGGGACCACCATGCTTGTCGTCACCCATGAGCGGGATCTGGTGAACTGCTTCAACAAGCGGGTCATCAGCATCGACAGTGGCCGGGTCATCAGCGATATGGAGAATGGTTTGTACGATTATGAGACGATTTAATTTAGGCTATTACATCAAGGAGGGCTTCCGCTCCTTCGCCGCCCACGGCTTTATGACCTTTGCCTCCATCGCCATTATGGCCTCCTGCCTCATCATTATGGGCAGCTTTACCCTGGTGGCCCTCAATCTGGAGTACAACCTGGACGCCCTGATGGAGGACAACGAGTTTTTGGCCTACGTGGATGAGGAATACACCGACGAGGAGGGGGCTGCCCTCCAGAGCCAGATCGAGGCCATCGACAACGTGGCGGAATGTCAGTACATCACCCGGGAAGAGGCCCTGGAGAACTATGTGAGCGGTCTGGAGGACTCCTCCCTGTATGAGAACGTCCCCGCCTCCGCTCTCCGCAGCCGGTTCAGCGTTCGCGTCATCGACATCGAGCAGCTGGAGGAGACTATCGAGGAGGTCCGGGAGGTAGAGGGAATCGCCAAGATCTCCGCCTCTGTGGATGTGGCCAACGGCTTGGTTACTATGCGCAACGTGTCCGTGGTCATCGCCCTGGCCCTGGTGGTCATTCTGGTCATCGTCTCCTTCTTTATCATCTCCAACTCCATCAAGCTGGCTACGTCCGCCCGGGAGGAGGAGATCGCCATTATGAAGATGGTGGGCGCCACCAACGCCTTTGTTTGCTGGCCCTTCGTGGTGGAGGGCGTCCTGCTGGGCGGCATCAGCGCAGTGGTGGCGGCACTGGCAGAGTGGGGCATTTACCGGCTCATCCGCAGCGCCATCAACGTTTACACCCATGTGCAGCTGGTCAGCATCATTCCCATCCGCACCCTGGCCTTCCCCATGTGTGCTACCTTCTTGGGCATCGGCCTGCTTGTGGGCGTGGTGGGCAGTCTGATTACCATCCGCAAGTATCTAAAGGTTTGACGAGACACCGACCTCAGGAGGTATGTCATGACAGAAAGACGCAAGGAAAAGAGAAGCACCGTCGATTTGAAGCGGCTGGCAGTCGCTGCCGTCGCCCTGCTGATGGCGCTGATGATGGTGGTCCCCCTGGTAGCGGATGTGGTCCTCTATGGCTTCGCCTATGACTTTACCATCTCCCAGGAGGACATCGACTCCCTGGTGGAGCAGAAGGAGGCTCTGGCGGAGCAGCAGGCTGCGGCCCAGGCCACCCTGGACTCCCTCCAGGACCAGGAGAACTCCGCCGTAGACCGCCTGAACGCCATCGAGGACCAGCTGGACCTGCTGGCGGAGCAGATCAACGCCACACAGGAGATCATCGACCAGTATGACGAGATGATCGCCGCCACCCAGGAGTCTCTGGCGGAGGCCCAGGCCCAGGAGGAGGTCTACTATAACCTGTCCCTGGAGCGGGTCCGCTCCATGGAGGAGGAGGGCACCACCTCTTACTGGGAGATCCTGTTCAACGCCGCCAGCTTCTCCGATCTGTTGGACCGGTGGAGCTTCATCAACGACGTCATGCAGTATGACAACAACATTATGGATGCGCTGGAGGCCGCCCAGCAGGCGGTAGCCGGCTATGAGACCCAGCTGGAGGAGGAGCAGGCCGCTCAGGAGGAGACCAAGGCCCAGCTCCTGGAGGAGCAGGCCGAGCAGGAGGACGCCGCTGTTGAGCAGCAGGCGGTGGTGGCGGAGATCCTGGAGAACCAGGAGACCTACGCCGCCCAGATCGAGGCCCTCTCCAGCCAGCAGAATGACCTGGTGGGCGAGATTTCCGAGGCCGAGGAGCAGCTGGCCGCCGAGCAGGCCGCCGCCGCCCTGGAGGAGGAGGCTGCTGCCGCCGCCGCAGCTGCCGCCGCCGAGGCGGAGCGCCAGCGCCAGGAGGCAGAGGCCGCCGCCGCAGCAGAGGCAGCGGCAGCCGCAGAGGCGGAAGCTGCTGCCGCAGCGGAAGCAGAGGCAGCGGCAGCCGCAGAAGCAGAGGCCGCCGCTGCAGCAGCAGCCGCTCAGCAGCAGGAGGAAGAGGAGGAGGATACCTCCACGGATACCAGTACGGACACCGACACGTCCACGGATACATCCACAGATACGGACACCTCTACAGATACCAGCACGGACACCTCCACGGACACCAGCACGGATACCTCGACGGATACGGACAGCTCGTCCTCCAGCTCCAGCGTCACCGGGGCATCCATCATTGCCTATGCCTCTCAGTTTGTGGGCAATCCCTACGTCTGGGGCGGCAACAGCCTGACTAACGGCATCGACTGCTCCAGCTTTGTCCACCAGGTGCTGGCCCATTTCGGCATCAGCTCTCCCCGGTACTCCGGCTCCTTTGCCAGCTGGGGCAAGGCAGTGAGCGTGTCCGATATGCAGGTGGGAGATGTTGTGGTCTACTCCGGTCACGTGGGCTTCTATGCGGGCAACGGACTGCTGCTCAGTGCCCTTGGCTCGGATTATGGTATCACCTACTGCTCGGTCTACTATAAGTCGATCGTGGCAGTGCGCCGGGCCTGGTGACGGGTAGATTTACATAACATGGATTTTCCCCGGTGCGGCCACAGGGCTGCACCGGGGATTTCTGTTGGCCGTGGGGCTTGTAATTATTGCAATGACAAGGTATAATTGCTGTATATTCGTATTCCGACGGATATAGATACGAAAACACCCTGCCGGGCCGTTACCGGCAGCGTCAGACAGGAGGATTTGACATGGACAATCTGCTTCGGCTGCTGGAGGGGGACTGCACCCTGTCCAGAAAGCAACTGGCCGCCATGGTGGGCACCTCTCCCGAGCGGGTAGAGGAGGCCATTCGTGACTATGAGGACAAGCACATCATTATGGGCTACAAGGCGGTCATCGACTGGGACGCCACCGACCGTCAGGACGTCACCGCCCTCATCGAGGTGAAGGTGGAGCCTCAGCGGGACAACGGCTTTGACCGGGTGGCGGAGCGTATCTACCAGTATGAGGAGGTGGAGTCCTGCTATCTGATGAGCGGCGACTTTGACATGACGGTAATCATTTCTGGCCGGAGCCTCCAGGAGGTGGCCCGGTTCGTCTCCCTCAAGCTGTCCACCATCGACGAGGTGAAGTCCACCGCCACCCACTTTATCCTCAAGAAGTACAAGGAAAACCACCTGATCTTCAAGAAACCTGAGAAGCAGGAGGAAGGATTTTACTTCGTATGAACTATGACGGTATGATGAATCGGCGGATCCAGGACGTGCCTCCCTCCGGCATCCGGAAGTATTTCGATCTGCTGGAGGATATGCCCAACGCCATCTCCCTGGGCATCGGGGAGCCGGACTTTCCCACCCCCTGGCACATCCGGGACGCCGGTATTTACTCCTTGGAAAAGGGCCTGACCAAATACACCCCCAACCGGGGCTTCTCCGAGCTGCTGCGGCAGATCGCCGCCTATCTCCAGCGCCGGTTTGACCTGACCTACGACCCCATGAGCCAGCTGCTGGTCACGGTGGGCGGCAGCGAGGGCATCGACCTGGCTCTGCGCTGCCTTATCGAGCCGGGGGATGAGGTCATCATCCCCACCCCCTCCTTTGTCTGCTATGGGCCCCTGGTGAGTATGTCCTGCGGCGTCCCCGTCTATGTGGAGACCAAGGCGGAGAACGAGTTCCGCCTGACTCCAGAGGAGCTGCGCTCGGCCATCACCCCCAAGACCAAGGCGCTGGTGCTGCCCTATCCCTGCAACCCCACCGGCGGCATTATGGAGCGGTCTGATCTGAAGGCCCTGGCGGACGTGCTGGAGGGCACCGACATTATGATCATCTCTGACGAAATTTACGCAGAGCTGACCTACGGCGGTCACCACGTCTCCCCCGCCAACCTGCCGGAGCTGTACGACCGAACCATCGTGGTCAACGGCTTCTCCAAGGCCTATTCCATGACCGGCTGGCGGCTGGGCTACCTGTGCGCACCCAAGGCCATCTCCAGCCAGATGGTGAAGCTCCACCAGTACGGCATCATGTCCGCCCCCACCACCAGCCAGTATGCCGCCATCGAGGCCCTGCAATACGGCGACGGGGACATCGAGGCCATGCGGGACGAGTATGACGGACGGCGGCGGTTCCTGCTGGACGGCTTCCGGGAACTGGGGCTGGAGTGCTTCGAGCCCAAGGGAGCGTTTTATATGTTCCCCAACGTCTCCAAGGTCTCCGGCCTGACCAGCGACGAATTTTGCACCCGGTTCCTGGAAGCTGAGCAGGTGGCCATCATCCCTGGCTCCGCCTTTGGCCCTGGGGGAGAGGGCTTCGCCCGCTGCTGCTACGCCACCAGCATGAAGGACCTGGACGAGGCGCTGAAGCGTCTGGCCCGGTTCCTGAAGCAGTTTCAGAACTGACCCAGTCACATATAGGAGGAATTTACCATGTACGTCACCTGCCTGGATATGGAGGGCGTCCTGGTCCCGGAGATCTGGATCGCCTTTGCCGAGGCCACCGGCATCCCCGAGCTGCGGCGCACCACCCGGGACGAGCCGGACTATGACAAGCTGATGCAGTATCGCCTGAACATCCTCAAGGAGCATGGCTTGGGCCTGAAGGAAATTCAGGCGGTCATCGCCACCATCGACCCCCTGCCTGGGGCAAAGGAGTTCCTGGACGAGCTGCGGACCTTCTCTCAGGTCATTATCCTCAGCGATACCTTTGAGCAGTTCGCCAAGCCCCTGATCGAGAAGCTGGGTTGGCCCACCCTGTTCTGCAACACCCTGGAGGTGGCCCCGGACGGGGAGATCACCGGCTATCGGATGCGGGTGGAAAAATCCAAGCTCACCACCGTCAAGGCCCTCCAGTCCATCGGCTATGACACCATCGCCGCCGGGGACAGCTTCAATGACCTGGCCATGATCCAGGCCAGCAAGGCGGGCTTCCTCTTCCGCAGCACCCCCCAGATTCAGGCGGACCACCCGGAGCTGGCGGCCTACACCGAATTCGACGACCTGCTGGCCGCCATCCGGAAGGCCGTGGACTGATCTTCTCACCTACTCTGTATGAAGGAGTGCCCTATGAACCCTCTGTTTGAAGCCCTGGGCTTTGGCCCGGCAGACATCCTCATCCCTCAGAACTGCGACCTCTCCAAGTGGAGCGTAGTAGCCTGTGACCAGTACACCTCTCAACCGGAGTACTGGGCCAGAGTGGCGGACCGCATAGGGGACGCTCCCTCCAGTCTGAACCTGGTCTTTCCTGAGAGCCAGCTGAACCGGACGGATCGGGAGGAGCGCATCGGGGAGATCAACCGGACCATGGAGGACTATCTGGCCTCGGACCGGTTCCGCCTGTTGGAGGACAGCCTGATCTATGTGGAGCGCTGGCTGGACAACGGCAAGCTCCGCCGGGGCCTGGTGGGAGTGGTGGACCTGGAGCGGTACGAGTACACCCCCGGCAACGCCGCCCTCATCCGGGCCACCGAGGGGACGGTGCTCTCCCGCATCCCGCCCCGGGTGGCGGTGCGTCGGAACGCCGCTCTGGAGCTGCCCCACGTCCTCATGCTGCTGGACGATGCGGACTGCCAGGTGATCGAGCACCTGACGGCGGAGAGCGGGGAGATGGAGCAGGTCTACGACTTTGACCTGATGGAGCGGGGCGGTCACATCACCGGCTACCGGCTCACAGAGGCGCAGATGGAAGACGTGGCGGCCCAGCTGACCGCCCTGGCCGACCCGGCCCTCTTTGAGGCAAAGTACAACGCCCCTGGCTGTCCGCCCATGCTGTTTGCCATCGGGGACGGCAACCACTCCCTGGCCTCTGCCAAGGCGGCCTATGAGGAGAAAAAGGAACAGCCCGGGTCAGAGCTGGCCCGGTATGCCCTGGTGGAGCTGGGCAACCTCCACGACGAGTCCCTGGAGTTCGAGGCCATCCACCGGGTCTGCTTCGGCGTGGACGGCCACGCCCTGTTAAACGACCTGCTGGCCCACTATCCCGGCGCCCACCCGGGAGCAGGGGAGGGGCAGAGCTTCCGCTATGTCCTGGCGGGGGAGGAGGGGGTCGTCACCGTCCCCCATCCCACCAGCCAGCTGGCAGTGGGCACTCTCCAGAGCTTTCTGGACGGCTGGCTGCCGGACGTCTCCATGGTGGACTATATCCACGGGGAAGACGTGGCCAGAGAGCTGGGGAGCCGCCCGGGCAATATCGCCTTTCTCCTTCCGGCCATGGGCAAGGACGAGCTGTTCCCCACCGTCATCTTTGACGGAGTGCTGCCCCGCAAGACCTTCTCCATGGGAGCGGCCCACGACAAGCGATTCTATCTGGAGGCGAGGCGGATCAAATGAACGTCCTGACCGAACCGGCCTGGGCTAAGCTGAACCTGTCCCTGGACGTGCTGGGCCGTCGGGAGGACGGCTTTCACGACCTGAAAATGGTGATGCAGTCGGTGAGCCTGTGCGACCAGGTGACGCTGACCCTCCGGGAGACGGGGGAGGGCATGACCCTCTCCACCAATCTGGGCTTTCTCCCGTCAGACGGGAAGAACATCGCCGCCATCGCCGCCCACGCCTTTGCTGCCCGAACGGGAGCGGACATCTTCCGGCTGGACATCCACATTGAAAAACGAATCCCCGTCTGCGCCGGAACCGCCGGAGGCAGCAGCGACGGAGCCGCCGTCCTCCGGGGGCTGAACCGGATGTTTGACACGGGCCTGTCCCTGGAGGAGCTGGCCGTCCTGGGGGAACAGGTGGGCTCCGATGTGCCCTACTGCGTTCTGGGCTGCACCGCCCTGGCGGAGGGCCGTGGAGAGCGGCTCGCCGTTCTGCCTGCTCTGCCGGAGTGTTACATCGTTCTGTGTAAGCCGGGCTTCTCCGTCTCCACCCCGGAGCTGTTCCGGGCCATCGACGGGGTGAAAATTCGCTGCCGCCCGGACACGGCGGGACTGATGGATGCCTTGGAGCGGCAGGATCTCCACGGGGTGGCCATGCGGATGTTCAACGTCTTTGAGCAGGCGTTGCCCCCCAAACGGCAGGCAGTCATTCAGGAGATCAAAAACGTCCTCATTCAGTATGGGGCCCTGGGAGCCTGTATGTCCGGCAGCGGCCCCACTGTCTTTGGCATCTTCCGCACCGAGGCGGACGCAAGGAGCGCCGCAGCGGAGCTGGGAGAGAGCTGGCGGGACACCTTTGTGACCAAACCGGTATAAACAGAAAAAACACCGTCCAAACTGGAGAAAACAGAACAGATTTCTCTGGATGGACGGTGTTTTACATGAAGAAACGAAATGTGATGCCCCATCGCTGGGGAGCGGCGCTGATGGTCGCTGTGGCCCTGCTCCTGCTGGCCCTGTCTCTGGGAGGCGGGGAGCAGCAGACCCTGGCCGGTCAGGTCCTGCGGCTCCATGTGCTGGCAAACTCGGACAGCGAGGAGGATCAGGCGCTAAAGCTCCAGGTGCGGGACGCAGTACTGGCCTGCGCCCAGCCGCTGCTGGAGGGGGCGACCTCCCAGCAGGAGGCGGAGGCGGCGCTCTCCGGGGTGCTGGGAGCGCTGGAACAGGCGGGAACGCAGACCGTCCGGGCGGCGGGGTACGACTACCCCGTCACCGCTACCCTGGAGACGGACTGGTTCCCCACCCGAACCTACGAGGATTTTTCTCTCCCGGCAGGATACTACCCCACTCTGCGGGTGGAGATCGGCGGGGGAGAGGGGCAAAACTGGTGGTGCGTGGTCTATCCGCCCCTCTGCTCGGCTGGCGTGGAGGAGGTGACGGAGACCTCCCTGGACTTGACGGAGGATCAGATCGCCCTCATCACCCAGGAGAACGGGGAATATGAATTCCGGTTCCGGTGTGCGGAGTGGTTCGGACAGGTGGAGAGCTGGCTGGAACGGTTTTCACACACTTCGCAGGAGTAAATATCAGAATAACAGGAGAGGAGCGTGTTCAACATGAGCGCAACAGTCTATTTTTCCCGGACGATCACCCCGGAGATGGTGGCGAGGCTGTATGACCGTCTGGGGGTGGAGTTGACCGGCAGAGTAGCCGTCAAGCTCCATTCCGGCGAGGAGGGCAACCAGAATTTCCTGGGCCCGGAGTTCTGGCGGCCCATGATCGAGCAGGTGAACGGGACGGTGGTGGAGTGCAATACCGCCTATGAGGGAGCACGGAACACCACCCAGAAGCATCTCCGGCTGCTGAACAAGCACGGCTGGAATCGGTATTTCACGGTAGACCTGCTGGACGCCGAGGGGCCAGACATGGTGCTGGAGAACCCGGAGGGCAAGATTATCCAGAAAGATTATGTGGGCAAGGACCTGGCCAACTACGACTCCATGCTGGTGCTTTCCCATTTCAAGGGGCACCCCATGGGCGGCTACGGCGGGGCGCTGAAGCAGCTCTCCATCGGCTGCGCCTCCAGCTTTGGCAAGGCCTACATCCACGGGGCGGGGGTGCCGGCGGACATCTGGACCGCCGACCACGACCGGTTCCTGGAGTCTATGGCGGACGCCGCCTCCATGGTACACCGGCACTTCTAGGGCCAGGTGGCCTATATCAACGTCATGAAGAATATGTCGGTGGACTGCGACTGCTGCGCCGTGGCGGAGGACCCCTGTATGAAGGACATCGGCATCCTGGCCTCCACCGACCCCATCGCCATCGACCAGGCCTGCATTGACCTGGTGCTCCAATCCGACGACCCCGGCAGGGATCACCTGCTGGAGCGCATCAACTCCCGCAACGGCGTCCACACCATCGAGGCTGCCGAGGCCCTGGGCTTCGGGACGAGAGCGTATGAGCTGATCGAGGAATAACCGAAAAATCCCATCACAACGCCGCCTGTTCTCATAGGAGAGTGGGCGGCGTTGTCGCTGTCTATTTGCGGACAAGGTGGAACAGCCGGAGAGGGTGGATGTCCATCATCCACAGGGCGGTGAAGTAGAGGAACAGCCCCGTCCCGGCGCAGGCGGTCAGACTGACGAGCACGGGACAGTCCGCCAGCGTCCGGTAGAGCAGCCGCACACACAGTCCTGCCAGCAGCGCCCCCAGAGCAGGGGCGGAGAAGGACTGGAACAGGTTCAACCGCAGTCCGGTGTGCCGGACGATGAGCCCCAGACGGAGAGCCACCCCCAGGAGGGAGGACAAAATCAGCCCGAAGAGAAAGCCCGTCAGACCGGTCCCCAGGCAGGTACAGAGGAGCTGTATCCCTCCGCAGCCCAGGCTGACGGCGGCGGACTGGCTCTGGCGGCCAATACCGTTGAGGACAGAGGCCAGGACGGACTCATAACTGTTCAAGACCACTCCCACGGACAGGGGGAGAATGTATCCGCCCACCCCCTCGTTTTGAAAGAGCAGCCGCCCCAAGTCCGGCCCCAGCGTCACCATCAGGGCGGTGACCGGGAGGACGATGACGGAGGCCGCCAGAATGGCCTTGGAGATCTTCTCCCGGCACTCCCGGCCCCGGTGCATGGCCTGGCACTGGCTGAGCCGGGGGACGATGGCCAGGGTCAGGGCGCTGATAAAGGCGGAGGGAAGGCTGAGCATGGGGACGGTCATGCCAAAGACCACGCCGAACTCCTCCATGGCGGCGGCCTGGGTCAGCCCGGCGGCTGCCAGCTTCCGGGGGATGAGGACGGAGTTGGCCGAGGCCATGAGATTGCCCAGCAGGGCGGTCAGCCCCACCGGAACCGCCACCCGCACCATCTCCCGGCACAGGCTGGGGGCAGGGCAACCGGAGCGGGCCTGTACCGGGAGGCGGCGCTCCCGCCTCCGGCGGAGGATGGTCAGGGTGGAGGAGGAGAACACCTCGCTGGCCAGCATCCCCAGGACGATGAGAGCCACGGAGATGGCGGGGTCCTCCGGGAGCAGGCACCACACCAGCCCCAGCACGGCGGCGGTGCGGACGAACTGCTCCCCCAGCTCCACCGCCGCCGGGAGACGGACCTCCCCGATGCCGTAAAAGTGGTGCTTGGTGAGATTCTCCACCCCGGTGAGCAGCAGGACGGGGAGCAGCAGCACCAACCCCAGCCGGGTGCGGCTGTCCCCCAGGAGCAGACCGGAGATCTGACCGCTGAACAGGAGGGTGACGGCGGCCAGGGGCAGCCACAGGGCCACCAGCCCCCGCAGCCCCAGCCACAAAAGCTGCCGGACGGAGGGCCGGTCCTCCAGCGCCTCATAGTGGGCGGAGAGGGAGGACACTGCCACCGTCAGGCCGGTGACGGCGATGGAGAGAAAGATGGAGTAGACGGGCATAATGAGCTGATACAGCCCCATGACCTCCGCCCCCACCAGCCGGGAGAGCACCACCCGATAGAGAAAGGACAAAAGCTGGGCCACCAGCCCCACCGCCGTCAGCATCATGGTGGAGCGGGTGAGGGACGCCGAACGGTCTGCCACAGTGACACCTCCCGGAAAAAGCTTCTGAGAGCACTGTATGCGGCAGAGGGGGAAAAGAGAAGAACAAAAAAGAGGTGCAGCCGCACGTGGCGGTGCACCTCTTATGAGAGTGCCAGTCTCTCAAATTTCATCATCCATCTCTCGCCTGTCCGGGAGCTGCGGGGGGGTCGATCCGTATATAGCAGAACCATCTCCAGCACAAAATAGGCGATCAGCCCCAGCCCAAGGGCCGGCAACCATGTGTCCCCGCCGATCAGACACAGCCCGGCCAGCGGGAGAGGAACTTGCCCGACGGTGACGGTCACCCGGAAGGCGACAGGCCGCTTCCGGAATACGACGCTCAAAATCCACATCACCAGGGCGACTGCGGCGGACAGGCCCACGACCATGCCGATCACTGCAAAGGCAAGCCAGGCCATTCCGCCAAGGCCGACGCCAATCAATCCGCCAATGGTGGCCCACCCGCCTACCGTATCCGCCGAGGCGTTGGACACGGTGGATTCTCCCAGGGCGGAGAGGCCACCGCCCAGCTGAGAGAGGGCAACCAACAGAAGAACAGCGCAGACCACCAGCGCAAAAGTAGACACACCGGACAAGACCAGTACGATTTTTCGTTTTGTTGACATCGCAGGTCCCTCCTGTTGTGATGAGAATGATATGCCCGGAGAAAGCCCGTCACTTCCCCCTGGCCCTGCCCCGTCCAACTAGACTGCCGATACCCAGCCCCAGGGCGGAGATCAGCCCACCGGCCAGCAGCATACCTGGCTCCGGGGCGGCAAGTCGGGCGAAGGAGTTGGCGATCATATTGGCAAGGCCGAAGGTGGCATACTCCGCCAGCAGATACATCAGCCCAAAGACGAGGGCGGCCCACCATTTGCGTCTGCCCCAGAGGTTATTTTTGCCAATCAGCAGGGAGACGGCAAAGGTGGCGATCGGCAGCACAATCCACAGGAATACCAGGCTGAACCCCATGGCATCCGAACCGTCGGTAAAGCACCAGAACACCAACCGGGCAAACGCCCAGATGCCCAGGTAGACGGCGCTCAAAATGCCCTCGAACCGCCTGCGGCTGCCCGTGTCGGCGCTGCCTTTTGGAGTCTCCATACGATAGCGTTCTCCCTCCCATTTCATCCGACGCTTGCCCTTCGTCTCACACCCGGGGCAGCTCCAGCAGGGCCGCACCCACGATACCGGCATCGTTGCCCAACTGGGCCTTGACGAGACGGGTGTGCTGCCCGCTCTGGCGGGCGTGGGTGCGCTCGTCCAACAGGCGCTGGAGGGGAAGGAGCAGGTCCTCCTCCCGCTCGTTGGCGACACCGCCGCCCAGACAGATCATGTCCGGAGAGAAGATGTTGACGGCGTTGGCCAGGCCGTCAGCCAAATCGGAGAGATACCGAGCGGTGAGCCGGCTGGCGGTCTCGTCCCCTTGGCGCATGGCGATAAAGGCGGTCTTGCCGCTGACCTTGGTTAAGTCCCAGTTGCACAGGGGCCACATGCTGCTCTCCGGGTGGAGGTTCATCACCTCCCGGGTCTGCCGCTTCAGGGCGGTGGCAGAGGAATACTGCTCCCAGCAGCCCCGGCGACCGCAGGGACAGGGATAGCCTCCCGCCCGAATGACCATGTGGCCCATCTCGGTGCCCTGGAGCCGGATGCCGTTGCCCGTCCGCTGGAGATAGCTGCCGCCGACGCCGGTGCCCAGGGTAAACATCATGAAGAAGTTACTCTCCCGTCCGCACCCGGCGACCCCCTCTCCCAGAACGGCGCAGCAGGCGTCGTTTTCCAGGTAGACCGGCACGTCCCAGAGGGCCCGGAACAGCGCCCGGACGGGAGTGTGGTCAAAGGGAGCGTTGGCCGCTTTGACGGCGAAGCCGGTCAGATCGTCCACCATGCCGGGGATACCGATGCCCACCGAGGACACCTCCTCCTGGGAGACGCCCGCTCCGTGGAGGGCCTCTCTGGAGATGCGGACCAGGGCGGCCACCGTCTCCTCCGGAGTGGGACAGCTGGCGGCCCGGACTCTGGCCCGGGACAAAATGCGGTTCTGGCCGTCCACCACTCCGGCCACCAGGTTCGTGCCTCCTACGTCGATGCCAATGCGTACCATGAAGAACCCTCCCTCTTTTTTTGCTGAGGTGATTTCTAAACTGCTGAAAAGCTGATCTTGGTTCATAAAAATATGGCAAGAGGATACAGAAGCCCTCCGCAGGAGTTTTGTTGCGAAGCAACAAAATAAAATGCAACTGTGCTTTTAGCCGGGCGTGTACCGGCAAAAGCACTCAGGGAGGCGACGACTGTGCGAGCGAAGCGAGTGCGGAGAGGAGCCGCATGTCGAACCAAATGCTTGCATTTGGTTCGAGAGCCTGTCGGGAAACGACAGGCTCAGAGTTCTGTCTGACGTTCTGCGATCTGCTGGTCGAAATGCCGGTTGATTTGGTCGGTAAACTCCTGGGCAGCGTTGTAGCCCATCTTTTTGTGCCGGTTGTTCATGGCGGCCACCTCGATGATGATGGCCAGGTTGCGCCCTGGCTTCACCGGGATGGTGAGGGTGGGCAGCTCCACGTCCAGGATGGAGGTGCACATGTTCTCCAGCCCCAGCCGGTCGTAGAGCATCCCCTCCTTCCACTGCTCCAGATTGATGATGAGGTTGATCTCCTGGCTGTCCTTGACGGCGGCCATACCGAACAGGCGGCGGACGTCGATGACGCCGATGCCCCGCAGCTCCACATAGTACCGGATCAGCTCCGGGGCCATGCCGATAAGGGAGTTGGGCCCTACCCGGTGGATCTCCACGGCATCGTCGGCGATGAGCCGGTGCCCCCGCTTGATGAGCTCCACGGCGGTTTCGCTCTTGCCCACGCCGCTCTCTCCCAGCAGCAGCACCCCTTCACCGTAGATCTCCACCAGAACCCCGTGGCGGGTGATCTGGGGGGAGAGGGAGCGGTTGAGGGAGGTGATGAGCAGGTTCTGAATGGCGGCGGTGTCCTGGCTGGTGCGCAGCAGCGTCCGGTCATACTTCTTTGCCGCCGCCAGGCACTCGGGAAAGACATCCAGGTTCCGGGCGATGATGACGGCGGGCAGGGGCCGGGAGAACAGGTCGTCAAACCGCTGCTGCCGCTCCTCCGGAGTGAGCTTGGTGAGATAGGTCCATTCCACCATGCCCAACAGCTGGATGCGGGTGGTGTCGAAATAGTCGTAAAAGCCTACCAGCTGGAGCCCGGGGCGGTTGATGCTGGCCTTGAGAATGTGGATCTTCTCGTAGTCCTTACAGCCGTGGAGCACCTCCAGATTAAATTCCTTGATGATGGATCCCAGCTCTACGAAATGGCCTCCGTACATCGGCAATGACCTCCTGTTTCTGCCTTTTTGCGATGACTTTAGTATAACGGTTTTTGGAGCGATTGGCAACGATTTCTTGCAGGCGGAACGGAAAAAAGAGAACCCGGCGGGAAAACCGCCGAAAATCAGAAAAATGCAAAATAGGGGTTGATTTTCCCGGACAGCTCTGATAAAATAATCAATGCTGTTTTCAGAGATTTTTCAAGCGAGGAGGTTTGCATAATGGCTAAATGCGACTTTTGCGGCAAGGGCGTAACCTTCGGCATTCAGGTTTCCCACTCCCACCGTCGTTCCAATCGCCCCTGGAAGCCGAACGTGAAGTGCGTCAAGGCGATCGTGAATGGCACCCCCACTCACGTCTACGTCTGCACAAGATGCCTCCGTTCCGGTAAAGTTGAGCGCGCCTGATGGCACGCAGATGAAGCCCCTCTGCCCGGGAAAGGCAGAGGGGCTTATTTTTCAAAAACGACAGATTACGCTCACAAAACGACAGATTGCGTAAAAATAAGGGAAAAGAGCGGCATTTGTGGTATGCTATCTATACAGACCCCGGACTGCCCAGGCAGAGGGCGCCTGGCGGCGCTGCAAATGCTGGTTCTCCTCCGTTGCTTCCCTGAGCGGCTTGGAACAGGCTGAGAAGAGACGCCCCGTTGCGGGCGTCTCTTTCTTGCAATATGGGCCGGGACATATAACCGTTAAAACTTTATCAATCTTTCCCGTTGTCTGTGCCCGGCAGTCGCTTTTGCATCTGCCGGGCACAGTGTGTTTGAAAGAATATATAGGAGGGAGAGTGGAGCCCTTCGTTCTTTGCAGCTTTAGTATAGCAAACGCCGGGGTCGAAGGTTTGAAAAAACTGCGACAGATTTGCAAACGTTTTGTGAACATCGTTTCGAAAAGAAAAAGAGTCAGATGTTGCCGGTCCGGGAGGTCACGCTCTCCGTCAGGGCCGCCCTGTCCAGAACAAAGACCCGCCCGTAGGCGCACTTCACCCAGCCGTTGCGCTCAAATTCCTTGAGTACCTGGCTCACGGTGGGCCGGGCCAGGCCCAGGCACATGGCGATCTCCTCGTGGGTGTAGGGCAGACACTGGCCGGTGATCTCCTTATCCGGGTTATCCGTCCCCGTCTCGGTGAGCAGGAAGGAGGCGATGCGCTGATAGCGGTCCATAAAGCGGAAGGAGTGGAGGGAGTAAGACAGGTGGTTCATGGTCTCGGAGCAGTGCTGTAACACTTT
>JAJQEM010000110.1:9544-20143 GCA_021201635.1 Clostridiales bacterium | reverse complement strand
ATTCAATCGCTATGGATTTTTTAGGTGTTCAACTTCATTTTACAATCGACCAATGATTCTTTTCATCTCTCCGCCTCCCTCTCCATCTGCCCGGTCTGCCGGGGAAGGCAGACCGTGACGGTCGTACCAACGCCTTCCGTACTGGACAGGGTCAGCCCGGCGGAGCTGCCGAACAGCAGACGCAGCCGCTCATGTACTGTGGCAAGGCCGAAGCCCACCCGGCCTCCGCCGTCCATGCTCCGTTTCAGCTCCTCCAGCCGTTGGGAGGTCATGCCCACCCCGTCGTCTGTCACCGTCAGCACCACAAAGCCGTCCTCCGCCCACCCCTTTACCTCGATACGACCCTGGCCCCGCTTCAGCTTGACGCCGTGGTACAGGGCGTTTTCCACCAGAGGCTGCAGAGTCAGCTTGGGCAGCCGGGCGTCCCGGATGGCCGGGTCGATGTCTATGGTATAACTCATAATGTCCTTGTAACGTACCTGCTGGATGTGCAGATAGCTGGTCACATGGCGCTCCTCGTTGGCGAGAGAGATCACGTCCTCCCCCTTGCTCAGGGAGTGGCGGAAAAAGGCGGAGAGGTCGGAGACCATATCCACCGCCTCCTGGGTCTTGCCCGCCTCGATAAGCCAGATGATGGTGTCCATGGTGTTGTAGAGGAAGTGGGGGTTGATCTGGGCCTGGAGCAGCGCCAGCTCCGCCTTGCCCAGGCTCTCCTGCTTCTCGGTGGTCTCCTGGAGAAGCTGGTTGATTCGGGCCACCATCTGTTCCAGTCCAACGCTGAGGGCCGCCAGCTCATACTCCCCTGACGCCACCGGCTCCCGGGGCGTCAGGTCGCCCACACTGACCTGGCTCACCCGATCGCAGATCTGAGTGACCGGCTCCGTGATGGAGCGGCTCAGCCTTAGCGTGTGCCGGGTCAGGCCGATCACCAGGCCGGCGAGAACGGCGGCAATGACCACCACCTCCAGGAAGATCTGTTGGGTCATCGTGGCCTGCAGCTTGTTGAGATGGACGGACTCGTAATATAGGTAGTTGTACATATACTCCTGAATCAGCGAGGTGAGCACATAGACGTTGTTCTCCAGCTGGAGCTGCCGGTCATCATAGCTGTCCGTATCCTGGATCTGGTAGATCTTCTCCTCCAGATTCCGGCACAAGTCCAGCACGCTGGTGATGGCCCGGAGACTGTCCTTCTCGGTAGTGGTGGTAATCAGGCTCTGGGCCAGCTTCTGGGCGTCCTCCACCTCGCTGATGGGCAGGCCCTCGGAGTACTGACTCTCGATCACATAGTAGTACATTTTCAGGTCGATGCTGTCCTTGAAGCCCAGATTGAACTCGGAAGCAGTGGTCACGTTGTTCATCAGGTCCTCGTACTGGCTCTGATACACCGTCAGGATGGAGACCACCACCAGGAACACCAGGGAGATCAGTGTTGCAAAGGTGGCCACCAGCCGGTTCATCTGCTGCCGGATGGAGACAGGCTTTTTCTCCCCCCGGGTCCGTCCGGTCATCTCTGTCTCCCCCCATGTCCCGCCCGGAAGTCTCTGGGGGTACAGCCCTGGGTCTTTTTGAACAGAAAGCTGAAATAGGGGGGGCACGATAGCCGATGGCTGCGGCCACCTCGCCGGAGCGCAGGTCGGTGTTTTTCAGCAGCTTCCTCGCCCGCTCCATCCGTTTGGCGGCCCACCGTCTCCTCGGTGAGGATATGCTGCCGGGGCAGGATGTACCGATAGGCCCACAGGCGGGAGACTCCATCATAGCAGACGTTCAGGGCACTGAGCCGCTGGGTAGGCCTGCCCACCGCCACATACCAGTCCAGCTGGGAGTCCCAGGTCTCAAACAGCTGCGCACTGCGGCGACGCATTGGCCGATCTGGGCCTCCATCCCCTCTGTGGTGCCCTTAATCAATACAGCGTAGGTGGTCAGGTTCCACCGCAACAGGATATACTCCGGATATTTCAGAAAATACTCCATCAGCACATCCCGGATGCGAGCAGCAGATTCGGAATAGTGGTCGGCTGCGCCGAAGCCCTCCGGCGGCATGGAGAAAAAGGCGATGGTATAACACTCCGCCCGCAGGTCCAGGTCCAGCTTTCCGGCGGCCTCGTAGATCTGCTGGATGGTCAGCTGCCCCGCCACCATCCGCTCGAAAAAGCTCCTCCTGGCATACTGCTCGTACTCCTGGGCCTCCTTGTGGAATTTGGTCAGATAGTTCTGCTGGGCCTGTTCCTCCTCGATCTTCTCCCGCACCTCCTGGAGCACGCTCAGAAGGGTGTTCTGGGTGATGGGCTTGAGCAGATACTGGGTCACGCCGATGTCGATGGCCTGTCTGGCGTACTCAAAGTCATCATAGCCAGAGAGGATGATGATCTTCATCTTCGGGAACTCCTGGAGTGCCAGACGGCTCAGGTCCAGCCCGTCCATAAAGGGCATACGAATATCCGTGATGAGCACGTCCGGCCGCACCTGTCGGATAAGGGGCAGAGCCATCTCTCCGTCCCCGGCCTCTCCGGAGAACTGATAGCCGCACTGTCCCCAGGGCACTGTGTCCCGCAGGGTCTCCCGGATGATGCTCTCGTCCTCCACCAAAAATACTTTCAGCATGGCAATCGTCCCTTCTCCCACGGCACTGCGGCTCCGCAAGTTACATTGAAATCACTATACCATAAATCAAACTCAATTTCCGCTTCTTCCAGAGCGGATAAAAGAGCTTTCCTTTACAATTATCATCAACGGTCTCTGCGCAGAGGCTGATCCGTGGGCAGGGTTTTCGGGGGAAACGGAACCGCCGGAAAGAGTGAAGCAGGATCTGTCAGCGTCGGTTTTTGCCTGTTTTTCTTTTGACAGTTCAACTTTTTTGACAGATAACAGCCCGGGCCTTCTACAGGTCCGGGCTGTTTTGTATCACTGCTCGTTCTGGAGCCTTGCGATGAGAGCCGCCATCGCATCAGCGCTGTCGAAGTTCTCCGGGAGGAGGTCGTCCACCGAGATATTCACATCGAAGTTGTCGTTGAGCTCAGAGATGATCTGGATGATGTCAAAGGAGTCGATGACGCCCTCTTCCACCAGAGCGTTCTCCTTCTTGAAGTCCACATCCGGTCTGATGCCTTCCAGGATCTGCAAAATCTGTTCCTTCATGTTGATGCTTCTCCTTTGCATTGTAGTATATACTCATCTGCGCCCTTTGCAGAAAAGGTATATCCAGTCTTCTGATAGAGCCTGACTGCCGGTGTGTTGTCCACGTCGACCCACAGTGTAAACTCCTGCACCCTGTCCCGGTGCAGCCGGATCACATGGGAGAGTAGGGCCTTCGCCAGCCCCTTCTGTCGGTATGCCGGGTCTACTGTGAAATGCCATACCCAGCTTGCCTTTCCTCTCAGCTCCACATCGATCACGCCCGCAAGTGCGCCGCCATAATAGAGCACCACAATTCGCTCCTCTTCAATAAGGCGCAGCAGCTCTGCTTTGTCGGGCAGGAAGGAGTAAAGCTTGTTAAAAGCGGCGTTCAGAAGCCCCGCAACCTGCTCCCACTCCTCCGCCTCGGCAGGCCGGAGGAAGATGTTGGGGTCGGATGCTGGCGGCGGCAGAACCACGTTCTCTGCATTGACCGTCATAATACGGCTCCGTCTGCCCACTTCAAACCCCAGCTTTTGGATGTATTCCGCCTCCTGTTTTTGGGCGGGAGAATATTTGCCGCAGTAGGGGAACTCAATAACCACCGGCATATCGGCCTGAATTTCCGGGACAGATTCCAGGTCCCCCAGGAAATAGTACATCCGGTAAAATTCCGACTCACGCTCAAAGAGGAACAGGTTTTGCCCGTCCTCCAGGAAGAAGAGCTTGCCTTCGGCGATCATGGCCTGTATCTTTTGGGGCAGGAAGAAAAAATTGCTGTGGCTTTTCCGGGTACGGTGTCCGTCGATCTTTTCCTTGAGCCATTCATAGCGCTCGACTTGCTTCATCCCTTATTCCCCCAGGCGTCCATCAGCTTCCGGTTCAGTTTTCCGTTGGAGAGCACGGGCAGCGTGTCCTCCTTGTGGTAGGCGGTGGGAATCATATGCTTCGGCAGGGTGTCCCGCACCCGGAGCATGATCTCCCTTGCGTCCAGGTCGCCCACATAGTAGAGAACCAGCTCGTCCTTTTCCCGGTTGTGGACGCAGCAGCAGAGCTTGATCTCCTCCAGGGCCTGCATCGCCGCCTCGATCTCGCCCAGCTCGATCCTGCGGCCCAGGTGCTTGATCTGATAGTCCTTTCGGGAGATGAAAATCAGGTTTCCGTCCTTGTCCCACTTGGCCAGGTCGCCGGTGCGGTACATGAGATTCGGGTACAGAGGGGTGAGTGGATTCTGAACGAACGCCTCCCTGGTCTTTTCCGGGTTGTTATAGTACCCGGCGGCCAGGCAGGTGCCGTAGACGCAGATCTCGCCGGGAGTCTCAACCTGGGACGGTGTCACCTCCCGGTCGTCCCCGTCCAGCAGGAGGATACCGGTATTTTGGAAGGGTCTGCCCAGGGGGATTTTCTCATCCGTCCTGTATGCTTTGGTGATTTTGTGGAACAGGCACACGCCGGTGATCTCCGTGGGGCCATAGAGCTGATAAAAGTCGGCGTTCGGATAGTAGTTCTTCCAGTATGCGAGGACGGGGATGGGCATCACCTCGCCAGAATAGAGCATTTTATGCAGCTTATCCGGGCGCACCTTTGCAAGTCCATCGAACTGTGAGACGATACCGTATGCAGTAGGTGCCCAGCAGGTGTACGTCACCTGATTGTCTCTCATGTATTCCAGGAGCTTCTTAGGTGACATGAAATAGGTCTGGGGGATGATACAGACGGTGCCCCCTACGGCGATAGACATGAAGATGTCCCGGATGGACATATCGTTATAGAACGGGGCCTGATTCCCCACCACATCGCACTCCGTGATGCCAACCTGAGACACATAGGCGTCGATATAGTCGAGCACAGACCGGTTCCGGATGGCCACCCCCTTGGGGACGCCGGTGGAGCCGGAGGTGAAGAGAATATACATCAGGTCGGTGTCCAGCATCCCGTCCCGCACCTGGGCCAGCACAGCGGAGCCGTCCCGGTCCTGATAGTCCTCCATCAGCGTCTCATAGAGGTAGGCCTCCCCCGTATAGCCGATTTTATCCAGCAGCCGCTTGTCCTTGGCGGACGTGAGGATACAGTCTGTGTCCAGGGTGGACAGAATGGATTTCAAACGCTCCAGAGGAGTCTTTGTGTCCATGGGGACGTAGATATTCCCGCTGTAAAGGGCGCCGAGCATGGCGGTCAGGCACTTACAGCTCTTCTCCAGGAACAGCACCACCGGCTTCTGCCTTGCCTTCAGCTCCTGGCTGAGAGCGTAGCCGATGATTTTGGCCTTCCGGGTCAGCTGGCTGTAGGTGAGCTGCTCTGCGCTGTCAATGCAGACGGTCTTATCCGGGTATTTTCCGGCGATTGCCTCCAGGATGTCCAATACCGATATAGTCACAATGCGTTCTCCTCCTAAAATCCTGCGTAGATAAAGCTGGCTGTGTCATATCCGGAGCCGTAAACGCCGAAGATGATGACAGCAAACAAACCCACAAGATAGATGGCCCACCTCACGACGATGTTTTTCCCGGCGATCTGCTGCCGGATGTAATTCTTTGTATTTCCCTTCTCCTGGATGAAATCGACGATGAACAGGAACAGGATGCACAGGATCATCAGGCGGAAATTCTTTTCATCCAGGCCCAGATTGAAAAGAGAACCATCAAAGAATACCCATGGGTTAAACCGGGAAAAGGTGGCCTTGAGCATGGCAAAGGCCTGGCTGGCCGTATTTGCCCGGGAAAGATACCGACCAATGGTGATGAGGAACACCGTTCGCAGCGTCTGAAACATCTTCCAGCCGGAGCGTTCGACGTTGATATGGAAGAATGCTCTGCATTTTGCGTAGAACGGCTCCAGCAGCGTGGCGGTGGAGACAAAGATGGCCTGATAAATACCGTAAATGATGTATTTCCAGTTTGCGCCGTGCCAGACGCCAATCAGGAAGAACACGATAAAGGAGGCGATACAGGTAGGCAGGATCTTTGCCACGTAGGCATCGCCCGTCTTTCTCAGCTTCTTGGAGAGGTTGTTAAACGGCTTGGAAAGGGCCAGAGGGTAGAACAGGTAATCCCGCATCCAGCTGCCCAGGGTGATGTGCCAGCGCTGCCAGAATTCCGCCACGCTCCGGGCCATAAAGGGGCGGCGGAAGTTCTCCGTCATCTCTATCCCGAAGATCTGAGATACGCCGATAACAATGTCCATGCCGCCGGAGAAGTCCGTGTAGATCTCGACTCCATACAGAAGCACCGCAAGGAACACGGTAAAGCCCTCATAGGAGGCCGTACCCGTCGCCCCGAAATCTGCGAACACGGTGTTGACCAGGATGGACACCCGGTCAGCGATGACCAGCTTTTTGAAAAAGCCCCACAGCATCCGCTGCGCACCGAATTTGACCCGCTCGTAGTCGAACCGGTGTATCTGGAACAGCTGGCCTGCCAACTTATCATATCTTCCGATGGGGCCCTGGATGATCTGGGGAAAATAGGAGACGAACAGGGCGAACCGGACGGGATTCTGGTCCGCCCGGTATTTCCCCCGGTAGACGTCGATGAGGTAGCCAGTGGGCTGGAAGGTGTAAAAGGACAGTCCCAGAGGCACCAGGAAGTCGATGGCTTCGACGGTCTGCCCGGTGACGGCGGTGACATTCTCGATCACAAAATTGGTGTACTTAAAGCTGACCAGAATACCCAGGTTCACCACAATGACGATCGCCAGGAGGATCCTTCTCCTCAACACGGACTTCTCACGGATCTGCTTCTTTTCAGTAAATTCCTTTCCAACCAGTTGGGACTTATAGTGATCCGCCGTCTGCTCGATCAGGCGCGCCCCTGCCCAAGTCACCACCGTGGTGATGATGATGGGGAGCAGCATCAAGATCCCGGCGGTGGCGTAGAAGAAATAGCTCGCCACAAGGAGGACGATCCACTGCTTCGAGGACTGTCGGTGCCCCAGATAGAAATAGAATGCGCCGACCACCGCCAGGAACAGGAGGAACGGGGCGGAAAAGACCCCCATCTGGCTGCCGGATACAAGCCACTCCCACTGCCCAAAATCCCTGTCCTGCAACAGCCAGGACGGCGCTATGATCAGGACAGGGGCCAGGACAGCCAGTGCCACCACCCATTTGATGTATTTTCTGGAAAAAGTTTTCTCATCCTGTATCATTTCTCAACGCTCCGCTGCAAAAATCATCCTCTTACCAGAGGGACCCTTCCGGTGCCTTCTCTCTCATCCGTCGACGCTCTGCGACACTGTACCCGTGGCAAAGGTGACCTGGCTCAGGACCTCTTCCAGTTCCGTGTCATAGACCACGATGTTGATGCCATCTCCCTGTTGCGAATACTCAGTCCCATTGATCCGGATAGAGGAGGAATTTCCAGAATCGGTACCTCCGCTGGAGATCGAATAGCTGCCGATCGACAGTTCGATCTGCGAATCCCCATGATCCCGTTTCTCTATGGCGACCACTCCATCGCCGGCAACCGCCAGGTAGGAATCTCCGCTCTCCAGAGCGGCAAGCTCTGACAGGCCAAGCTCGGCAAGGGCGTCTCGCACGTCCTCGGTCATGGCATCCGCCGCTTCACCCTTCACCGAAATGTAAATTTCACACCCGGATTCGTTCCAATAGGCCGCAAGATACGCAAGGAGATCGTCCTCGCCTGTCTCTACGGCAATTTCATTCACCCTCTGCGTCTGCGTGATTTTTCGGTCATACAGATAGAGCTGACAGTCGATGCCGGACAGCTCGCTCAAAGACGCTCCGCTCTCCTTAATCTCTTCCAGGCGTATCGCATAGTTCAGGGTCTCCCTCTCTGAAGATGCGTGGGTATCAAAGCACACCTGGTCAATGACCTCCTGCCGCTCATTGTCGTAGACGACGATGTTCAGGCCCCTGGTGTTCTTGGAGTATTCCGTGCCGTCGATCAGGATGGACGATGTGTTCCCCAGGTTGCGCCCCCCGCTGAAGATCTCGTAGTCCGTACCGTCAGAGAGCGCCCCCGTGTAGCTCAGAGTCAGGCTCTCTTCCTCTTCTTCCACCTCGTCATCTTCCAGCTCCGCCGCAAAGATCTCTTCGATATGCTCCATATCGTTGATCGGCGTTTTCTCTTCCTCTGTTGCCGTTTCTTCCTCGGACGTGCCAGGGTCCTTCTTTGATCGCTCTACAATCACAGTTCCATCGTCAATGACCGCCAGGTAGGAGGCCCGATAGGTCAGCTCAGATAGTTTTGTCAGTCCGACTGATGCAAAGTAATCTCGCTGCTCCTGGGTCAGTTCACTGGATGCCGTGTTTTTTACCGAGATGAAAATGGTGTAATCCCCCTGGTTGAACAGATAGGAGATGTATTCGGCAGGGTCGGTGATGTCATTGAGATCGACCTGAGCGATGAGCCTATGGTATTCTTCCAGCTCCGCTTCCATAAAGGCATAATCTTCGTCCCCTCGGACATCATGATTTCCGCATTCGGTGATCAGATAATTTCCCAGACAGTTTGTAAATTTGGTCGCCCCATAGTAATTCATGTGCGTGTCTACAAAATCATAGGCATAGTTGAATCCCAGCTCGCTGAAGTATGGGTCATAATTAAAATCGATGAAGTCCAAACCGTATTCGTCCGCAATCTTTTGAACAGCGTTATGGGCTGACGAAGACCACTTCGACGTTGGCACCTTCGTCAGCACGAGCTGAATGTCGTGCTCCTCACAGAATGAGATCAGTTTTTTCAGATAATAAAGGGACTCCGTACAGAGTTCCATTTCCTCCGCATCTTCGTCTAACGTACTGGAGGGAAGGCTCAGCGCTGTGTAACTCTCCTCTGTATCAATGTGCTTTGTCATTACGTAGTTATAACCTCTGGTCGAAACATCCACCTTGATTTCCGACTTGGTAAAATCCTCCTCATCCAGTTCCTCCCATCTGTCGTGGTAGGACAGCAGGGGGATCAGGTTGAGAAACGTCTCTTCATCGAATAACGCAGAATAATCCTGAACTGCCCGAAGCTTGACCTCGGAGAATTCCATATGATCGATCGCCCATCTGTAAAACGCTTCATCAGTCTCATCTCTCAGCTTGGACACATCCAAAACGATCGTAGTTAAAGTTTCCGAGTGCAGCCGATATGCCTCCTCTGCCCAATAGTAAGAGGCAAGCATGGGCTGCTTCACCGTTCCGAGATTATAGGCGCAAATCCCATAGTTCTCATACAGCTCCATTGGAATGATACCATTTACGGTGACACTCGAGCCGATAAAAATGGTCTCTATCGTGTTTTCCGGCTCCTCATAGAAACCACGCATCGTATTATAGTTATTCCAATCAGTCCAAATCGGTTGCGCAATATCGTTGCAGACAGAGAACGCAATCGCTGCTGCCGCAAGGAAAGCGACTGTCCTGATCTGTTTGCGGGTGGTTTCTCCTATTCTTGTAAAAATCGTTTCTACGGCATGATACACCTTTCCAAAGAAAGGCTTCACGGTTTCATACATCTTTTTTACAAGTTTTACAAGTTTTTTCGCCCACGGCTCCGCCAAGGCAAGCACAAGAGAGAGGGCAAAATATTTACAAGCAAAGATACGGCTCCGATTCAGCTTGGCAAACAGTTGTCCATAATTGTCAAAAAACAGATACAGGATGAGAATCATCAGTCCATTCAATATCAGCACCCAAATGGGATAGCTTAAGGCCGCTTTTCCTATCCTTATCGTGCCGTTGTTTACTTTTTCCCTTACCAGCACCAGTATCAAGGGGGGTATCAGCAGGCAAACCAATGCAATCATATAACTCTCTCCCTTATATTTGCAGGAATGTATCCGTTCCTGTAAATGCTTGTCCCTTACATAACATATATTGAAAAGTATATCATGCTATATCGCATGAAGCAACCGTAAATTCAGCATAGTTCGTTCGACCTTAAGTGTTGCAGGGACCCTATTCACCATGAATAACTTTAACACAAACACTCGAGAGAAAGCAAGCAGTCATTCAATACGCCAAGCACCACAGTATTTTTGCTGCGTCAATGCGTTGCAACAGATCCGGACCGACTGAAAATTTAAAAAATAAATGGCCGTCTGGGAGCGCAAATACAACAGCTTTCCCATGCGGCCTCTGCACTGGCGTTCTCCGAGAGTTGTCCTTTTCCCTTTTTCAGATCGTGAAATATGGCTGACGAACCTGTAGGTTTTCTTTTGATGCACCGCTCCACCGCATTGCCCAGCGGACGGCGCTGTTGGAGACGAAGCGGGTGTAATCCAGCGCCTGATATAGCGGTGCGGAGGACGTAGTGAGAGGCGAAGGCCTCCACGATGCGGGCGGAGATCCGCTGATAGACCGGGGAGTTGTAATTGTAGTGCCGCCGCATCCCGTGGCGGCAGGGCGCCCCTTTCCTGGTCAGGCTATTTCAGCAAACACAGGAGCGTCCGGCGCCGCGCGGGGGCCGGCGCGCCGGGTTTGTGTGTGGTTGTGGGGGGGGGTGGCCCCGGGGGGTATAGACAAAGCCCCGCCCC
>JAJQEM010000110.1:0-9534 GCA_021201635.1 Clostridiales bacterium | reverse complement strand
CCCCCGGTCTGTTTTAATGGTCGGCCCGCCCAACCCCTTGGCGGATGGGCCCCCTTTTCCGGGTCCGGCTTTTTCACCAAACAATGTACCGGCCGGCGCAGCTCGGCGCGGCACGCTCCTGTATTCTGTGTGTTTGTGAGGTGGTTACGCCTGCTCCATCGCTTTCACCGGAGCGGGAATCGGCTCCATCCTCTGCTTCTGGGGTTTCTCTGCAAACAGGTGCTTGAACACCGTCCGCACCAGGGGCTGGATGAAGAACATCTGGCTGAAATAGGCAAACGGCAGGTTGTAGCACACCAGCTTGAGCCAGTTGGCCAGCAGAGTGAGGACGTTAAAACCGCTGTAATACGGATAGTAGAAGCAGGCGGCCAGGAAGCTCATGGTGGGGCACATCAGGCCCACGGTGGCACAGATCACGGCAGTCTCTACCAGCATGGGATGGTCCTTCTTCGGGTCAAAGACCTTGCAGGCCAGCCGGAAGGAGCAGGGGCTCCCCATGATGCACTCCAGGCCGTAGGCGAAGCAGAACTCGATGAGGATGACGGCCCAGATGGGGAGCATCCTGCCGAACATATAGACGCCGCCCTGGGCGTTGATCGCCTGGAGAACATGGCTGGCTCCGGCGATCTCCATCAGCGTGTCGCCGTTTACCACATACAGGCTGTAAAACACATAGGCATGAACGGTCACCAACACGGTCAGGAAGGCAAATACCATCCGCTGAAATTGGTTCTTGGGCATAAGTGAACTCTCCTTTACATGATTGTCTATCGACCTGGAGATTATATTGGAAAAGCGAAATAACGTCAACGGGTTCTTTATACGAAAATCCGGCGGGGGATTTTTGTACATTCTGACATCGCTTTTGGACTTGACATGGTGGGGAAAACTACCCAAATTTCCAAAACTGGGGTACAAAAACCGGTGCTTGTTCATCAATCGTTCATGTTTTCCCTTCCGGCAGGGTGGTATACTTTTCTTATCACAAAGCGAAGGAGTGTTCCACTATGGCAAGATATTGTGAAAACTGCGGAGCGGAGCTGTCCGAGACCGCTAAATTCTGTTCCAACTGCGGCGCCAGCGTCAACGGGACGGCTGCCGCCGATGACGGCAATACAGTAACGGTGGACGACAGCAGCTCGTTCACCTCGTCCGATGCGGTGAAGATCGCCGGGACGGTGGCGGGCGTCGCTGCCGGGGCCAGTCTCCTGCGCTGGCTGACCCGGCCCCGCCGTCCCCGGCATCCCGGCCCCGGCCCCAGGGGCGGCCCTGGTCCCATGGGTGGCCCCGGCGGTCCCGGTGGCCCTCACGGCGGACGGTTCTGACAGACAAACAGCGCAGGCTTGTCGGAAGTCATTCTCCCGGTGAGCCTGTGTTCTGTTTTTTCAGTGGAGAGGAGTGAAGCTGGATGGAACGAGCGGTTTTCTGTATTATTCTCGGCTACCTGTCCGGGTCGATTTTGTTTGCCCGGGTAGGGGAGCAGCTGTTCCACCGGAAGGGAGCCATCGAGGAGAGCCCTGACCAGAACCCCGGGACGTTCAACGCCTTTCAATACGGGGGCTTCTGGTGCGGCGTGTTCACCCTCTGCGGCGATCTGTTCAAGGGGATCATCCCCGTGTGGCTGTACGTCGCAGGCACCGGCGAGTTGCCCTGGCATGGCCCGTGGCTGTCCCTGGTGATGGCGGCTCCGGTGCTGGGGCATATCTTCCCCGTGTTCTACCGGTTTAAGGGGGGCAAGGGCATCGCCACTACCTTTGGAAGTCTCCTGGGCCTGCTGCCGGAATTTCGCCCGGTGGCAATCTTCGCCGCCTTTTTCCTCCTGTTCACCCTGGTACTGCAAATCGCGCCCCATTACCACCGGACGCTGGTGACCTATCTCTGCACCCTGGCGGGGGTGTGCCTGATCTGCGGGCCCACGGCGGTCACCGCCGGATTCCTGCTCATCGCGGGGATGGTGTTCGTCCGGCTGCTCACCAGCCAGGAGGAGAAGGAAAAGATGAGAGTGAAGGTGAAGCTGCTGTGGAGGCGCTGATTCTGTCCTGCGGCACCGGCGGAGGCCACAATGCGGCGGCTGCCGCCATCCGGGACGAGCTGGAGCGCCGGGGCCACCGGTGCCAGCTGCTCAACCCCTACACCCTGGACGGGGCCCAGACCGCCAAAACGGTGGACCACGCCTATGTGGGCCTGGTGCAGCACGCTCCGGGGGTGTTCGGCCTGGTCTACTGTATCGGCGGGCTGTATCAAAAGCTGCCCTTCCGGTCCCCGGTGTACTTTGCCAACGCCAAAACCGCCAAGGCCCTGGGAGCTTATCTCAGCCAACACAGCATCGACGTGGTCATCACCACCCACCTGTTCCCGGCGGAGATGCTCACCTGGCTGAAGGAGCGCCGGTCCGATCTGCCGCCCACCGTTTTTGTGGCCACCGACTATACCTGCATCCCCATGGCAGGGGAGACGGAGTGCGACTGCAACGTCACCCCCGCCCCGGAGCTGGCAGGAGAGTTTACCAGGAGAGGGCTGGACGAGAACACCCTGTTCCCCCTGGGTATCCCGGTAAAGAGCGGCTTTGCCGACGACATTGACCGGCAGGAGGCCCGGAAGGCCCTGGGGCTGGACGAAGACCGGCGCTATATCCTGGTGGCCGGGGGCAGCATCGGGGCAGGGAGCGTGGAGCGCACCCTCCGGGTGCTCCTGTCCCACTACCGGCGGGAGGAGACGGAGCTGATCGTGGTCTGCGGCAACCGACAGGCCCTGTATGACCGCATCCAAAAGCGCTATGGCGACAAGGCCACGGTGCTGGGCTTCACCGACCGGATGGCGGAATACATGAAGGCCTGCGACCTGCTCATCACCAAGCCTGGCGGGCTGTCCTCCACCGAGGCAGCAGTGGCGGGCATCCCCCTCATCCACACCTCCCCCATCCCGGGGTGCGAGACATCCAATATGCGCTTTTTCCGGCGCCACGGCCTGAGCATCGCAGTACCCAGCCCCGGGCGGCGGCTCATCGCCGCCTGTGACGCCCTGCTGGACGGCGGAGAGACGGACAGACCTCAGGAGATGCCCATCAATCCCCGGGCGGCGTCGGACATCTGCGATCTGGCGGAGCATCTGGCCCACGCTGACGAGGCCGCAGGGTAACTGCGCTCTGCACACCTGCACAGCATCCACATATAAAAGCGTCTGCGGCATCCGGCGATTCGTTTCCGCCAGATGCCGCAGATATTTTTTGCAGGGCCGCTTTGACACACTCCCGCCTCGCCTTCCCCTTCACGCCCCCGGAAAACCATTTGACAGTCCAGGAAGTCCTGCGCTATACTATGGGCAACAAAATTGTCTTTGACGGTCTGCCCCCGAGCAGCGTTTCATTGCACGATCCGGGAGGGATTTTCTTGCGTCCCACCATTGAAACCATCACCAGCCGCTCCAACCCCCTCATCGCCCGTGTTCGCCGTCTGGAGCGGGACAGAGCCTTTCGGCGGGAGACAGGGCTGTATCTCTGCGACGGGACAAAGCTCTACGCCGAGGCGGTCCGCTGGAACGCCCCGGTGGACACCGTCCTGTTCACCCCCGGCCAGCAGCCGGAGGCCCTCTCCCCCGGTGTCCGGTACGTCCAGGTGCCGGAGGGAGTCATGGAGGCGATCTCCCCCGCCAAAACGCCCCAGGGCCTGCTGTTCCTCTGCCACACGCCGGAGCTCGCCCCGCCGAAAGCGCTGGACGGGAAGCGTTATCTGGTGCTGGACGGTCTCCAGGACCCGGGGAACGTGGGCACCATCTGGCGCACCGCCGACGCCTTTGGGGCGGACGGCCTGCTGCTCACCCACCGCTGCGCCGACCCCTGGCACTGGAAGACCGTCCGGGCCACCATGGGAGCCGCCTTCCGCCTGCCGATGTGGGAGGTGGAGGCAGAGGAGCTGGCCCCTCTGCTGGAGGCCTCCGGCCTCCCTCTCTACGGCACCGCCCTCCGGGAGGACACGGTGGACATCCGCTCTTTCAAGGAGGGACGGGCCGCCGTGGTCATCGGCAGCGAGGGTCAGGGGGTTTCTCCGGAGGTGCTGTCCCTGTGCCGCCAGACCCTGAAGATCCCCATGGAGCCCAAATGCGAGTCGCTCAACGCCGCCGCTGCCGCCGCAGTGGTGCTGTGGGAGCTATATCGCAGATAGATATATATGATATATAAGGAGGGACGAACTATGCTGACCTCGGTAAAATACTGGCTGTGGCTGACCAGCCTGCTGCCGCCCACCGCCGCCTGGCAGGTATACTGTCACTTTGGCAGTCCGGAGCAGGCCTATTTCGCCGACCCTGGCGAGTATGAACGGGTAGAGTCCCTGTCCCCGGAGCAGCGCCGTCTCCTCTCGGACAAGTCCACCGACCAGGCGGAGCGGCTGCTGGAGCGGTGTGACCGGGGCGACATCCGCATCCTCACCTTCACCGACACCGACTACCCGGAGCGGCTGCGCAATATCGAGACACCGCCCCTGGTGCTCTATCTCCGGGGACGGCTGCTGCGGCTGGATGAGCGGGCGGTCATCGCCTTCGCCGGGACTCGGAAAGCCACGCCCTACGGCACCGGCATCGCCAGGGACTTTGCCCGGGACATCACCCGTGGCGGCGGTCTTGTGGCCACCGGCATCGTGGTGGGCTGTGACGAGAGCGCCGCCACTGGCGCCCTCCGGGCAGGCGGCCCGGTGGTGGGCATTCTGGCAGGCGGGGTGGACGTGCCCTATTACGACTCCGCCTCCAGCCGGGATCTGCTCTCCGACATGGCCTCGGTGGGGATGCTCCTCAGCGAATCGCCTCCGGGAACGCCCCACAAGGGGAACCTGTTCCACCGCCGGAACGCCATTCTCTGCGGCGTCTCGGTGGGACTGCTCTGTGTGGAGGCGGGCCTCCGCAGCGGCACTCTGGGAGTGGCATCCATCGCCGCTGAGCAGGGGCGGGACATCTTTGCCGTCCCCGCCAATCTGGGTGCGCCCATGTCTGCCGGGACCAACGACCTGCTCCGTCAGGGGTTGGCTCTGCCCGTCCTCTCCGGGGCGGACATTCTGTCCCACCACCCCTATTATCTCCCCCGCCGGGAGGAGCAGCCGGACTTCACCCGCTGGCAGGTGGTGCGGGTGGCCGCCGATCCTAAGGCGTCGGAGAAAGCCGCTCCCCAAGAGCCGCCTGTGGCAAATGCTCCCACCCCTCCGGAACCGGTTTCCGATGAAAAAAGGGTTGACACCGCCCCAAACAGCGGCTATATTGATTTATCAGACGCCTCCGCCCAGTGGACGGAGACAGAGCGTACCCTGCTCCAGGCCCTGGCGGGCGGCCCCGCCACCATGGAGGCCCTGATCGACCAGACGGGCCTCCCCTCCTCCCAGGCATCCGCCACCCTGACCCTGCTGGCGGTGAAGGGGGTCGTGGAGGAGTGCTCCGGTGGCCGCTTCCGGCTGCACGGACAGGGCTGACGCAGTGATTCAAGGAACATTCGGAGGCAAACCCTAACATGGCAAAAACCGATTTGGTTATCGTAGAATCCCCGGCAAAGGCCAAGACCATTGGCAAATACCTCGGCCCCGGCTACCAGGCCAAGGCCTCCATGGGCCATGTCCGCGACCTGCCCAAGAGCCAGGCGGGGGCAGAGGTCCCCGGCGTGGACATCGCCGCCGGTTTCGTTCCCAACTATCAGCCCATCAAGGGCAAAGAGGACGTTATCTCAGACCTGACCAAGGCCGCCGCCAAGAGCGGACGGGTCTATCTCGCCACCGACCCTGACCGGGAGGGGGAGGCCATCTCCTGGCACTTAAAGGAGCTGCTCCACATCCCGGACGACAAGACCTATCGGGTCACCTTCAACGAGATCACCAAGGGCGTGGTGAACGACGCCATTCAGCATCCCCGGGCCATCGACCAGGATCTGGTGGACGCCCAGCAGGCCCGGCGCATCCTGGATCGCATTGTGGGCTATCAGCTCTCCCCCCTGCTGTGGAAGCACATCCGTTACGGGCTCTCCGCCGGGCGGGTCCAGTCCGTGGCCACCCGGCTGGTGGTGGACCGGGAGAACGAGATCCGGGCCTTCGTCCCCCAGGAGTACTGGTCCCTGGACGTGACCCTGGACCGCATCGCCCCCCAAATGGGCCGTTTCCAGGCCCATTACCACGGAGAGGGCAAAAAGAAGGCGGAGCTGAACAGTGAAAAAGAGGTTGACGCCATCCTGGCTGACATCCGGACCGCCTCCTTCCAGGTGACCTCCGTCATCCGCCGGGAGAAACAGCGCCAGCCTGCGCCCCCCTTCACCACCTCCACCCTCCAGCAGGAGGCCAGCCGCAAGCTGAACATGGGCCCCCGGCGCACTATGGCCGTGGCCCAGCAGCTCTATGAGGGCGTGGACATCCAGGGCAGAGGCACCGTGGGCCTCATCACCTATATGCGTACCGACTCTCTCCGGCTCTCTGACGAGGCGGTGGACGCCGCCCGGCGCTTCCTCTCCGCCCGCTACGGCAAGGATTATGTTCCCGCCAAACCCCGCATCTACAAGACCAAGGCCGGGGCCCAGGACGCTCACGAGGCCATCCGGCCCACCGACGTGACCCTGACCCCGGAGGAGGTCCGGGGCAGCCTGACCAATGAGCAGCTCCGGCTGTATCGGCTGATCTGGAGCCGTTTTCTGGCCTGCCAGATATCCAACGCCGTCTTTGACACTGTCTCCATCGACGTTCTCTCCGGCACCCACCTGTTCCGGGCCAGCCACCAGAGCCTGAAATTCTCCGGCTTCACCGCCGTCTATGTGGAGGGCAAGGACGAGGGGGAGGAGGCCATGGGCTCTCCCCTGCCCGATCTCCAGGAGGGAGAGACCGTCCGTCTGGCGGACACCGACAAGGGCCAGCACTTCACCCAGCCCCCACCCCGGTTCACCGAGGCCGCCCTCATCAAGCTGCTGGAGGAGAAAGGGGTGGGCCGTCCCTCCACCTACGCCCCCACCGTGTCTACCATTCAGGACCGGAACTATGTCATCAAGGAGGGCAAGGCCCTCCGCCCCACCCCTCTGGGCGAGGTGGTCAACGGGGTGATGATGGACAAATTCACCGACATCGTTGACCCGGACTTCACCGCCAGGATGGAGCAGAGCCTGGACAAGGTGGAGGCAGGGGAGGAATACTGGAAGGACGTCCTCTCCCGGTTCTACTCCCGCTTCGAGGCGGAGCTGAATCGGGCCACTGAGGCGCTGGGCGACACCCGCATCAAGGTCCCCGACGAGGAGAGTGACGAGGTCTGTGACCTGTGCGGCAAAAAGATGGTGGTCAAGATGGGCCGGTTCGGCCGGTTCCTGGGCTGTTCCGGCTTTCCGGACTGCACCTTTACCAAGCCTCTGGTCATTGAGATGCCGGGGAAATGTCCCCGGTGCGGCAGCCGCATCCTGAAAAAGACCAGCCGGAACGGCTACACCTATTACGGCTGTGAGCGCAACCGGGTGGTCTCCGGCGACCCCTGCGACTTTATGACCTGGGACGTGCCCGTCAAGGACAACTGCCCCGTCTGCGGCAAGACCATGTTCAAGGCCTCCGGCCGGGGGGCAAAAAAGCCCTTCTGCGTCAACGAGAAGTGCCCCAACTTCCTCCCGCCGGAGCAGCGCCCCGGCTACCGCAAGCCCAAGGAGAAAACGGAGGGCGAGGCGGCGGCAGCCGCTCCCGCCGGGCAGACGGTCTCCAGAGCCGCTGCCAAAACCGGCACGAAGGCTACCGGCAGAAAATCCGCTGCCGGGAAAAAGAGCGCTCCCGCCAAAAAGGCCAGCACCGCTAAAAAGGCGGCAACGACGGCCCGCCCCAAGCGGCAGATGACCGAGGCTCAGAAGGAGGCCCTGGCCCGGGGCCGGGCGAAGGCCCAGGCCAACCGGGAGGCCGCCCGCCGGGCCAAGACGGAGGGCTGAGCAATGGAACAAGTCACAGTGATCGGCGCAGGTCTCGCCGGGTGCGAGGCCGCCTGGCAGCTGGCCCGGCGGGGCGTCCCCGTCCTGCTCCGGGAGATGAAGCCGGAAAAGCGCTCCCCCGCCCACCAGAGCGGGGACTTTGCGGAGCTGGTCTGCTCCAACTCTCTCCGGGCGGGAAACGTGGAAAACGCCGTGGGCCTGCTGAAGGAGGAGATGCGCCGCTGCGACTCCCTCATCCTCCGCTGTGCCGATGAGCATCAGGTGCCTGCCGGAGGTGCGCTGGCGGTAGACCGCTACGGCTTCTCCGGGGCGGTCACCCAGGCGGTCCGCTCCCACCCTCTCATCACCGTGGAGGAGGGAGAGGTCACCTCCATCCCCGACCAGGGCCAGGTGCTCATCGCCTCCGGCCCCCTGACCTCGGACGCTCTGGCGGAAGACATCTCCCGTCGGTTCCCGGGGCGGAACGACCTCCACTTCTTCGACGCCGTGGCCCCTCTGGTCAGCTTTGAGAGCATCGACATGGACAGGGCCTGGTTCGGCTCCCGGTACGACAAGGGAACGGCAGATTATGTCAACTGTCCCATGACCCGGGAGGAGTACGACGCCTTCTGGGAAAACCTGCGCTGTGCCAAGGAGGCCCCCCTCCACGACTTTGACGACGGAGGCGTCTTTGAGGGCTGTATGCCGGTGGAGGTCATGGCCCGCCGGGGCCACGACACCCTCTGCTTTGGCCCGCTAAAGCCGGTGGGGCTCACTGACCCCCGCCGCCCGGACTTCCGCCCCTACGCCGTCGTCCAGCTCCGGAAGGACAACGCCCTGGGCACGGTGTACAATATGGTGGGCTTCCAGACCCATCTGACCTGGCCGGAGCAGCGGCGGGTGTTCTCCATGATCCCCGGTCTGGAGCAGGCGGAGTTTCTCCGCTACGGCGTCATGCACCGGAACACCTATCTCCACTCCCCCGGCCTGCTCAACCGCTATTATCAGGTCATCGACCAGCCCCGGCTGACCTTTGCCGGGCAGATCACCGGCGTGGAGGGCTATGTAGAGTCCGCCGCCTCCGGATTGCTGGCGGGAGCGGAGCTGGCCCGGCGGGTGCTGGGACAGCCGCCCATCGACTTCCCCCGGGAGACCGCTCTGGGCGCTCTGGGCTGCTACGTCAGCGACACCAGCGTCACCGATTTCCAGCCCATGAACATCAATTTCGGCATTATCCCGCCCCTGGGCTACCGGGTGAAGGGGAAGCGGAACAAAAACGCTGCCCTGGCCCAGCGGAGCCTGTCGGCTCTGGAGAGCCTGGATCTTTAATTTATCTCTGTCCTTACACACTGTAAGGCAGCGATACCCTCCGGTCACCTCTGGCCGGAGGATATGGCTGCCCTACCTTTAGGCACCACCACACAAATGCGTCTGCGGCATCTGGCGGCTATTTTGCGCCAGAAATGCGTTAGCAAAAGCTTGACGTACATCCAGTACGCCTGCGCTTTTGCACCTGTTTCTGACGCAAAATTTCTCGCCATCTGCTCTTGCCGATTTGTGTGGTGGCGCCTCAAATACTTCTCAGGAGGTACGAAAATTGCAAGTGCAAGTTGAACACATCCGCGAAAAATTTTTAATAGAGT
>JAJQEM010000034.1 GCA_021201635.1 Clostridiales bacterium | reverse complement strand
GATTCAATCGCTATGGATTTTTTAGGTGTTCAACTTCATTTTACAATCGACCGCTAATATTTTTAAAAATCCTTAGCTGGAAATCCGGAGGAACAACTTGATGGGAAAATTAGAAAAGCGGAAGCTGTTTTCGTGTCAGCTAACACGATTTTAGCAGCTTCCGCTTATTGACTGGTGTCCCAGAAGGGACTCGAACCCCCGACAACCCACCTTAGGAGGGTGGTGCTCTATCCAACTGAGCTACTGAGACAAATAGATATTTACCGCATTTCTGCGGATTTTCAGAACTTTTTAGCTGGCTTTGTAGCCTTGATGTCATTAGCAGATCAGCGATTTTTTCTTAGCTGAGCTAATACCAGTCGGCCTATCCAGCAACGAACATGATTCCCAGTTCTGTGCTCCAGCATCAATTTCTTGCGGAGCCGACCAGATTTGAACAGCGAACCGGGTTTTACTGTTTCGTATGAGTTGTCAAGTTGACCGTCCACTTAGGAGGCGGTCGCTCTATCCAACTGAGCTACGCAGACGTATGAAGTTTATTAGCAGAGGTCCCCACGGAAAAGTGTCCGCTTTAGGTTCTCTTAGGAGGCGAATGCTCTGTCCAACTGAGCTACGGAGACATTTGAAGAAATATGAACTTGTGACCGTCCAACCGATTTGAAACGGCTGTCCACCTAGGCGATTTTAACGGGCGACTGGCACAAATCTCTGAGAGCTATTTTAGCACCCTTTCCGCAAAAAAGCAACTGCTCGGTTCCCCTAAATGACAATCGTGTCAAATCGTCAAAAAATGCCGGGCTGTATCAGCCTGGTTTCCCTCAAAATGCCAATTTTGCCGATTTTGGGGCGAAACAGGTTGCTATTTTCAGAGACTTGGCTATAATTACTAATTGTGTTGTTATGCGTATTCACTGACTTTGAAGGAGGAGTATCCTCATGCAGCAGACCAAGCTGAGAAATGTTGCGATCATTGCCCACGTTGACCACGGAAAGACCACTCTGGTGGACGCCATGCTCCAGCAGAGCGGCGTCTACCGGGAGAATCAGGAGGTCGTGGAGCGGGTCACGGACTCCGGCGACCTGGAGCGGGAGCGGGGCATTACCATACTGGCCAAGAACACCGCCGTCACCTACGGGGACACCAAGATCAACATCGTGGACACTCCGGGCCACGCCGACTTCGGCGGCGAGGTGGAGCGGGTGCTGAAAATGGTCAACGGCGTCATCCTGCTGGTGGACGCCGCCGAGGGCCCCATGCCTCAGACTCGTTTCGTTCTCTCCCGGGCCCTGGAGCTGGGCCACCGGGTCATCGTGGTGGTCAACAAGATCGACCGCCCGGATCAGCGGGTGCATGAGGTCATCGACGAGGTGCTGGAGCTGCTGATGGACCTGGATGCCACCGACGAGCAGCTGGACTCTCCTATGCTGTTCTGCTCCGCCCGCTCCGGCACCGCCTCCTATTCTCCGGAGGTTCCCGGCACCGACCTAAAGCCTCTCTTTGACACCATCCTGGAGTATATCCCCGCCCCGGAGGTGGAGCTGGCGGCTCCCTTCCAGATGTTGGTCTCCTCCATCGACTACAACGAGTTCGTGGGCCGGATCGCCATCGGCCGCATCGAGCGGGGCGTCATCCACCAGAACCAGGAGATCGTGGTCTGCAACTACCACGACCCGGACAAGGTCTCCAAAAAGGTGAAGGCCACCGCCCTGTTCCAGTTCGACGGCCTGTCCCGTGTCCCGGCGGAGTCCGCCGAGGCGGGGAACATCATGGCCCTCTCTGGCATCGGGGACATCACCATTGGGGACACCATCTGCTCCCCGGAGGCGGTGGAGCCCCTGAGCTTTGTGAAGATCTCCGCCCCCACCATGGAGATGACCTTCTCCGTCAACGACTCCCCCTATGCCGGACGGGACGGCAAATTCGTCACCTCCCGGCAGATCCGGGACCGGCTGTTCCGGGAGACGCTGAAGGACGTCTCTCTGAAGGTCTCCGAGGTGGAGGACGCCACCGACTCCTTCAACGTGGCCGGACGGGGAGAGATGCACCTGTCCATCCTCATCGAGACCATGCGCCGGGAGGGCTATGAGTTCCAGGTGTCTCCTCCCCGGGTGCTCTATCGGGAGATCGACGGGGTGAAATGCGAGCCCATCGAGCGGCTGGTGCTGGACGTTCCGGCGGACTATGTGGGCGGCGTCATCGAGGCCCTGGGCCTGCGCAAGGGCGAGATGGTGGATATGAACCCGGTGGGCAACCGGATGAAGGTGGAGTTCCTCATTCCCTCCCGGGGCCTGTTCGGCTACCGGAACGAGTTTTTGACCGCTACCAAGGGAGAGGGCATTATGACCTCCGTGTTCGACTCCTACGCCCCCTATAAGGGAGAGCTCCAGCGCCGGAACACCGGTTCCCTCATCGCCTACGAGACGGGAGAGGCGGTGGCCTACGGCCTGTTCAACGCCCAGGAGCGGGGGGCCCTGTTCATCGGGGCCGGTACCCCGGTCTACGAGGGCATGGTGGTGGGGGTCAACCCCAAGCTGGAGGACATCACCGTCAACGTCTGCAAGAAAAAACAGCTGACCAATATGCGGGCCGCTGGTTCTGACGAGGCCCTCCGCCTCATCCCGCCCCGTCAGATGAGCCTGGAGCAGTGCCTAGAGTTCCTGGCCGACGACGAGCTGCTGGAGGTCACGCCCCACAATCTCCGCCTACGCAAGCGGATTTTGAATCACGAACTGCGGATGAAGGCCCTCAAGGGACACAAGAAATAAACATGGATCCCGTGCAGATGTCTGTTCTGCACGGGATTTTTCTCCTGACAAGAAACCGCCAATAGCAGATCGTTGTCGCATGATCCCTGCCGCTGACCTTTCCGCATTTGTATGACCGGCTCCGTTCTCCCAGGCGTATATAGGCGCTGTCTCTTTCAGGATGTCGCACAACACCCCTCCCACGGCATTTCTTTGTGCCATGGGAGGGGTGTTGCCTATTATGCCGGAATCATCACAGGGGCGAGATCACGATCTCCCTCGCACAAGTCTGCTTCCTTTGCTGCTTTACATTGCGCTTGTGCCGGTGACGGCGAAGCTGGCGTAATACTGTTCCAGGAACTCTCTGATTGATACAAAAATGTTCTTCATGACAAGTACCTCCTTTGATACAGGTCGGGGTTGGAGTGGTGGTTTCTTTTGATGTCTGTATTATACTGCCTTGACAGGGACCTGTAAAATACATATAATAAACCCATCATCATACCTTTTGGGTATTCCAAGGAGGAACAGGATGGAGCTTCGACACATTCGGTATTTTCTGGCCGTGGCGGAGGAGATGAATTTCACAAGGGCGGCGGAAAAGCTGTGTATCGCCCAGCCGCCGCTGAGCCGCCAAATCAGGGACCTGGAGGAGGAGTTGGGGGTGCAGCTGTTCCTCCGCAAACCCCACTCTCTCCAGCTGACCGACGAGGGCCAGGTATTCCGGCAGTACGCCGTCCGGGTGCTGGATCTGGTGCGGAGGTCGGAGGAGGACGTCCGGGAGATGCAGACCGGGCTCCACGGGGTCGTCTACCTGGCCACGGTGGAGGGCCACGCCCCCAAGCTGTTCTCCCAGTGGATCGCCGGTTTCCAGAGGGAGAACCCTTACGTCACCTACAACCTGTGGAACGGCAACTCCGACGACGTACTGAACCGGCTGATGAAGGGACTCTGCGAGTTGGCCATCATCATGGAGCCTCACAACGCAGAGGGGGTCTACTCTGTCCCGGTCTACAAAGAGCCGTGGATCGCCATGATCCCGGACTCCTGCCCTCTGGCAAAGGAGCCGGGAGACACGGTGGACTTTCAGCAGATTACGGACTATGACCTGATCATCCCGTCCCGGGAGTCCCGGCTGCAGGAGATCACAGACTGGGTCGCCTCCCCGGAAAAGGAGCTGAAAATCCGCTGCCGGATGTCCCATATGCTCAACGCCTATGAGCTGACCCGGCAGAATGTGGGCATTACTCTCTACCCCGCCTCCGTCAACATCGGGACGGACGCCTCCGTGTGCATCAAGCGGCTGGTGAATCCCTCTGTGACCGCCTCCTACGTCCTCATCTGGGAGAAGGGCCGCAAGCTTTCCCACGCAGCGGAGCAGTTTTTGCGGTATATCCAATCTCAATACGCTGGGATTTCATTTCCCTGATAAGGGACGCCAGGGAACCGTAGCCCGGTCTCCCCTGTTCGCCAGGCCACAATTTTTCTTGTCACCCTCTCCCCCGCTGTGCTATAATGTGCCCATCAGTCCATGCCGGGCCAGGAGAGGAGGCTGCCCATGTCTGCCGTAAAGGACTTTATTCTCGACGCCGTCACCCAGGCGGACCACGTGTTGCTGGCCCTTTGTGTGGCAGTCAATCTGTATGGCATCGCCCTCATCTACTCCACCACCCGCTATGACACCGATCTCCAATCCTACCCGGTCAAGCAGGCCATCGCCATGGGCATCGGGATCGTGCTCTATTTTCTCCTCTCCCAGCTGGATATTGACACCCTGATGAGCCGATGGTACTGGGTCTTTCTGTTCAGCGCAGCCTTTATCGCCATCCTTGCCATCCCTAACGTGGGCCATGAGGTAGGAGGCAACAGGAGCTGGATTGCCTTTCCCCTGTTCTCTATCCAACCCGCAGAGCTGGTAAAGCTGACCTTCACCATGCTGCTGGCCAAGCAGATCGTCTTTTTTCAGCGCCGCAGAGCGCTGAGCCATCCCATCTCGGTGTTTTCCCTCTGCGCCCATGTGGGCTTCTTTGTCTGTCTCATCTATCTAGTCTCCGACGACGCAGGCTCCGCCCTGGTGTATGTGTTCATCTTCCTTGCCATGGTCTGGGCAGGGGGGCTGAAATGGCACTGGTTCCTGCTGGGGGCGGCGGTGACGGTGTTGGCCGGTTCCGCCCTATGGCTCTACCTGCCGGAGGACAACTACTGGAAAATGCGCATCCTGGTCTGCTTCAACCATGACCTGGACCCCACCTATCGGGGCTTTCAGCAGACCCGCTCCCTGCTAGCCATCCGCTCTGGCAAGCTCACCGGCATGGGTTACCTCCAGGGCAACCTCACCCAGGCCAGCTATCAGAGCGCCCTCCCCGCCCGACATACCGACTTTATCTTCTCCGCCTGCTGTGAGGAGCTGGGGCTGGTGGGGGCTGCAGTGCTGCTGCTCCTGCTCACCGCTATTATCCTCCGGTGTATCCATATCGCCCTCCACGCCAGCACTCCCTTTTACGGCCTGATCGCCGTGGGCTACGCCGGAATGCTGCTGTGTCAGGTGGTACTCAACGTGGGGATGTGCCTGTTCGTGCTCCCGGTGGTGGGACTGACCCTCCCCTTTGTCAGCTATGGCGGCTCCTCCCTCATCACCGCCTACGCCGCCATGGGTATTCTCTCCGGCATCCGGCATCGTCAGCCTCCCAGTTGGCTCCACGACCAGGTCAAGGACGCCTGGGCGCTGGAGCCGGGCAGCTCGTGAGAGCGCCTTCCAATAATTGACGATTGATGCATTCAGGGGATTGTGTATCTAAAGTGTATCACCGGACTTGAATTGACCCGTACAAACAGAAAAGCTCCCGAAACCAGGCGGTTTCGGGAGCTTTTCTAACCCTATTGTCTGGATGTGCAAAATGTGGGCAGTAGAAAGGGGCAGAATGCTCCTAGTTTCCCATACCCAAGAACAATGTTATCCGTCCTCTGTTTTTGCATTCTCCTTACGGTATTTTCCGGTCTTGACCCGCAAATCTGCTGGCGGCTCTGTGTCCGCATCGATGACCCACTGTTTCCCCACCTTCACTGCCGGGATGCGTCCCTGTGCGATCATACGGCGGACGTTACCAGGGTCTTTCCCGTGGAGTGCGCACCATTCAGTAACGGACAATAGCTTACTCATGGTTCCGCCTCTCCTTCAGGTACAGGGCCAGCGCCCACACTGCTTTTGCTGCTGCAATGGCGATGAAGAACACGCCCAGCCAACGTAAAATTTCACTCATTTGGTTCTACCTCCTTGCGTTTCCCCATTTGGGCTGATACAATGGAGACGAAGCGGGAACCCCGCCCCCTGTTTCCATTACTTGAAGAGCCGTTCAGCTATCAGTAACAGGAAACCGACTAAGAAGTCTATTGCGGCTTGGACTAAAAGTTGCTTCCACTCAACTTTGGCCGCTTTAGACTTCTTCTTTTTTCTTGCCCATCGGTTCCTTTTTCCTTTGTGATATATGTATCGTAACACGTTTGCGTGTAATCGTCAATAACCCTTTTAGAAAATTTGGCAAAACAACCCCCGGTCTCATCTCTGAAACCGGGGGTTTGCTACGCAGAAGGAGGGATTCGAACCCTCGTTACGCTATTAACGTAAACACGATTTCCAATCGTGCGCCTTCGACCACTCAGCCACTTCTGCATATCATGGCGTGGGTGCTCTACCCAATGGATGCGGCGAGCCAGAAGGCCGTGGCTCATCTGCAACGGTGATTATTATACCAGAAAAATCCCGGACGTCAAGGGGTCTTCAGAAAAAAATTGCAGGTGCACTTTCGCTTCGGGACAAGTCTGCAGGATGGGGCCGCCTGTATGCGTCAGTAAAGGTCGGCGGTATTTCCCTGCGCAGTTTTCTTTCCTTCTCTCCCTCCGCCTTTCTCGTCAAAACCACTCAAAAATCTAAAAATCGTCGTTGCCGTTCTGCACAGTTTGCGCTACACTGAAAGCTACAAACAGACGATCAAGACATTGAAAGGAGTGCTGTCTGATGTATTATATCGGTATCGATCTGGGGACCTCCGCTGTCAAGCTGCTGCTCATGCGGGGGGACGGCAGAATCGTCAACATCGTCTCCCGGGAGTACCCCATCTCCTTCCCCCATCCCGGCTGGTCGGAGCAAAACCCGGAGGACTGGATGGCCCAGACGATTGCAGGCATCCAGCTCCTGGTTCAGGACGTAGACCGGAGCCAGGTGGCGGGCATCAGCTTCGGCGGGCAGATGCACGGTCTGGTGGTGCTGGATAAGGACGACAAGGTCATCCGCCCTGCCATCCTGTGGAACGACGGCCGCACCGCCAAAGAGGTGGAGTATCTCAACAACGTTATCGGCAAGGACAGGCTCAGCGCTCTCACCGCCAACATCGCCTTTGCGGGCTTCACCGCTCCCAAGCTGCTGTGGATGCGCAGCAACGAGCCGGAAAGATTCAACCGCATTGACAAGATCATGCTGCCCAAGGACTACCTGGCCTATCGGCTCACCGGCGTCCACTGCACCGACGTCTCCGACGCCTCCGGAACGCTCCTCTTTGACGTGGAGCACAAGCGCTGGAGTCGGGAGATGCTGGACACCTGCGGCGTCCGGGAGGAGCAGATGGCTCAGATCTTTGAGAGCTATCAGCCGGTGGGCACCCTGACGTCGGAGATGGCCGCCATTCTGGGTCTCTCTCCCAAAGTGGTCGTGGCCGCCGGAGCCGGGGACAACGCCGCCGCCGCCGTGGGCACCGGCACAGTGGGAGAGGGCAAGTGCAACATCTCTCTGGGCACCTCCGGCACCATCTTTATCTCCTCCGACCAGTTCGGGGTGGATCAGTTCAACAGCCTCCACTCCTTCGCCCATGCCGACGGGCACTATCACCTGATGGGCTGTATGCTCTCCGCCGCCAGCTGCAACAAGTGGTGGATGGAGGACATCATCGGCACCGGCGACTACGCCTCCAACCAGGCACCCATCACCGACGACAGGCTGGGCAACAATCACGTCTATTTTCTCCCCTACCTCATGGGAGAGCGCAGCCCCATCAACGACACAAATGCCCGGGGCACCTTTGTGGGCATGACCATGGACACTACCCGGGCGGACATGACCCAGGCCATGCTGGAGGGAGTCGCCTTCGCCATCCGGGACTCCTTCGAGGTGGCCAGGAGCCTGGGCATCACCATCCGGCGGAGCAAGATCTGCGGCGGCGGGGCAAAGAGCCCCCTGTGGAAGAAAATCTTCGCCAACGTCCTCAATGTCAGCCTGGACATTCTGGAGTCTGAGCAGGGGCCGGGCATGGGCGGAGCCATGCTGGCCGCCGTGGCCTGCGGAGAATATCCCTCGGTGGACGCCTGCTGCGACGCCCTGGTGAAGGTGGTGGACACAGTCGAACCCGACCCGGCCATCGCCGCCCGGTATGAGGCCCGTTGCCAGCAGTACCGGAAGATTTATCCCGCCCTGAAGCCGGTGTTCCCTCTCCTCCAGTGAGCGCCTGGGGCGAGCAACCTCTCCACAACAGCATAACAAGAGCAGCCGGGGACCCCGCCATATCAGGGGTCCCCGGCATTTTTGTTGTTGTGCAGCTTGTTCCTCCGGACCGGTACGCCTGTACCGCCTATTTTGTCAGCAGAGTATACGCATCGTCTGCCGTCACCACATCCTCCAGCCCCTGGGTAACATAGAGGTTGCCGTCGGTGTCGATGAAGATGGCCTGAAATTCGTCGCTGTGTGCCTGCCAGTAGGCGGTCCCGTCCTCCAGACCCATGATGAACAGGGCGGTGGAGAGAGCGTCCCCCAGGGTGCCGTCAGAGGTGACGACGGTGACGGAGCACAGGCCGCTCTCCGCCGGGTAGCCGGTAGAGGGGTCGATGATGTGGTGGTAGGTCTCTCCCGTGTCTTCGTCGGTGAAGTACCACTCGTAGGAGCCGGAGGTGATGACCGCCTGGTCCTCCACCTCGATGATCGCCACGATGGTCCCCTCAGTCCCCGTGGGGTCCTGGATGCCCACCCGCCAGGGATTGCCATTAGGCTTGCATCCCAGGCACTGGACGTTTCCCCCCAGCGAGACCATGGCGGAGACGACCCCCATCTCCCGAAACAGATCGATGACCGTCTGGGAGGTGTAGCCCTTGGCGATGCCCCCCAGATCGACAGACTGCCCTTCGCCTAAGATGACGGTAGAGGTGATGCTGTCCCAGGAGATGCGGTCCGACCCCACCAAAGCCAGGGCGGTCTGAAGCTCCTCCTCCGTGGGCACCTGATAGTCTTGGGTAGTAAAGCCCCACAGCTCCATCAGAGGATCCACCGTGATGTCAAACGCCCCGCCGGTGCTCTCGTAGATCTCCAGCGACCGCTCCAGCAGGGCGGCGGTGTCCTCCGAGAGAACAGCGGTGCCGGACCGGTTCAGCTGTGAGATCTCGCTGTCCTCGCTGCCCACGGTGAACAGGGCCTCCAGCCGCTGAATTTCCGCCACGGCGGCCTCCAGGGCCTCGTCCCGGCCACTGCCGTAGGCAGTGAGGGTCATAAAGGTGTCCATGGCCTCCAGATATTGGGTGCTGGAGGTCTCCGCCTCCGGGTCAGGCTCCGTTTCGGCCTCTGCCGTCCCAGCGGTGCAGCCGGTGAGCAACAGCACCGCCAGCAGGAAGCAGAGCAGGCGATATAACATCTTCATTTCCCGTCCCCTTTTCCGTCTCCGTCCCGCTCCGCCGCTGCCCCCGGTTCGAACAGGGACACAGGCAGGCGGCGCACCACCTGGGCGGTGAGGATTCCGATCACCAGACCCGCCGCCAGACCGCTCCACCACAAAATCAGCAGGTAATAGGACACCTGCCACGTCTCCAGCAGCACCATCGCCACCAGAATTTGTCCCACATTGTGGGCGATGCCCCCGGCGATGCTGACGGTGAGCAGTTGGAACCGTCTGGTCCTTTTCAGTAAAATCATCACTGCGCCGGAGAGCAGCCCGCCTCCGGCGGCGTACATCAGGCTGAATGCGTTGCCGAAGGTGATGGACACCAGCAGGATGCGCACCAGGTTGATGATAATGGCATCCCTGCTGCTCATGCGGTACAGGGCCACCATGACCACCAGATTGGTCAGCCCCAGCTTGATGCCGGGAACGGCGAAAAAAGTCGGAACCAACGATTCCACATAACTCAGCACCATGGCAAGGGCGATCAGCAGGCCGTATTGGGCCACCCTTCTGGCTCTCATCCTTCCACCTCCGTCATTTGGCCACAGCGTCCAGTCCCAGATCGTCCCGGCCTGTGATCTCCACCACCACCCGATTGGGCAGACAGATGAGGCTGTCCCCGGCATAGCGGATTTTCCCCTGCTTGACACACAGCCGGTCTGGACAGCTGGCCTCCTCCATAAAAACAACTCCATCCTCAATGACCACCCGGTTGACGGCGTCGTCCTCCCCCTGAACGGTGTAGACGGTATCCTCGTCCAGAGGAAGGGAAGCCACAACCTGGCCGTCCTGACGGATAACGACGGTCAGATCATCGCTCTGCCCGCCCATCCGGGACAGCAGAACAAATGCGGTCAGCGCAAGGCCGACTGCGATCAGTACGCCGATCAGCAGAAAATCACCCCGTTGTGGCGCATTTGCCTTGTGGTCGTTCATAAGGTACTCCTTTAAAAGCAACAGGAAAAGGGAACGCCGGGCGGGGCCTGTACCGTCGCCGCACGCCGCAGCGTTTCCCTAATCGGACAAAATGAATGTAAAAATTGCGAAAAGAGAATATGTTTTGCAAAAAGTATTGACCTGTGACCTACTCCCAACTTTATAATAATGGTTAGATTTCTCAACCTCCGTCCCCGGAGACGGGCACGCTCACCTGACAGTAGTAGTAAAATTTCCCATCCTCCGGCGCTTCAAACAGGTGACGGGCCAGAAAGGGCCCCTTCACCGACAAATTTTGCTTCTCCAGCACCGCCAGCACCGGGGGAAGCATGGATGCGATTGCATCCTCATCGGTATTCGCCGGGCCTCCTATGATGGAACGGGGCACTCTCAGGTAGTAGCAAAACACCTGACAGGCGGGAAGCCGCTCCACCTGACTGCCCCGCAGCTCCAGCAGCTCCACCTGCTCCGGCGTGGCGGTGAACCCGAAGAGCACCTTCCCCTGGCGGATGAGTCTGCAAAACTCCACCGCAGGGGTGGCGTCCACCCAGCCGGACATGGCTTCCGTGTCCTCCGTAGAGAGGGGCAGGAAAGCCGCCATTTCGGAGAAGGGGAAGAAGGCCAGAGCAGGCCGTTGCAGCAGCTCCCATCTGCCCACCAGCGTCCCCTCCAGCGCCCACTGCTGGCAGGCGTAGACCAGCCGGAGATACTCCAGCTCCATCTCCCGGAGCAGCCGTTCCCGCTCCAGCGCCGCAATGCGTTGGGCGTTGTCGGCGGCATATTCCTCCAGGGTGGCCCCGTTGAGGATGTGCCCGATCTCCCGGAGAGAATACCCCAGGTTTTGCAGCTTTTTGCTGATGAGAATGGCCGGGTACTGGGCGTGATAGTAGTACCGGTACTGGTTGCCCTCCTCCCGTCGGGAGGTGAGGATATTCTGTTTTTCGTAGTGCTTGATGAGATCCCGGCTGACGCCCAGTTTCTGGGAAAATTCGCCCATACGGTATTTGTGCTGTTCTGCCATGACGGTCCCGCTCCTATTTTTCTCTTACTCGTCTCTAGTTTAACGGAAAGACAGGCGTTTTTCAAGAGGGATCGGCAAATGCGGCTTACAGGAAAGGAAGCGGCAACGTGAAAATTGGATTTATGGAGATCGTGGTGGTGTTTGTGGTGGCCCTGCTGTTGATCGGACCGGACAAGCTGCCGGAATTTGCCAAAAAGCTGGGAGCCGGACTGCGGGCCTTCCGGGACGCCACCAAAGACCTGACCTCGGAGATTCGGGAAAACGTGGTGGAGCCGCTGGAGGAGGCCCAGGCCCCCATCCGGGAGGCCATGGAGCCCCTGGAGGAGATGGACAAGGAGATCAAGGAAAGCGTCAAAGAGGTGCAAACCTCTCTGAATAGCATCGGAAAGCCGACGAAAAAGCCCGCCGTCAAAGAGGAAAAGCGGGCTGCCGCTGACAAGCTGCCGGAGCCTCCGGCAGTGGACAGGGCGGCGTCGGCCCCGGTGGAGGCTGACGCCCCTGAGGCGGCAGCGAAAAACCAGGATGAAGGAGGAGAAAATCCATGAAAATCGGTGTACCGGAGCTGCTGGTCATTCTGCTGATCGTGGTGGTCCTGTTTGGCCCCACCCAGATCCCCAAGCTCACAAAAATGCTGGGCAACAGTATCAAGAGCTTCCGAGACAGCATGAAGGGCGAGGAGCAGCCCGAGCAGAAGGATGAGAGCAAGTCCCAGGATGAGCAGGCGTGACCAAGCGGACACGGCGGCATCCGGCGGGGAGATGAGCCTGACCGACCACCTGAAGGAGCTGCGCAGCCGTGTAGCTCTCTGTGTGGCCTTTCTGGTGATCGCCGTACTGGTCTGTCTGTACGCTTCCCCCCAGCTGGTGGAGCTGTTCACCGACCTGGGCAAAGAATACGACTATCAGTTTGTCTACATCGCCCCCCAGGAGCTGCTGGCGGTCCAGCTCTCCATCGCCGCCATCGGCGGTCTGATCCTCAGCTCCCCGGTGCTGCTCTACCACATCTATGCCTTTTGCGCCCCCGGCCTGAAACGGACGGAACGGCTGTTTTTTCTGCTGGCCGTTGTGTTCGGCACGCTGTGCTTTTGCATTGGGGTGCTGTTCGCCTACAAGATCACCGTCCCCTTTATGCTCTACTTCTTTATGGACCTGAGCGTGGGGACGGACATCTCTGCCTCCGTCAGCATTCAGAACTATGTCAATTTTCTGCTGACGGTATTTGTCGTGTTTGGTGCGGTGTTTGAGCTGCCGGTGCTGTCCGTTCTGCTCACCCGGCTGGGCCTGCTCCGGTCCCAGTGGCTGGCCAAATCCCGAAAGGTGCTGTTTATCCTCATCTTTCTGCTGGCCGCCATCATCACCCCGCCGGACGTCCTGTCCCAGATCATGGTAGCCGTCCCCATGATGGCGCTGCTGGAGCTGAGCATTTTCCTTTGCAGGATCTGTGAAAAGCTCTGGCATCCCAAAGGGGAAGAGACTGCCCCTGAGAACGGCTGAGAAACCTTGTTACCCCTGCGTTGAGAGAGCGCATGATTTGTGTACATTCATCTACTATATCAGAAAACAGGAGGAATCATCTATGGCAAAGCAACCCATATCCCGTCGGGACTTCATCAAGGGCATGGCCGCCGGCGCTGCCAGCGTCGTGACCCTGGGCATTCTCCAGGCTTGTGAGGCGTCTGCCGACAGCTCTGCGGCCACTGTCCCCACCACTGCCACCACCGGCACCGACACCGCAGCCGCCAGCGCCGCCAGCTCCGGAAGCACCGCCGCCGCCAGCTCCATGAGCTACACCCCCGGCACCTACTCCGCCAGCGCCGCCGGCATCGCCAGCGACGTCACCGTCACCATGACCTTTGACGAGACCAGCATCACCGCCGTAGAGATCGACGTCTCCGGCGAGACCGCCGACATCGGCGGCGCCATCGGCGACGATATGGCCCAGGCCATCCTGGACGCCCAGTCCTGCGACGTGGACGTTGTCTCCGGCGCCACCGTCACCAGCAACGCCATCAAGACCGCTGCCGCCGACTGCATCTCCCAGGCCAGCGGCAGCACCGTCACCGTCACCGAGACGGAGGACAGCGGCACTTCCGACCGGCTGGGCGAGGCCCCGGAAATTGCCGAGAGCGACATCACCGAGACCCTGGACACCGAGGTCCTGGTGGTGGGCTGCGGCACCGGCGGCTGGATCGCTGCCATGACCGCCGCCGAGGAGGGCGCAAAGGTGCTGGTGGTAGAGAAGCGGGAATCCCCCACCGGCCCCCGGGAGGACATCGGCTCCATCAACTCCAAGCTCCAGCTGGCCTCCTTCGAGGAATATCCGGAGTTTGAGATCAACAAGATGGAGGCCCTTCAGGACATCGTCCGCTACGGTGCGGGCTACGTCAACTCCGACCTAATCCGCTGCTGGGAGGATAACAGCGGCGAGATGGTGGACTGGCTCACCGACCTGCTGGAGAGCACCGGCAACTGGTACATGAGCCTGGAAGGCGGCGTGGGCAACGCCGACGACCCCGGCCGTGATAAGGCCTATGCCACCGGACACAGCCCCCACCTGACCGACGACGCACCCGAGGACACCACCCTGAACTCCACCTTCCAGGCCCATTGCGACGATTTGGGCGTGGAGCGGAAGCTGTCCACCGCCCTGGTCAAGCTGGAGCAGGACGACTCCGGCAAGGTCACCGGCATTATCGCCCAGGATCAGACCGACGACCATTATGTCCGCATCAACGCCAGCAAGGGCGTCATCATGTGCACCGGCGGCTATGCTACCAACACCGAGATGATGAAGGCCCTCCAGCCCCAGACCCTGGACATGAAGGTGAACTACACCCTGGGCTCCACCTGCGACGGCTCCGGCATCAAGGCCATGCTGTGGGCGGGGGCTAAGTTCAGCCCGGTCCACGCCTCCATGATGTTCAACCGCTGCTGTGTCAAGCCCGACGAGACCGCCGGGTATGAGACCACCGGCAAGTGGTTCTGGTTCGGCGAGCAGCCCTTCCTGAAGGTCAACCTGAACGGCGAGCGGTTCTGCAACGAGTCCGGCCCCTACGAATTCATGCTCCACTCCATGTGGATGCAGCCCAACCACACCTATTGCGACATCTTCGACGCCAACAACGAGCAGTATGCCGAGCAGTTTGACGAGGTGGGCTGCTGCCGCCTGTTCGCCTTCCCCAACGGTGCTCTGTCCAATATGCCATACAGCTATGTCTGGTCCTCCAACGAGGCACTGATCGAGGACGGCTATCTCCAGCAGGCGGACACCCTGGAGGAACTGGCGGAGAAGCTGAACATCCCCGCCGAGGCCTTTGTGGCCACCGTGGAGCACTACAACGAGATGTGCGCCGCCGGTGAGGACACCGACTACGGCAAGGAGACCCACCGCATGACCCCCGTGGATACCGCCCCCTTCTACGGCATCCGCACCGCCGCCTGGCACCTGACCACCCTCAGCGGCTGCCAGATCAACACCAATATGCAGGTCATCCAGGAGGACGGCACCCCCATCGAGGGCCTGTACGCCACCGGCGACTGCTCCGGCGGCTTCTTCGGCGACACCTATCCCAACCTGTTCACCGGTCTGGCCTGTGGCCGCACCATGACCTTTGGCCGCCGGGCGGCGCAGATCGTCGCCTCTCTGTAAGAGCCCCTGCTCACCGGCACAGAGAACGATCAGGAAAGGGAGGTAGGAGCACTTATGCCAAAGCTGACATTCCGGGGCGGCGTGCATCTGAAGGATTACAAGGACTTGAGCGCCAATGCGCCCATCGTCTTTCATCAGGCCCAGGGGGAACTGGTATTCCCCCTGAGCCAGCACATCGGCAAGCCCGCTATTCCCGTGGTAAAAAAGGGCGACGCTGTCCTGGCCGGGCAGATCATCGCCAAGGCGGACGGGTTCACCTCCGCCAACATCATCACCTCCGGCTCCGGCAAGGTCAAGGTCATTGAGCCGCGGATGACCTCCGCCGGGGTCATGGCTCAGTGCATCGTCATCGACAACGACGGGCAGTACACTCTCGCCCCCGGCGTGGGAGAGCCCTGCGACTGCACCCAGCTGACCCGGGAGGAGATCATTGCAAAGGTCCAGGCCGCCGGCGTGGTGGGCCTGGGCGGGGCGGGTATGCCAACCCACGTCAAGCTCTCCCCGGAGCACCCGGAGGAGATCGACCATATCATCGCCAACGGCGCAGAGTGCGAGCCGTACATCACCTGTGACGACCGTCTCATGCAGGAACAGCCCGGCTGGATCATCGGCGGTCTGCGGGTCATGCTCCAGCTGTTCCCCCACGCAGACGCCGTCATCGCCATTGAGGACAACAAGCCCGCCGCTATCGCCTCCATGAAGAAGGCCATTGAGAGTGAGCCCCGGATGTCCGTGGCGGTCCTGAAAACCAAATACCCCCAGGGCGGCGAGCGCAACCTGGTCCACGCCGTCACCGGGCGGAAGATGACCTCCAAGGATCTCCCCGCCAACCTGGGCTGCATCGTGGACAACGTGACCACCCTGGCCGCCATCTATCGGGCCGTCTGCCTGAACGAGCCGCTGATGGAGAAGGGCTTTACCGTCACCGGCGACGCCGTGGCGGAGCCTCACAACTTCCTGGTGAAGATCGGCACCTCCTGCCGGGAGCTGCTGGAGGCCGCTGGAGGGCTGAAGGCGGAGCCGAAAAAGGTGCTCATCGGCGGCCCCATGATGGGTATGGCCATCACCGACCTGGACATCCCCATCGCCAAGAGCTACAACGCTCTGGTCTGCATGACCCACGACCCGGTGGAGGAGGCGGAGAGCAAGCTCACCGCCTGCATCCGCTGCGGCCGGTGCGTCCGTGCCTGCCCGGTGGGGCTGGTGCCCCAGATGATGGCCGAGGCCGCAAAAGCCAAGGACTATGGCCGCTATGTGAAGCTCCACGGTCTGGACTGCATCGGCTGCAGCTGCTGTACCTACATCTGCCCGGCCAAGCGGCCCCTGGTGCAGCTGTTCAAACAAACCAAGCCCGTGGTGCTCTCGCTCCAGAGCCAGGGCAAGCTGTGAGGAGGGATCGGGAATGGAAAAACTGCTCAACGTCTCCGCATCCCCCCATCTGAGAGAGCCGTATCTGTCCACCGGCCACATCATGTATGACGTGATTCTGGCCCTGATGCCCGTCACCGTCTTTGGCATCTGGCATTTCGGCTTCCACGCCTTTATGATTCTGGCGGTCAGCGTGCTGACGGCGGTGATGACCGAGTTCATCTTCGACTACATCACTCACCGGGAGAACACGGTGAAGGACGGCTCCGCCATCGTCACCGGTCTGCTGCTGGGCCTGTGCCTCTCTCCCACCGTACCGCTGTACATCCCCTATCTGGGCAGCCTGTTTGCCATTCTGTTCGTCAAGTGCGTGTTCGGCGGCCTGGGCCAGAACTTTATGAACCCCGCCCTGGCGGGCCGGTGCTTCCTGCTGATCTCCTTTACCACCGTCATGACCGACTTCGGCATCGACGGCGTGTCCAGCGCCACCCCTCTGGCGGTGCTGGCCAACGGCGGCACGGTGAACGTCCTGGAGATGTTCCTGGGATTCACCGACGGCACCATCGGCGTCAGCTGCGCAGCCATGCTGGTGGGCGCAGCCTATCTGCTCATCACCGGCGGCATCACCTGGCACATTCCCGGCTCCTATCTGCTGAGCTTCCTCATCTTCATGGGACTGATCGGCGGACAGGGCTTCGACCCCATGTTCCTGCTGGCGGAGCTGTGCGGCGGCGGACTGATGTTCGGTGCGCTGTTCATGGCTACCGACCCGGTCACCAGCCCCATCACCGGCCGGGGGCAGCTGATCTACGGCGTGGTATTGGGCCTGATGACCGCCATCTTCCGCACCTACGGCAGCTCCACTGAGAGCGTCAGCTACGCCATCATTTTGGGCAACCTGGTGGTGCCGCTCATTGACCGCATCTCCGTCCCCAAGCCCTTCGGCGTGGGCGACAACGCCAAGAAGCCCAAGCCCAAGATCCCCAAGGCCGCTGTGGCCCTGACGGTTATCACCCTGCTGGCCGGTCTGGCCCTGGGCGGCGTCAACGCCCTGACCGCCGACACCATCGAGCAGCAGCAAATCGCCGCCAACGCCGCCGCCTATGCGGAGGTCCTGCCCCTGGCGGAGGAGTTCGGCTATGACGACGCCATCTCCGCCAACGTGGAGGAGTTTGCCGACGACGTCTATGGCCGTGGCACCTATGGCAATGTCTACATCAACGAGGTCGTCGTGGGCACCGACGCCTCCGGCAACGTGGTGGGCTACGGCATCAACGTGACCACCGCCGACGGCTTCGACGGCAACATCACCATGACGGTGGGCATCGACACCGACGGGATGATTTTGGGCATCTCCTTCACCGAGCTCAACGAGACCGCAGGCATGGGTATGCGTGTGGACGAGGACAGCTTCAAGGAGCAGTTTATCGGCGTTCAGGTGGACTCCTTCACCCTGAACAAGAACGGCGGCTCCACGGCGGAGGACGAGATCGACTCTATCTCCGGCGCTTCCACCACCTCCGGCGCAGTAGTCAATGCGGTCAACGCCGCCATCGACTTCTTCGCCAACTACATTCAGTGGGGAGGGGAACCAGATGAACAAATATACGGAACGCATCTATAACGGCGTCGTCAAGGAGAACCCCACCTTCATCATGATGCTGGGCATGTGCCCCACCCTGGCGGTCACCACCTCGGCGGTCAACGGCTTCGGCATGGGCGTCTCCACTCTGGCGGTGCTCATCCTCTCCAATCTCATCATCTCCGCACTGCGGAAGGTCATCCCCGACCAGGTGCGCCTGCCGGCCTACATCGTCATCGTGGCCTCCCTGGTGACGGTGATTCAGCTGCTGATCCAGGCGTACATCCCCTTCCTCTATGACGCCCTGGGTATCTACATCCCCCTGATCGTGGTCAACTGCATCATTCTGGGCCGGGCGGAGGCCTACGCCGCCAAAAACCCGCCCCTGCTGTCCGTCATGGACGGCCTGGGCATGGGCCTGGGCTTTACCCTGGCCCTGACCCTCATCGGCATCGTCCGGGAGCTGTTCGGCGCCGGCACCTTGTTCGGGGTCCAGGTCATGCCCGACTTCTACGAGCCGGTGTCCATTCTGGTCAAGGCCCCCGGCGCCTTCCTGGTGCTAGCCATCATCATCGCCGTCATGAACGGCGCCCACATTGACACCGCCGCCAACGAAAAGGTGGAGGGCTGCGACGGCTGCTGCGCCACCTGCGGCAAGTCCTGCGAGCAGCGGACAAACCAGGAGACAAAGGAGGGTGAGCGGGCATGACATCGTTGCTTATGATCGTAATTACCGCCGCACTGGTCAACAATGTGGTGCTGAACCAGTTTTTGGGGCTTTGCTCCTTCCTGGGCGTCTCCAAGCAGATCGAGACGGCGGGCAGCCTGGGGGCTGCGGTCATCTTCGTCATGACCATTGCCTCCGGCGTCGCCAGCCTGCTCTATGACTTCGTGCTGGCGCCGCTGGGCCTGAGCTATTTGCAGACCATCGTCTTTATCCTGGTCATTGCGGCCCTGGTGCAGATGGTGGAGATGTTCCTGAAAAAGGCGGTTCCTGCCCTCCACAGCGCCCTGGGCATCTACCTGCCCCTGATTACCACTAACTGCGCCGTGCTGGGCGTGGCCCTGAACAACGTCACCGACGGCTATAACTTCATCGAGAGCGTCCTGGCCGGATTCGGCACTGCGGTGGGCTACACCCTGGCCATCGTCGTCCTGGCGGGCATCCGGGAGCGCCTGGCCTACAACGAGAACATTCCCAGGGCGTTCCAGGGGGCTCCCATCGTGCTGCTCAGCGCTGCGCTGATGGCCATTGCGTTCTACGGCTTCAGCGGTCTGGCTTGAGAGGAGGATGAACAATGACAATGATCCTGTCCAGCATCCTCATTCTTGCGGTCATCGGTCTGCTGGTGGGCCTGATGCTGGTGTTCGTCAGCGAAACCTTCCACGTGGAGACGGACGAGCGGGAGGCTGCCGTCCGGGAGTGCCTGCCCGGCAATAACTGCGGCGGCTGTGGCTTCGCCGGGTGCGACGCTGTGGCGGCGGCTATCGTCAAGGGCGAGGCCCCGGTAAACGCCTGTCCGGTGGGCGGCGCACCTGTGGCGGACAAGATCTCCGCCATCATGGGGGTCAGCACCGACAGCGGCGAAAAAATGGTGGCCTTCGTCAAGTGCGCAGGTACCTGCGACGTGATGAAGGTCAAGTGCAACTACATCGGCATCGAGACCTGCGAGGCGGCGGGCACCCTGCCCGGCAAGGGCATCCGTGCCTGTCAGCAGGGCTGTCTGGGCTATGGCAGCTGTGTGGCCGCCTGCCAATTCGACGCCATCCATGTGGTAAACGGCGTGGCCGTGGTGGATCGCTCCAAGTGCGTGGCCTGTGGCAGCTGTGTGAAGGCCTGTCCGCAGCACCTCATCGAACTGGTGCCCGACCGGAGCGCCTACGCCGTCCAGTGCAGCAGCACGGAAAAGGGCAAGACGGTGAAGGCCCTGTGCGAGGTGGGCTGCCTGGGCTGCGGCCTGTGCGTCCGCCAGTGCGACCAGGGGGCCATCACCCTGACCAACAATGTCGCCCACATCGACTATGACAAGTGCATCGGCTGCGGCAAGTGCGCAGAAAAGTGCCCGGCGAAAATCATTCGTCTGCGGTAACGCACTCAAAAACAGCTCCATCCTTCGACTGGGGTCAGGCAATGCTGCCTGACCCCTGCTTCTGCGATAGATGCCCTGACTTGAACGGTGCTCGCCACTCCTGTTTGTCCCGCCTGTCTCATGGCTATGATAACGGTGCGGCGGGAGTGGCTGCCGGTTCACAGGGCAACAGCATTTACTTTTCTCTCAGGCTGTTGTACAATTATGT
>JAJQEM010000132.1 GCA_021201635.1 Clostridiales bacterium | reverse complement strand
TGCATAAGAGCCAGGCCGCCCAGACCGCCCAGGCCCCACGGGCCGGAGGGACCGGGAAGATGAACCCATGCAGACGTTCCACTGTCGGACGCCTGCAAACCACTGAAAAAAGAGGTAAATAGACACATGACTCAATCCAGAACCCACACCTGCGGCGAGCTGCGGGCCGCCGATGCAGGAAAGACCGTCACCCTCTGCGGGTGGCTGGAGAACGTCCGGGAGGTGGGCAGCAACTTCGCCTTCTGCGTACTCCGGGATTTTTACGGCGTCACCCAGTTCGTGGTGGAAAACGCCGATATGATGGCGGCAGTAAAGCCCCTGAACAAGGAGTCCACCATCTCCGTCACCGGCGTCGTCCGCATCCGTGAGAGCAAGAACCCCAAGCTGCCCACCGGCAACATTGAGGTGGTGCCCTCCGAAATCAAGGTGCTGGGCCGCTGCCGGTACAACGAGCTGCCCTTTGAGATCAACCGCAGCCGGGAGGCGGACGAGTCCCTGCGGCTGAAATACCGCTATCTGGATCTGCGCAGCCCGGCGGTGAAGCAGAATATCATCCTCCGCTGCAACGTGGTCTCCGCCCTGCGCCAGGCCATGACGGAGGAGGGCTTTCTGGAGATCACCACTCCCATCCTCACCGCCTCCTCCCCGGAGGGCGCCCGGGACTATCTGGTGCCGGCCCGGAAGCACCCCGGCAAGTTCTACGCCCTGCCCCAGGCCCCTCAGCAGTTCAAGCAGCTGCTCATGACCTCCGGCTTTGACCGGTACTTCCAGATCGCCCCCTGCTTCCGGGACGAGGACGCCCGGGGCGACCGCTCCCCCGGCGAGTTCTATCAGCTGGACATGGAGATGGCCTTCGCCACCCAGGACGACGTGTTCGCCGTGCTGGAGCGGGTGCTGCCCCCCATCTTCGCCAAGTACGGCAAGTACAGCGTGGCCTCCGATGCCCCCTTCCGCCGCATCTCCTACCGGGACGCCATGGAGACCTACGGCACCGACAAGCCCGACCTGCGCATCGACCTGGTGGTGCAGGACGTGACCGACCTGTGCGCCTCCACCGAATTCGGCCCCTTCCATCAGGGCACGGTCAAGGCGGTGGTGGTGCCCGACTGCAAGCTGGCCCGGAAGGCGGTGGACAAGCTGTGCGCCGAGGTGGAGGTGCAGTCCGGCTCCAAACCCTATTGGGTGAAACTGGACGACCAGGGCAGGCTCACCGGCGGTGTGGCCAAGTTCCTGACGGAGCAGCTGGACGCGCTGACAGAGCGGCTGGCCCTCAAGCCCGGCTCCTTCGTGGGCTTTGCCGCCGGCGATCTGGGACAGGCCCAGAAGACCGCCGGCGTGCTCCGGAACCGCCTGGGGGCCGCCGTCCCCGGCCACATGGACCGGGAGCGGTACGAGTTCTGCTGGATCGTGGACTTCCCCATGTACGAGATCGGGGAGGAGTCCGGTCAGCTGGAATTCTGCCACAACCCCTTCTCCATGCCCTCCGGCGGTCTGGAGACGCTGCTCCAGGCGGAGCGGGGGGAGATCGACCCCCTGTCCATCACCGCCGACCAGTACGACCTGGTGTGCAACGGGGTGGAGCTGTCCTCCGGAGCCGTCCGGAACCACGACCCGGAGATCATGGTCAAGGCCTTTGAGCTGGTCCGTCTGGGCGAGGACGACGTAAAGGCCAAGTTCCCCGCCATGTACAATGCCTTCTGCTACGGTGCGCCTCCCCATGCGGGCATCGCCCCCGGCGTAGACCGGATGGTCATGCTGTTGGCCGGAGAGGACTCCATCCGGGAGGTCATCCCCTTCCCCATGAACAAGAACGCCCAGGACGTGATGATGGGCGCACCCAGCGCCGTGGAGGAGCGGCAGCTGAAGGAGATTCACATCGCTGTGATCGATGACGGGGACTGATTTTGACAGATAACAAAACGCCAGACAGAGGGCTTTCCCTCTCTGTCTGGCGTTTTTACGTCTTACTTCTGCTTTTTTCCCTTTCGGAGGCCCCTCAGCAGACTCTTTAGCTTCCGCACCGGCCAGGTGAGGATTCGACCGAGACGGTAGGAGGTGGAGCGCTTGATGGCGGCGTTCTGCTTTTTGGACGCCTTGAGCTGCTTCTTTGTCTGGCCCAACTGCTTTTTCAGGTCGGCCTGGGCCTTTTTGGCCGCCTTCAGCTGGGCCTTTAAATCCTTAATCTGGGCGCTGCGTTCATCTCTCTCTGCATAGACCCGTTTCAATCTCGCATTGAGGTCAGCTTTGATGGCATATTCCCGCCTCAGCTTACCGTATACCTCCGCTTTTATGGCGTCAGAAGTTTTCCACTTGTCTTTGATTTCATTTTTTTCGGCGTAGACCAACTGAAATCTTGTATTTATTCTATTTTCATTTCTAACAGCCGAATGATAGCGACGTCTTAAATTATTACGTTCCGCTACAAAATGTTGGCAAAGTGAACGGATTCCCAAAAGTTGTACCCCGGTTTCACTTTTTGTTAGGCCATCTATAAAAATATTCTTTTCAAATCTCTGATCCAGCCATACGATGATATTTGCCAGCTGCAGGTCATTCAAATTTTCTTCGTCACTGGTATTGGTACGCCACAAAGCTTCCTCCTGTGACCCCGGCACATATTGAAGCTGCACATATTCTGATGCCACGACAACCGGTATTTGATTGACTACCTCCATTGCTTTTAACCATAAATCATCAGCGTAAATACAGTTATCTATAATAACCTGTTTCTGGAACAGATCCTGATGTAAAAGATGAGGCGGATACAACACTCCTCCAACCCCAACTGCAAATAGCTGCATGGATGGTTGCCAACGGCAACCATCTGTCTCACGGATCCAATCATTATATGGAAGAAGCTTTCCATGCTCGTCCACGATCATCAGATGAGCCCTGTTGGCTGACACTGCATCTGGATGCATCAAATAAGAATAATACAGATTTTCCAATGTCTTACTGGAATATATGACATCATCATCAATCGTTACAACCAAATCATCTGGATATTCTT
>JAJQEM010000027.1 GCA_021201635.1 Clostridiales bacterium | reverse complement strand
TTCAATCGCTATGGATTTTTTAGGTGTTCAACTTCATTTTACAATCGACCTTCAATATATTTTCAGAAAAGTTTTTAGTCAAATAGGGCCACGCTACGCCGCCCACCGTCCTGTATGAAGGTCAACTTGCAAAATTTAGTACAGTAGCGCAGCAGATGATGTGAAACTTGCAAAAGCAGATTGAAAAAAGGTGGAAAATCCCGTTTCAAGCCACTTTTTCCGAAAAAATTTCGGCAATAGATGAAATTTTACTTGAAACGAATTGCAGATTTTAGTATAATAGCAGTCGAGCGGCAACGGGGCCGATGTGTAAAGCATTTCTTCCAAGAGAATCGTCCTGCCTGGCGACAGGCAGCGCATGGAGGAGTGTAGGAGTGTACCCCTATGCCCTCGTGCGATGAAGGGGGCATCTGCCAATGTTCCCTATCTCTATGGAAGGAATGATTTTTTATGGCCATCAAAAACGCATATCTCAACAGCGTCTATGAGGATCTGGCAGCCCGTTACGCCGAGCAGTCCGAATTCCTGGAGGCGGTTCACGAGGTGCTGGAGACTCTGGTTCCCGTAGTGGATTCCGACCCTCGCTATGAGCAGCAGAACATCGTCGGCCGCATGGTAGAGCCGGAGCGCATCATCATGTTCCGGGTGCCCTGGGTGGACGACAACGGCAAGGTGCAGGTGAACCGGGGCTATCGTGTCCAGTTCAACTCCGCCATTGGCCCCTACAAGGGCGGTCTGCGGTTCCGTGGCAACGTGAACCTGTCTATCATCAAGTTCCTGGGCTTTGAGCAGATCTTCAAGAACGCTCTGACCACCCTGCCCATGGGCGGCGGCAAGGGCGGCTCTGACTTCGACCCCAAGGGCAAGAGCGACGCCGAGGTCATGCGGTTCTGCCAGAGCTTTATGACCGAGCTGTGCAAGCACATCGGCCCTGACACCGACGTGCCCGCCGGCGACATCGGCGTGGGCGGCCGTGAGATCGGCTATATGTTCGGCCAGTACAAGCGGCTGACCAACACCTGGACCGGCGTGCTCACCGGCAAGGGCCTGACCTATGGCGGCTCCCTGGCCCGTACCGAGGCCACCGGCTTTGGCCTGTGCTACTTCGCCAACGCCCAGCTCAAGGCCAACGGCAAGAGCTTCGAGGGCAAGCGGGTCATCGTCTCCGGCTCCGGCAACGTGGCCATCTATGCCAACCAGAAGGCCACACAGCTGGGCGGCAAGGTCATCGCCATGTCCGACTCCAACGGCTATATCGTGGACGAGAACGGCATCGACTACAAGGTCATCCAGGTCATCAAGGAGCAGAAGCGGGACCGCATCAGCACCTATCTGAACTATGTCCCCACCGCCAAATATGTCCAGGGCTGCTCCGGCATCTGGACGGTGCCCGCCGACATCGCCCTGCCCTGCGCCACTCAGAACGAGATCGACGAGACCTCCGCCAAGGCACTGGTCGCCAACGGCGTCATCGGCGTGTTCGAGGGCTCCAATATGCCCTGCACCCCCGAAGCCATTGCGGTCATCAAGGGCAACGGCCTGCTCTACAGCCCCGGCAAGGCTTCCAACGCCGGCGGCGTGGCCACCTCCGGTCTGGAGATGAGCCAGAACTCCGAGCGCCTGAGCTGGACCTTCGAAGAGGTCGATTCCAAGCTCCAGGGCATCATGGAGTCCATCTACGACGCCTGCGCCGCCGCCGCCGAGAAGTACGGTATGCCCGGCGACATCCAGGCGGGTGCCAACATCGCCGGCTTCCTGAAGGTCGCCGACGCTATGCTGGCCCAGGGTATTGCCTACTAAGGGAAAGTAAACTGAAATGTAACAAGGCCGCTGGCGGTACTCCGTCAGCGGCCTTCCCGCTGTGCCTGCGCTAAATGATTCTATCGTGAAACAGCCCCGATGCCGCTTGTGTGGCATCGGGACTGCGTGTTTTGGGAAGATTCTCACAACTCCAGAGCGAAGGGATCCTTAAAGCCCTCGCCGTAGACGGCGCTGGCGCTGGTGATGATGGTAAAGGCGGCGTTGTCCTCCTCCCGGATAATGCGACGCACCCGGGCATAGACCCGCTTGTGTGCCACGCACATGAGCACCTCCTGGGGATTGCCGGTATAAGCTCCCGTAGCGGGGAGAAGGGTCACCCCCAGGTCCGCCTCGGACAGGATGCGCCGGGCGATCTGGCGGCTGTCCCTGCTGACCACCATAAGCAAAATCGCCTCGTCCGCCTGATAGAGCACCCTGTTCATGACAGCGCCGGAGATCACCACGCCGATGGCGGCGATGAGGGCAATCTCCAGATTTTGGGTAACCACCGTCACCAGGCAGATCACCGCCACATCCAAGGCCATGGTGATACTCCCAGTCTTGATGTGAGGGAATTTTGTCCGCAATATCTTGACGATGATGTCCGTTCCACCGGTGGTGCCTCCGTTGCGGTAGACGATTCCCATGCCACAGCCCACGCAGGCACAGCCTGCGATGGCCGCCAGCAGAGGGCTCTCCGTGACCAGAGGATAGCCCTGGGCCAGCTGGGTCACGCCGTTAATCATAAGAGAGGACAGCACCGTGGCGTACACTGTGTTGAGCAGGAACCCACGGCCAAAGGCAACCAGTCCCAAAATCAGCAGCGGGATGTTCAGGATGAGCAAAATTGTGCCCGTCTCCAGAGGGAGCAGAGTCGCCAGCACGATGGAGATGCCGGAGAGTCCCCCGGGGGCGATGGTCAGCGGGTCCAGGAACAGGGCCACCCCTATGGCATAGACCACGCAGCCCGCCGTCATTCCCGCCAGGCGCAGCAACAGCTGCTTCCAGTTCAGTCCTTCCAGTTCGTTCATCACGCAGTTCTCCTCTCTATCTGTCCATACTATTATATTTAAAAAGTTGCAAAAGTCAACTGAAATTATAAAAATATATCACTCTATCGTGTTAATGTGCTATCAGGGTAGAAGCCGGCCCGGTGAAACGGGCAGGGCAACAGCATTTACTTTTCTCTCAGGCTGTTGTACAATTATGTAAACAAA
>JAJQEM010000094.1 GCA_021201635.1 Clostridiales bacterium | reverse complement strand
GATTCAATCGCTATGGATTTTTTAGGTGTTCAACTTCATTTTACAATCGACCAAGTAAAAGTAAATATTTGTTAATACAACCGTAACGGCGTCAGTCCATCCCGTCCGGCCCGAAGCCTTCCGGGAGCAGCTGGTTCAGCGTCCGCTCCACATACTCATGCTTCTCATTTGCCACCAGCACCCGGAGGCGGGGGGCAAACTCATAGAGCATCTGGCGGCAGGCCCCGCAGGGCCAGCAGTAGTTGCTGGAATTGCCCACCACCGCCAGGGTAACGAAGTCGTTCCGATGGCCCTCGCTGACCGCCTTGACTAGGGCGGTGCGCTCGGCGCAGATGGTGGAGCCAAAGGCGGAGTTCTCCACATTGCAGCCGGTAAAGACGGCGCCGTCCTCACACAGCAGGGCGGCGCCTACCGGGAAGTGGGAATAGGGGACATAGGAGCGCTCCAGCATGGTAAACGCCAGCTCCACCAGTTCACGATCTGTCATAGTACAATACTCCTTTCAGGGTTTAATCTGATGTGGGCAGATAGTAGGCCGCCAGCAGGTCTACACAGGCCCCATAGCTTTTCATAATGTCCTCCTGGCCGTAGCTGCTGGCAAAGGAGGAGTAGACCGCCTCTGCGGTCTCGGAAACAGGCGACTCGAACTGCGCCCAGTATGCGTTATTGTAGGTCAGGTCGGCCAGCACCTGCTCATTGACGGTGGCCCGCACCTCCCGCCACAGCTCCCGATCAGCGGAATAGAGGGCGTTGCCCACGTGGATGTACCCCATCAGGGCGGCGGAATACTGAAATTCCGCATCATCGCTGCTCAGCCCCACCACGACGGCCAGAAAGTTGCACTCCGACTCCTGGGCCACGTTCCGCTGATGGGCCAGCTCGTGGAGGATGGTGGCGGGGACCAGCGCAGCGGGAGCGTCGATGTTCACCAGAGATTCTCCTGTAAAGGGAAAATAGAACCCGGTAAAGCCCAGCCAGCTCATCAGCCGGGAGTAAAACATGGGCTTGGCCTGGGCCTCCTCCAGATCGAGACAGGGGAACTCGTCATAGAGGGCCTCATATAGCCCACTGCTCCGCTGGAACAGAGTCTCGCTGTCTCCCATATAAATCCCGTCGTCGTCCCGCAGCACGCCGTCGGAGAGATCGTTACAGTATTCCGCAAAGAGACAGGTCAGGTCGTACAGCTCGGAGACGGTGGTCTCCCGGCCCTCCAGGCCGCTCATCTCGGAAAAGGTATCCCCATAGTAATTGATGCCCCAGGTCAGAGTATACCCGGAGTAGATGAACAGCCCCGCCGAGAGCAGGGCCATTCCCCGCCGCAGCAGCCGCCGGAGGGGGTGGGTCCGCCGTCCCCGGAACCGCTGCGTTAAGCTCCTTCCCACCACCCAGAGGGAGCGGAGGACGAAGCCCAGGATCCCCACCACAGCCACCGTCCAGACGATCTCCGCCAGAGAGAAGGGCAGACAGCTGCACAGCCAGGCGACGCCGTGCTTGACCGGGGTGGTGACATTCTGGATGAACCGGTTGACCAGAGACTTGGACATACACAGCAGCCTGAGCAGCAGGAGCAGGAGGGAGGGAATGAGCACCGCCAGCAGGGAAGGGCCATAGAGGGAGCGGAAGCTCCTCCATCCGTTCCGACTGGAAGCGCTCGATTGCTTAGTCTTCTGATTCAGCGGTGTGCACCTCCTGTCACTCCGTGCCGTCCGATTCGGGCAGGGTGTAGCCTGTGATTTTGATGATATACATATCGTTCTCGCACTCCTCTACCACGTCATAATCCACCGTGGAGCCGGAGGGCAGACCGAGAATGACCCGCAGGCTGTATTTCTCCCGACAGATGAGATAGACGTTGTCCTCCAGAAGGGTGTCCCGGCTGATGCCGTCCTCCAACCCCAGATAGGCCAGCTTTTCCTCATACAGGGGACTGTAGGCGGGCCAGCTGCCGGTGGCGATGATGTTCACCGGCTGCCGAGGAAATTCGGTCATATAGGTGCTGGATATGACGCTGCGGGTCTCCCGGAAATAGATGTTCTCCGGGTGCTCTGCAGCGTACACCTCATAGTCCACCGCCACGTCCCGGGGCTCCTGCTGATAGTCCATGGTGTACAGGAACCATTTTCCGGCGGAGGCCACACAGACGGCGGCCAGCAGAATGGGCGCCCAGCGGCGAAGATTTTTCCCGCCCCAGCGGAGGGGCCGCTCCCGGAACAGGAGGATGAGTCCCGCCAGAGAGGCGGCAACGGTCAGCAGACGCAGGGAGGTCTGCACCCGGGACGGGAACCGCCCCATATAGGCGATAAGCAGCCAGCTGCATCCGATGCCAAAGAGCAGCAGGAAGGGAAATACAACATACCACTTCCGGTCTTTAACGGAGAGCACCACCGAACAGACCAGCAGCAGCGCCGGAAGCAGATAGGAGCAGGCCACCAGAGCGTTTACCGAGGACAGATCGGACACCAGATAGTAGTTCAGCGTCTTTTTCAATGTGGACTTCAGGGTGCTGACCAGACCGGCGTCCTCCTGACTGGAGAGGACATACTCGCTCAGTTCCTCCATCAGCTCCGGGCTATACTTTTCCAGCAGACAATAGTCATAATTGGCAATCATATTGTACTCGTCCTCAGTCAGGCCATAGGACGAAATCAGCTCTTCACATTCCTCATAGTCTGGGACACCGTAAAAATCCTGGAGGTTAGAACGAGCGTCGTTGTAATCGAAATAGCTGTCCCAGTCCAGATAGCCCATCTGGTCAGTTCCGCACGCCAGGCCGAGCACCAGCAGAGCAGAGATCGGCACTGCCCAGCATTTCCGGTTGGATAGGAGCTCCTGCCAGTGCTTTGCCAGCCATAAGACGCCGACGAAGGGGATCGCCATATATCCAAAATAATCTCTGAGGTTATAGGTCAGGAAAAAGAGAAGAAGGATGTTGACCAGATAGCCGGGCTTGCTGTCCTCCTCTCCCGTCTGCAACGCAAAGCAAAGAATGGTGCTGGCCAGCAGGAAGGCGCTCCCCGTTGTGAAGGTGAACCGCATGATACGGAAGACCCACAGCATCGTCACTGCGCTCACCACAAGTACGCAACTCAGTATCGGCCGATCCGGCAGGCGCTGAAGGACCCTCCACAGGATAGAGGCAATCGCAATATAGATACAGGCCACCATTACTACCTGATACCACCCCACGCTGTTACACAGAGTATACAGGGCGGAGATGAGCAACGAGATGGGATAGCCAAGGAAAACACAGTGAGCGTCCGGCGTCCCCGTATAGGATCCGTTCAGAATGGAGATCATGGCCAAGTCATCGTTGACCTCATAGGAAAAGCACATCAGGGAGAGGCATATTCCCAGGAATAATCCGGGAATCAGCAATGTCAGAATAAGATCACGGCGAAAATGCTGTTTCTTCACAAAACACGCCTCCTTGGGAAAATCAGATTGGGACTTGTGTACCATTATAATGCCACATCCCCAAATTCGCAAGGAGTTTGATTTAGCTGACAGGATTTTATCTTTTGCCAGGCTTTCTGATGATTTCTGAATGATGTTCCCCTTGTAATTTCTCCCCGGACCCGTTATAATAGAATTCAATGGATAGAATGTCTACCCGCCAGCAATTTCTTGGAGGTTTTATCTGATGGGAAAGCGCACCCGTATGCCGAGTCATGAGTCCAATCTGCTGCTGACCTCCGGCCTCATTTTGCTGATTTCGCTGATTTTGGCCGCTATGGCCTATTTCTGCTTTACGCTGGACATTATAGACCCTCCCGGCGCCAGCGACGCCCCCGGCAGGACCGGTTCCTCCGGCGGCGGCACCGGTGTGGCCAGCTCAGACGGCGACACTACGGAGAGTGGCGACGGCACGGAGAGCGATACGGAGATGGAAAACATCGGCGATTTGATTTTCCCCGGATTTGTGAACTTCAGCATCGGCGACGGACAGGATTCCATCCAGCTCACCAACGATGCCAGTAACCAGGCGGTCTTTACCTTCACCATCTCCGACGCTGACGGCCAGGTGCTCTACACCGCCACAGTCCAGCCGGGGGAGAGCAACGAGTGGACGGTCACAGACGTCTACGACCCGGGGACGGGAGAATATGAGATCACCGTCCGCATCGACGCTGTCAGCGCCTCCGGCGACATCACCTATAACGGCATCACCACCAGCTTTACGGTGGATATGGGATAAAGGCAAAACGATTTTGGCAGGCCGCCGTATGATCGGCGGCCTGCCTTGACGCAGGGAGAGATTTGACGATGGCACTGAATGTGGAAACCTGGAAAAAAGACCCGCTCAACGGTCTCACCGCCTGCCGGAACCTATTGGAGCTGCCGGTGCTGTCCGCCCTGGGGCGGATGTTCCGTGATCTCCGGCGGGAGCGACCCGGCTGGGCAGTGCATTACTGTGAGGCGTTTTACGCCCTGAGCGCAGAGGGCTATGACGACCTGGGGCGGTATCTGGAGGATCATATTCGCTATGACGAGTCTCCGGTGGCTCTGTCTGCCGCCAAGGGAGCCCTCAGCCCCGCCATTGCCGCCGCCGCTCAGCGGGACGTGGGACTGCTCAACAACCTGCTGGCCCTCCCCTGGGAGGAGCTGTGTCAGGAGGGGGAACTGCCCCGGTGGAACTGCACATCTCTGCCACCCTTTGACGTGTTCCGGCATTTCTATGAGGAGAACGGCTGCGGGCAGTTTGCCCGGTATCGTGCCTTTGTGTGGCAGGATGGAGCGCTCATCCCGGTAGAGCGACCAGACTGCCTTCCTACCGAGGAGATGCTGGGCTATCAGCGCCAGCGGGACCAGGTGGCAGCCAACACCCGGGCGCTGCTCTCCGGTCGGCGGGTGAATAATATGCTGCTCTATGGAGCCAGTGGTACCGGAAAATCCGCCACCGTCAAGGCTCTGCTGGGGATGGAGGGGATGGAAAACCTCCGGCTCATCGAGGTGGACAAAACCGATCTGGGGGGCATCCCTCAGCTGGTGCGGCTGCTGGGCCACCAGCCCCAGAAGTTTATCCTCTTTATCGACGACCTGGCCTTTGAGAAGGATGACCACAACTACTCCGTCCTCAAGACCATTCTGGAGGGCGGCGTGGAGCCCCGCCCAGACAATGTGGCGGTCTACGCCACCACCAACCGCCGCCATCTGGTGCGGGAGACCTTCTCTGACCGACTGGGAGACGAGGTGGACGCCAGCGAGACCATCCAGGAAAAGACCTCTCTCTCCGAGCGGTTTGGCCTCCGGGTGCTGTTCCAGGAGCTGACCAAGGGGCAGTTTCTCAACCTCATCCGGCAGCTGGCCGCTGTCCGTGGCGTCACCATGGAGGAGGAGCAGCTTATGGCCCTGGCCGTCCGCTGGGACATCCGCAACCCCAACCGGACCCCCCGCTCTGCGGTGCAGTTTCTCGACAGTCTGGCTACTCTGTAAGATACGACATAAAGTGCGCCCGGCATCCTGTTTGGATGCCCGGGCGCTTTTGATTCATCTTTTTGTCCATACCTGTTTATTCTAAAAACTGTGACGGCTTACTTACACCGGCAAATAGGTCAGCAGCAGTCCGCCCAGCAACAGGCTGGCGGCGTTGGCAGTGAGGGCGCACCCAACGGCACGGCCCCGCCCCTTCTCCTTCAGCAGTGCGCCAAAGGCGATCATCTCGGCGGCAAAGACCAGCACCTCTCCAAAGATGTACAGGAACCACCAATAGCCGGAGGTGATCAGGGTGGAGAAGGAGCCGGTGATTGCCCAATTGAGCAGGAGCTGGGTCGCCAGGTTGACCCCCAGAAACATCAGCCAGCTCCGCCGCTTCCGGAAGCCGAACAGGAAAAACACAACTCCCTCAATGACAAGGGTGGAGAGGACCCGCAGGGCCACCAGCAGCGGCGTCCGCCAGACGGGTGCGTCGTCGGTCAAGGTTTGGCTTGCCACATCCAGAGTGAGCAGATTGTTGTAATACTGGTCGGTCATGTCCTGTAGGGCCAGGGTAAAGCTGCTCGTCCCATAGGAGACGGACAGAGAGGCCCCCTCGGTGCTGGCCCCTTGCTCGCTGTCGTCCTGCCAGTAATAGAAGCGGTAATAGCTCTCCCACGCACGGTCGTCCTTCGTCAGCTCCAGCGGTGCCTGGCTCTCGTTGCCCGGCGAAACCAGGGTGATGGTCAGCCCCTCCGGAGGGTCGATCACCAGGACAGTGAAGCAGGGCGGCTCCGCCGAGTTCCCCCAGGCGGGCAGCGCCAGCAGTGGAAGAAAGAGGGCTAGGGACGCCAGAAGCAGAGATAACCGGTTCCATTTGCCTGTGTTCCTCACAGCGACCTCCTCTCAGGTGAGCCGATGACCTTTTCTTTCCTGATTATGATTATATCAGTCCCCTCCGACTGCCGCAAGAGACTGTACCGGATTGCAGGGCGACAGCATTTACTTTTTGAGTTTACAAAAAGTGCGGCTATAGTCCAAATTAACCTGATACAAACATGCGAATACCGAATAGTTGTGATAGGTTTCCTCCGCTGTAGCGAATAAAAATTCACAATTGCAACCCATTATGAATAAATAAAAGTAAATGCTGTTGCCCTGCCGGATTGTAAGCATATTTCATATTTCTGCCCGTCTGAGGGGTAGATGTTGACAAGTTCTGACATGGGGTAACAGCCGCCAAAAAAGCCGGGCCGCTGCGGTACGATTCCGCAGCGGTCCGGCCTGTCTGCTTTACAGCAGCCCATTTTTCTCCTTGAGCACATTGATGGGGGTGACGATGATCTGTCCCTTGCCCTCCAGCATGCTGTCCGGGAGGAAGAGGCGTTCGCTGGTGTCCAGTCCCTCAAAGGTGAAGCCCAGCAGCTCGTTAATCTCCCGCTCCGGCCACTCAGCGGCGGCGGAGTAGATGGGGGCAATGGAGGGGACGGTGTCCTCTCCCACCACCTCGTAGCAGGCCAGCTCCGCACCCAGGGAGTAGTCGTAGCTGATGACCGGCTTACCCTCCTTGTCCAGATGGCCGTGGATCATGACAAGCGTTCGGCCCTCGTCCCGCATTTTCTGAGCCGTGGGGACGATCTCGTCCTTTGTGATGGAAATTTTTGTATTCGTCTGCATAAAAACACCGCCTTTAGCAAATTCTGGGGAGCTGTGCGCCGGTGAGCATGGAGAGCACCCGGCCGCCGCCCAGGAAGGTATTCAAAATCACTTTGCCGGGGGCACGGGAGGTCACCCGACCGATGCGGGCCGCCTGCTCGCCGCCTGGGGTGGAGCGCAGGGCCTCCAGCACCGTCTCAGACCGTTCGGCATCCACTACCGCCAGCAGCTTGCCCTCGTTGGCACAGTACAACGGCTCCAGCCCCAGCAGGCCGCAGGCGGCCGATGTAGAGGCGTTGATGGGGAGTGCGTCCTCGTCCAGCTCAATGGAGAAGGGGCGGTTCTGGGCGAACTCGTTGAGTGTGGTGGCCACGCCGCCCCGGGTGGGGTCCCGGAGCACCCGGACACCGCCGCACTCCAGGACAGCTCTGGCCAGGGCGTGGAGGGGACGGCAGTCGGAGGAGAGGGTGCTGCCCTCCAGCAGTCCGTTCCGGGCCATCATGACGGCGGCCCCGTGGTCGCCGATGGAGCCGGAGATGATAACATCGTCTCCCACCTGTATCCCGTCCGGCGACAGACCGGGCCAGGCCAGGGTGCCGATACCAGCCGTGTTGATATAGAGCCCGTCTCCCTTGCCACGCTCCACCACCTTGGTGTCACCGGTGACAATCTCCACCCCCGCCTCCTGAGCGGTCCGGGCGATGGAGTCCACCACCCGGCGGAGATCGGCCAGGGGAAAGCCCTCCTCGATGAGGAAGGACAGGCTGAGATACCGGGGTACGCCGCCGCACATGGCTAGATCGTTCACCGTGCCGCAGACGGACAGCTTGCCAATGTCCCCGCCGGGGAAGAAGATGGGGTCTACCACAAAACTGTCGGTAGAGAACACCAGCGGCCCGGAGAGATTCAAGGTCGCCCCGTCCCCCAGGGTGCTGAGTGCGTCGTTGTGAAAGGCGGGGAGCAGCAGCTCCTCGATGAGCTGGGCGGTACGCCTTCCGCCGCTGCCGTGGTCTAATGTGATAATGTCCTGATTCATAGGCATTCCTCCACCCCTCCATACTTGTAGGCCGCTGCACACGCCCCTTCGCTGGAGACCATGCATGGCCCTACGGGATGCTCCGGCTGACAGCGCTTCCCGAAAAGAGGGCAGTCCGTTGGGGAGAGCTGTCCGCAGATGATCTGTCCGCACCGGCAGCCGGGCAGTTCAGACCGGGGAGCGGGGGAGAAGGAGAAGCGCTGTGCAGCGTCATAGTCCTGAAATTCCCGCCGCAGCCGCAGGCCGCTGGCCGGAATAGTCCCCAGCCCCCGCCAGAGATCGTCCGACGGCTCCAGCACCTGGGCCATCAGCGCCTGGGCTGCCTGGTTCCCCTGGGGAGAGACCGCCCGGGTGTATTCGTTTTCCAATGTCGGCGCACCGTCCCGGATCTGGCAGAGCAGCTTGTACAGGGAGACCAGCAGGTCCCCTGCCTCAAACCCGGAGACCACGGCGGGGAGGCCGTACTCCTCCGGCAAAAAACGGAAGGCCTCCGCACCTGCGATGGTGGCCACATGGCCGGGACAGAGGAAGCCGTCCACCCGGAATCCCGGCTGGGCGATGAGCGCCCGGAGCGCAGGAGGCGTCTGTTTTAGCAGACAGAGGAGAGAGAAGTTGCCCAGCCCCCGTCGCTTTGCCTCCAGCACCGCCAGCGCTGTGCCGGGGGCGGTGGTCTCAAAGCCCACCCCCAGAAAGACCACCTGCCGCTCCGGGTTTTCCCGGGCAATATCCAGGCTGTCCATGGGGGAGTAGACCCACCGGACGTCCGCTCCCAGAGCCTTACGCCGTTGCAGACTGTCCTCCGGGTCGGAGCCGGGGACACGCATCAGGTCGCCGTAGGTGGTGAGGATTAGGTTTGGTGTCTCGCTGAGACGCAAAATCTCATCCATCACCCCGGCGGGGGTAACGCAGACCGGGCACCCCGGCCCGGAGAGCAGATGGATCTGAGGTGGGAGCAGCTGTTTCAGTCCGGCCTGGGCGATGGCCATGGTGTGGGTGCCGCAGACCTCCATCAGCCGGACCTCCGGCAGCTCCATCTCACGGATGGCCCGGAGCAGTCGGTCGGAGCCGGGGAGACGGCAAAAGTCGGCCTCAGAGAGCATCTGCTACCTCCCGGAGGGCCTGTAGGTTGTCCAGAGCCTGTTGCTCGTTCAGCTTTTCAATGGCAAACCCGGCGTGGGCGATGACGTAGTCTCCCGGTTGGGGGTCTTTTAGAAAGTCCACCCGGATACGCCGCTGGATGCCCTCCAGCTCGCCCACGGCGTCGTTGCCGTCAATTTTGGTCAGTTTCAGTGGTACGGCAAGGCACATCAGATATGCCGCCTCCTTTTGCAACGATCAGCGTCTGCCCCAGGGCGATGCCCTGGTCGTTGGGGGAGACGCAGGTATGATAGTATGGTTGGAACCCGTCCGCCGCCAGAGCGTCCACCACCCTGGGCAACAGATAGCTGTTTTGGAATACGCCTCCGGAGAGGACGACCCGATCCAGACCAGTCTCCTCCCGGGCGGCCTGACAGTGGACCAGGGCAAGAGAAACCAGAGTATTCATAAACCGGGCGGCCAACATCCGGGGTGATTTTTCCGCCTGCAATTCCGCAACGAGCGCCCTCACCAATGGCCGGGTATCCCACACGGTCAGCCCGTCCATACGGTAACAGGACAGGGGATAGGCCCCGGTCTCATCTACGGCGGCGTTGGCCTCCAGCAGAACGGCCCCCTGGCCGTCATAGGTGACAGTCTCCCGCCCGAACAGCAGGGAATAGACCCCGTCAAACAGCCGCCCCATACTGGTTGTCCTGGGACAGTTCACGTTGGCCTCCAGCATCCGGGCCAGAGGACGGTTAGCCTCCTCTTTGGAGAGCAGCCCGGCGTCCCACAGCAGACTGAACGCCACCCGGCCGATCTCTGTGATGCATACATCCCCTCCGGGGAGAGAGATGGGCCGGATGGTGCCCCGGCGCTGAAAGCCGGTGTAATCTCCGGTGAGACATTCCGCTCCCCAGATGGTCCCGTCCGTCCCGTAGCCGGTGCCGTCCCAGATCAGGCCGATACACGGCCCCTCCAGGCCGTTATCCGCCATGCAGGCGGCCATGTGGGCGTGGTGATGCTGCACCAGAGTCAGAGGCAGGCGCTCCCGGCGGCTCCGCTCCCGGGCGTACTCGGTGGAGAGATAGTCCGGGTGGAGGTCGCAGACCAGTCGGTCCACCGTCACGCCGAACCGGGACTCGAACCGGCTGATCTGCTGGCGGTAAAAGTCATAGGTCTCAAAATTTTTCAGGTCTCCAATGTGCTGGCTGAGAAAGGCATACTGTCCCCGAGAGAGGGCAAAACTGCCCTTCTGTTCGGCCCCGCAGGCCAGAATACCGGTGCAGTCGGAGAGAAGCCGCACCGGCTCCGGAGCGTAGCCCCGGCTCCTGCGGAAAAACAAGTCCGTACCCCGGAACACCCGGAGAAGGGAGTCGTCGCAGCGGTTGACGATGTCCCGGTCATGGGACAAAATCCCGTCTGCCAGCGTCTCACCGTCCCTGTCGAGCTCGCAGAGGGTTGGAAGGTCGGAGACGTTCATGCTGGTCATGACCAGGGCGTCAAATTCCTCCATCAGCAGATGGTGGATGGGCGTATAGGGGAGCATCAACCCCAGCTCTCCTGTCTCGCTGAGACCGGAGGGGGCGTCAGGTCGCTTTCGCAGCAGGACGATGGGGGCCCGGGGACTGGTGAGACGGGCGGCCTCCTGGGGGGAGACGTGACAGAACTGCTCCGCCGTCGCAACATCCCGGCACATGAGGGCGAAGGGCCGCTCATCCCGCCGCTTTCGGCGGCGCAGCTCGGCCACCGCCTCGGGCAGGTCGCACCGACAGGCCAGGTGAAAGCCACCCAGTCCCTTGACGGCGACGATCTTTCCGGCCCGAAGCAGAGCTGTCGCCTGTCCGATGGGGTCGTCCGTGGAGGGAGCTTCCCCCGGCAGAGAAAAGGCCAACGTAGGGCCGCAGTCCGGGCAGCAGTTGGGCTGGGCATGATACCGGCGGCTGCGGATGTCCCCGTATTCCGCCTCACAGTCCGGGCACATGGGAAATTTCGCCATGGAGGTGGCACGGCGGTCATAGGGCAGCTCTCGTACAATGGTGAACCGGGGGCCGCAGTTGGTGCAGTTGAGAAAAGGATAGCGATACCGCCTGTCCTTCGGGTTGCGGAGCTCCCGGAGACAGTCCCGGCAGGTGGCCATATCCGGGCTGACGAGGGCGTCCGGGTGTCCCTCCCGGCGGCTCTCCCGAATGTGGAAACCGCTCTCTCTCAGGGGGGCGGGACAGGGAGTCTCCCGGAGAGTGTCGATCCGGGCCAGGGGAGGCAGCTCCTCCCGCAGCCCGACCCGAAACCTGTCGAGCGCTTCCCCGGTGCCCTCCACCTCCAGCTCCACCCCAAAGACGGTGTTCCGGCACCAGCCTGAGAGGTCGCATTTCAGAGCCAGACGGTGAAGAAAGGGCCGAAAGCCTACCCCCTGGACGATGCCCTCGATCTCAAAATGGATGCGAAAAAGTTCAGCCATTGTCCGCCGCCGCTGCGGCGGCAGCCTTGGCGGCGGCTTCCGCCTTCGCTTTCTTGGCAGCCTCCGCCTTGGCCTTCATCTCGGCGATCTGCTCCGGGGTCAGCCTGGGCTTGGGAGGCGGCGCTTTTTTCACAAAGGAGCCGGTCACCAGAAAGTCCTCCGGTTTGGTCCCCACGATCATATAGTCGTCGGTGAGGGTGATAGCGTGGCGGGCACAGAAATCGGCGCACATGGAGCAGAAGGTGCAGCTGGTCATGTCGAAGGTGAAGGTGATCTTCTGGTCGCCGTTTTCCAGCTTTTCAATAGTGCGCTCCATGCACTGGGGGGCGCAGACCCGGATGCACATGCCGCAGTTGACGCACTTTTCCGGGTCGTAGCTGATGCGGCCACGATAGCCCTCGGCGGCCTTGGGCGGGTCTCCTGCGGGGAACTGCTCGGTGCTGGGCTTGTGGAACAGGTTGGATACCGCCTTGGTGAGATAGGGAAGCATTACTTGTGCATCTCCTTTCTCTTTTCCGCCAGAATCTGGGCGGCCTGGGCCAGAGCAGCCATGATGGCTTCCGGCTTGGGGGTGCAGCCGCCCACGGAGACGTCCACATGGGTATATTTCTCCAGGGGGCCGTCGATGGCATAGCTGCCCTTGAACACGTTGCCCGAGCGGGGGCAGGAGCCGAGGCTCACCACCACCCGGGGCTCCGGGACCTGGGCCAGAGTGCGGACCAGCCGGTCGCGGGTCTGAACGGTGATGGGACCGCTGACCACCACGATGTCCGCCTGACGTGGGGTGCCAGTGAGCTTGAAGCCCAGCCGCTCGGCGTCGTGCCGGGGAGTCAGCACGCTGACCAGCTCGATGTCGCAGCCGTTGCAGGAGCCGGCGTTGATGTGGAAGATCCAGGGGCTTTTCGCCATGCTGTTGTCGATCAGTTTTTCAAACATAGATACCCCTCCTCAAAGCCCCAGCCAGACCAGGATCAGGCTGATTGCGGCGAGACCGGCCACCACGGTCCAGTAGAATTTGAATACCTGTTCCGTCTTGAACCGGGCGCAAACCGCATGGGGCAGGCTCATCGTGATAAAGGTCAGCAGGGCACAGACCAGGATGAAAATCACCACGTCGAAAAAGAGAATACCGGTGGTGAGGCCCCCCAGGAAGAGAACACAGAACAGAGCGGTCATAATGTACATTTTGACCATGTGGGTCAGCTTGTAAACCGCCAGGGGAGGTCCGCTGTACTCCGCCAGAGTGCCCTCGCAGATCTCCGTCTCCGCCTCGGACACGTCGAAGGGGTGCATCCCCACCTCGCAGGGGATGACAAACAGCATGGCGATGGCGGCGGGGATCAGGCTCCACTGGGTGATGAGGGGGCCGTTGGCCTCCTGATACTCCATAATAGCCTGGAGGGAGAAGGTCAGAGGCATACCGGTTCCGGCGTCGTAGGACAGGGTCGCCCGGCTGACCGCCAGAATGACCAGGACAAAGGGCAGCTCATAGGAGATCATGGCCACCATTTCCCGGCTCAGGCCCACGCCGGCAAAGGGGGAGCCAGTGGCGGAGGCGCCCACCATCATGCAAACGCTGACCAGAGTGAGCAGATAGAGGATGACCACCAGATCGGCAGTGCCGGAGAAGGCCGCCCGTCCCTTGACTACCGGGAGAAACAGGGAAATGGTCATCAGGGCCACAAAGCCGATCACCGGGGCGGCGAAGTAGACCGCTTTTTTGGCGTGCCGGGGGACAATGGTCTCCTTGCCGCAGCATTTCAGAAAGTCATACCAGGGCTGGAGCAGGGGAGGGCCTACCCGACGCTGCATCCGGGCGACCCACACCCGGTCCAGACCGGCCAGGAGGATGCCCATGAGAATACAGAACAGGAGGCCGGGAAACACCAGCACATAGAACAGGTTGAGCAGTAGTTCGTTCATCGTATCCCGCCTCCTTTACAGCAGCACGATGCAGAACAGCAGGACAAAGGCGATGGCTACCGCCCCATAGAGGGCGTAGTCGTTGACAATGCCGCTGTGCCAGTCGTGCATGAAGTGGAAGTAACGCCGCCAGCTGTGCTTGAAGCCCCAGAACAGGTCGCTGCCGCCTACCTGGGAGTAGACAGCCTCCTCGCCGGAGAAGAAGGGCTCATACTTGGCATCCAGCGGCTGGGCGGTCTCGTCGGCAGAGAAGACGGGGATGCCCTTTTGCTTGTCGTCCGGGCTGGCCAGCAGAAACACGATAGCCACGGCGCAGGTGATGCAGAACAGCAGCATCAGCCAGGAGGTGGGGGACCAGGTTCCGGTGACGGCGATGCTCTCGATGCCCGCAGCGGTGACACCACTGGCGGCGGCGTATCCGGTGCCCATGGCGGTGTCGATATAACCCACCACATTAAAGACAGCGTTCACCGCCGGGGTGAGGAGCTTCTCCTGGATGAAGTCCGGGAACAGTCCGGTGAGGATGCAGAGGATCGCCAGCACCCACATGGGGAGCCGCATAGTCAGGGGGACCTCCTTCACGTCCTTGTACTCCTCCGGAAGCTGGCCGAAGAAGACGCTCTGGGCAACCTTGATGAAGGAGGCCAGGGTCAGGACGCTGGTGATAAGGGCGACCACACAGATAAAGATGAAATAGAAGTTGCCGGAGGTGACGCCGTGGAGGAAGGCCGCCTGATAGATCATCCACTTGGAGGCGAAGCCGTTAAAGGGCGGCAGACCGCTGATGGAGGCTGCGCCGATGAGGAACAGCAGACAGGTCTTAGGCATCCGCTTGCCCAGGCCGCCCAGCCGATCCAGATCCAGACTCCCGGTCTGGTGCTGGACAGCACCGGCGGTGAGGAAGAGCAGACCCTTGAAAATGGTGTGGTTCATGGCATGGTACAGTCCTGCGCCCACGCCCAGGATGGAGCCCAGGCCCACGGCGGTGATGACGTATCCCACCTGAGAGATGGAGTGGAAGGCCAGCAGTCGCTTGAAGTTGTGCTGGTTAAAGGCCATGGTGACGCAGATGAACATACTGACCGCTCCGAATCCGGTGACCAGATACTGGACGATGGGCTGGTCATAGTTCTGATAGAGCACATAGACCAGGCGGATGATGCCGTAGACGCCGCACTTGGTCAGCACGCCGGAAATCATCAGGGAGATGGAGGCGGGAGCCACTGCGTGGGCGTCCGCCGCCAGAGGCTGGAAGGGGAACAGGAAGGCCTTGCTGCCAAAGCCGATGAACAGGAAGGCGAAGGCGGCAATGGTCACCGGATTGGTGCCCTGGCTGGAGAGCAGGGCGGCGACCTGGGCCAGGTTCAGGGTGTGGAGCTGGGAGTAGAGCATAGCCACGCCCAGCAGCACGCAGGTGGAGCCAAGAGAGCCCACCGCCAGGTACTTGAACGCACCTTCCAATGCGCCCTCATAGGTGTTGCGGAAGGCGGTGAGGGCCACGGCGGTAAAGGTCATGATCTCTATCATGACGAAGATGTTAAACAGGTCGCCGGAGAGCACCAGGCCCAGCACCGAACCGGAGAGCATGAGGAACAGGGTGTAATAGTTCACCAGGCTGTCGTCGTGGTTCATGTAGGTGAAGGAGTACAGCCCGGAGACAAAGACCGCCACAGTGACGATCAGGCCGAAGAACAGGCTCAGGGCGTCCACCTCCAGGCAGATGCCGATGGCCCAGTCGGCCTCCGGGGCCCAGTTGCCCAGCCAGTAGACGATGGTCTCCCCGTCGATAAAGACGGTGGGGATAAGGCAGAGCATCATGACCAGGGGGACGGTGACGGCGATGGTCACCACCACGTTGCGTACCACCGCATTACGGCGGCCCACCAGGGAGACGATGAAGGCGCACACGAACAGGGTCATGATGGCCAGAATCGGGAAGTTTTCCATCAGCCGTTCAACCTCCTGATCTTACGGGTGTCCAGGGTACCGTACTGCTCATGGATCATAATGACCAGGCACAGGCTCATGGCAGTGGTGCAGGCGCCGATGACGATAGAGGTCAGGGTCAGGGCCTGAGGCACCGGGTCTACGAAAAAGCTGGACCGGGTCAGCTCCTCCAGGTTGAAGATGGGGGCGGTTCCGCCGTCGTTGAAGCCTGCCGATACGATGAGCAGGTTGGCTCCGTAGTCCACCAGGCCAATACCGATGACCGTCTTGATGAGGTTGTGCTTGACCACCATACAGTAAATACCCAGGACGATCAGGGCGAAGGCGCCGATGTAGTTCACGATCATCATTGGGAGACATCCTCCTTTCCGTCAGAGGGCGTATCGCCGCCCTCCTCCTCAGGGTCAAGAGCACCCAGCATGAGGATGAGCAGACAGGTGATGCCCGCCATGACGTGGTAGCCCACGGCGTCGTTCATCAGGATACTGGTCTCCATCTCAAATCCGGCAAAGACGAAGTTAAAGCAGAAGTTCAGTCCCGTAAAGACACCCAGCAGGGCGATGACCACGTACATGATCTCTGCAATCGTCTCGCCGCTGTGGAGCAGCCGGGAGCTGAAGGAGTCCTTCACCTGACTGCCGCCGTGGCCCAGAAAGACCAGCAGGATGGCGCTGGCGATGAGCACACCGCCCTGGAAGCCGCCGCCGGGGCTGGAGCTGCCGTGGAATACCACGTAGCAGCCAAACATACAGGCCAGAGGCAGGAACACATCCGCTGCGCAGCGGACGATCACGTCCTTCCGGCGAATTTTCGGCTTATTGGAATCCGTTTTCATTCGCTCTCGCCCTCCTTTTCTGTCTCAACATCGTTCTCCGGCACATCGGCCGGGACAGCCTTCTTTACCGCTTTGCGGAGAATGACCAGGCAGCCCGCAATGGCGGCGACAAGGATAAAGCTCTCGCCCATGGTATCGTAGCCACGGAAGTTAAAGACGACGCTGAACACCACGTTGAGAGCGGTGGTCTTGTCCAGGTTCTCATTGACAATGACAGCGGCCACGCCATCGGCATCCGAGTTGTCATAGGACTCCGGGTCCTCATAGAGGGCCAGCAGGTCGGTGTTTGAGCCGTCGTAGGTGGGCTCACTGGTGCCCATGAGCACCGCCATATAGATGCCGCATACCATGAGCACGGCCAGGCTGGCGGCGAGCAGGATCTTTTTCAGCTTCATTTTCGATCCTCCTTGTGGGCGTTGACCTTGCACAGGGCGATGATAAACAGGATGGTGGACAGCACTGCGCCCACGCTGGCCTCTGCGATAGCCACGTCCGGGGCCTGGAGCAGAATGAACTCCAGGGAGATAAAGGAGCCGGTGGCGGCCAGGGCAATCACCGAGTCCACCAGTCGGACGGCGTGGACCGCCACGGCGGCAGCGGCCACAGCGCCCACGATGGCGAGGGTGTTGAGGATAAATACGAGCACTCCGTTCATTCCACCTCATCCTCCTTATAGTCGTCCATCACCAGGTCCTTGGCGGGCTTGATGCCCATTTTGTAGGCGGCCTTGCACAGGGCATGGTTGGAGACGGGGTTGGTGCCCATAATGAGCACCAGGATCAGTCCCAGCTTGACGTAGGCGATGACCTCGCTGCCGTCCACAACCGCATAGACGATCCCTGCCAGCACCACCGCAATGGTGCCCAGGGTGGCGATGCAGGTGGAGGCCTGGAGACGGCCAAACACGTCGGGCATACGGATGTACCCCAGGGTGCCTACGATCAGGAAAAACAGCCCGATGGCCAGGAGAATGTCCACAATGATTCTGACAGCCATTAGATCCTCCCCTCCAGATAGCGGGCCACGAAAACCGCGCCCACAAAGCCAAGCAGCGCCACCACCAGGGCGATGTCCATGTAGATGGCCCGGCCAGAATACAGGGAGTATAGCGCCAGAGCCAGGGCGGACATCAGATCCAGGCTGTCGGCGGCGCACATCCGGTCAGCGGCGGTGGGGCCCTTGAAAATGCGGTAGAGCAGGAACAGATCCAGTGTCACGCAGATGATTGCCGCAATTAAAAATTCAATCATTTCCAAATCCTCCCGATCCAACGCTCCATCCGGCCCTTGATGACCTCGCCGGCCTTTTCCCGGTCGGTCTCGGTCACATCGATCCAGTGAACGTAGTAATAGTTGTTGCCCTCCTCATCCTCGGCCACGTCCATGGTGATGGTGCCGGGGGTCAGGGTGATGCTGTTGCTCACCATGGCCTGACCGTAGTCGCTCTTGATGTCCGGAGAGGCGGGGATGCGGATGATGCCTGCCTGATAGTTGCCCAGATTGGGACTGAGCACGATGCGAGCCATGTTCACGTTAGCCTTGATGATCTCCCAGAAGAAGATGAAGATGTTATAGACGAGTATCATCACCAACCGCACCGGGTTATACAGGTAAAACGCCCGGTTGTGGATGAGAAATCGTCCGGAAAAGGCGGCGACCACAGCGCTGACAACTGCCCCCAAAATCAGCTCCACCGGCTCCACCGACCAGGTCAGCAGCAGCCAGAACAGCATACAGCAGAGGAAGGTGGACAGCCAGACGGCAAATTTCGACGGTTTTTCCACAGTTATCCCTCCTTATCTTCCGACGACAGAACGGCGTCGATGCGTTGAGAAATCCATCCTGCCAGATCATCCAGGCCCAGCCCGTCCCGGCTGGAGGTGCGGAACAGGACGATCTCCGGGTTGATCCCCCGGGCGCTGCGCTCCACCCGCTCGTCGTCGAAGCCAAAGTAATCCTTCAAATCATACTTGTTGATGGCCAACGCCTGGGAGGTGGAGAACATGAGGGGATACTTCTCCACCTTGTCGTCCCCCTCGGGAACGCTGAGGATGGCCAGGCGGAAGCTCTCGCCGATGTTGAATTCGGCAGGGCAGACCAGGTTGCCGATGTTCTCCACAAACAGCACGTCCAGGCTGTCCAGGTCGAAGTGGGGCAGGATGTGCTGGATGCTCATGGCCTCAATATGACAGGCCCCGTCGGTATCCAGCTGGACCACCGGCAGACCCAGAGCGTCGATTTGCTCGGCGTCGATCTGTCCGGTGATGTCCCCCTCGATGACGCCAATCCGGTATTTTTCCCGGAGGCGTGCGACCAGGGAGACGATGGTGCTGGTCTTTCCGGCTCCCGGCGAACCCAGCACGTTAATCAGGCACACTCGATGGCGGGACAGCTCTGCCTTAACGGCGTCGCTGACGTCCTCGTTCCACTCCATGACCTGATGCATGACCTTGATTTCCATAGAAGTCTAATCTACCTCCAAACTCTCTACATAAAATTCTCTGCCCTGAAGCAGCTTCAGACGGGTGCTCCCGCAGTCGGGACAGACGATGTGCAGCTTGTCCACCTGTCCCTCCCACCGGCAGTCCTCGCAGCGCATGAGGATGGGAAGTCTCTCCATCGTCAATACTGCGCCCTCGGCGACGGTCCCCTTGCTGATGACGTCAAAATAATACTGAACGCATTGGGGGACCACGCCGCAATACTCTCCCAGCTTGATGCGCACCTCCCGCACACGGGTGACATGGTGCTCCCGAGCGGCAGTCTGGGCGATGTCCAGAATACTCTGGGTAATGGCCAGCTCGTGCATCTTACCGGTCCAGACAGGAGAAGCAGGGGTCGATGGAGGCCACGATCAGCCCGGCGTCGGCCACGGTGTTTCCCTTGAGCATGGTGGGGACGGTAGGAGCGTTGCGGAAGGTGGGGACGTGGAGACTCAGCCGGTAGTTGGTGAGGCCGCCATCGGTGACCACCTTGTAGACCAGAGGGCCCCGGGGGGCCTCATGCCGGGCGGTAAACTCTCCGGCGGGCACCTTGGGGATCTTGTTGCCCAGATTGATGGGGCCCTCCGGCAGATTGTCCGCCGCCTGACGGATGATCTTGATGCTCTCGTAGATCTCCAACACACGGATGACCACCCGGGCATAGACGTCGCAGGACTGCTGGACGGGAACGGCAAACTCAAAGTCCTCATAGGAGGAATAGGGGGCGTCCCGGCGGACGTCGGCGTCCACCCCGGAGGCCCGGGCGTGAGGCCCGGCAGCTCCCAGCCGGATGGCATCCTCGGTGGTGAGCACGCCTACTCCCTTGGTGCGCATGGCCAGGGTCTTGTCCGTGGTGAGGAAATGGGTGATAGGCCCCATCTTTTTCTCCAGGTCGTCCATGGCCTCCAGCAGGAGCTTCCGCTTGTCGTCGTCCAGGTCCCGCCGGGCCCCGCCGATGGTGTTCATGGCGTAGTTGACCCGGTTGCCGGTGAGGGCCTCCAACGTGTCCATGGTGCGCTCCCGGTCATTCCAGATCTGCATGAACATACTGTCGTGACCCACGATGTGGCAGGCGATGCCCAGCCACAGCAGATGGGAGTGGATGCGCTCCAGCTCCTCGATGATGACCCGGATATACTGTCCACGCTTGGGGACCTCCATCCCGGCGATGTGCTCGATGCACATGGCGTAGGTCAGGGAGTGGGAGTGGGAGCAGATGCCGCAGACCCGTTCCACCAGCACCAGGGTCTGGATAAAGTTCCGTTCCTGGGCCAGCTTCTCGATGCCACGGTGATTGTAGCCCACAAACACACTGGCGTCGGTGATCTCCTCTCCGTCCACCGTGAGACGGGCGTGGATCGGCTCTTCCAGTGCGGGATGGTAGGGGCCGATGGGGATGGTGTAGCTCATATTGAACCTCCTCCGTGCGGCAGCGGTCTGGGTGACCGGCGCCGAAACGTTTTCATTTGCGATTTTGACAGGAATTTATTTTTTTCGAAAATTGCAAGTGCAAGTTGAACACATCCGCGAAAAATTTTTAATAG
>JAJQEM010000114.1 GCA_021201635.1 Clostridiales bacterium | reverse complement strand
TTGTTTACATAATTGTACAACAGCCTGAGAGAAAAGTAAATGCTGTTGCCCTGTGGGGTTTCCGTCAAAACCCGGTGCCGCCGCACGCCAAAATCCGCCCCTTGAAAACCGGTCTGACAGATAGTATAATAAGGTCACTGATAGTAAGCCTGAGAAAGGGGGAAGGTGCCATGATGATTTCCACCAGGGGTCGGTATGCCCTGCGTATTATGGTAGAGCTGGCCCTCTATCCGGGTGAAAACTGTATGTCCCTGAAGGAGATCGCCCAGCGGCAGGAGATCTCCGAGAAATATCTGGAGTCTATCGTCAAGCGGCTGGTGTCTGCCGGGCTGGTGGTGAGCCTGCGGGGGAAGAACGGCGGCTATCGCCTGGCCCGGCCCGCCTCGTCCTACACCGTCCTGGAGGTGCTGGAGCTTGCAGAGGAGACCCTGGCCCCGGTCACCTGTCTGGAGGGGGAGGAGCCGTGCCCCCGGTCAAACAAATGCCTGGTGCTGCCCATCTGGCAGGGACTCAACCAGGTCATTCAGGACTACCTGTCCGGCATCACCCTGGAGCAGCTCGTCCAGCAGACCGCCGGAAATGGCCTGTCCACCGACTATATTTAAACGAAGGAGTGGAAAACAGCATGGGAACGGTAATCGTCGTGGTGATCCTGGCCGCAGCCTGCGTCTTTGGCGTGTACAGCTACGTGAAAAAGCTGAGAAAGGGCGGCGGATGCTGCGGGGAGCATGAGGAGACGGTGAAAAAGGTCCGGGTGAAGGACCGGGACCCGTCTCACTACCCCTATCGGGCGGTGGTCCGCATTGAGGGCATGACCTGCAGCAACTGCGCCAGCCGGATACAGAACACCCTCAACGCCATGGACGGCACCTGGGCGGAGGTAGACCTGGGAGACCGTCAGGCGGTCCTGCGGCTCAAGCAGGTTCCGGACGAGGGCGCTATCCGCAAGGCAGTGAACGCCCTGGGGTACACCGTCCTGTCCGTTCGCACAGAGCTGTAAGGTACAAGACGGCGCCCCGACATCCAGTGCGGGGCGCCTTTTCGTCTCTTTTTTCGCCGCCAAACATGGCATATCACGGACATCGTCACAGAGAGGAGGGGCCGCCATGGCTCCCAGAAAACCGACAGCCCCCAGCGGTCTGCCCCAGCTCAAGGCCGCCCTCAAGCAGGGACAGACCGCCGGGCTGTTTATCTTCTACGGCCCCGAGGACTATCTCCGGGACTACTATCTGGAGCAGCTCAAGGGGAAGGTACTGACCGGAGGGATGGAGTCCTTCAACCTCCACGTCTTTCAGGGGAAGGACCTGACCCTCCAGGAGCTGACCCAGGCGGCGGAGGCCATGCCCATGATGAGCGAACGAAGCATGGTGCTGGTCTACGACTGGGACCTGTTCAAAAACGAGGAGCGCCGGAACGGGCTGATGGCCCTCATCGACGACCTGCCGGAGTATCTGTGTCTGGTGTTCCTCTACGACACCATGGAGTGGAAGGGCAACGCCAACACCAAGCTGGGCAAGCTCATCAAGTCCAAGGGCCTTATCGTGGAGTTCCGCCAGCAGGAGCAGAGCGACCTGAACGACTGGCTCCGGAGGCGGCTCAAACAGGCCTGGGGCAAGGAGATCGACACCCCCACGGCGGAGTATCTCACCTTCCTCTGCGGCGGTCTTATGACCAATCTGGCCGGAGAGGTGGACAAGCTGGGGGCCTACGCCCGGGGCAGGGCCGTCACCAAACAGGACATCGACGCCGTGTGCGACCCGGTGCTGGACGCCCGGGCCTTTCAGATGACCGACGCCATTGGAGAGGGCAACTATGACCGGGCCATGTCCCTGCTGGGGGAGCTGCTCCGCATGGGGGAGCAGCCCATCTATATCATGGCCGCCGTAGGGCGGCAGCTGCGGCAGATCTGGAGCGCCCGCCTGGCCCTGGAAAACGGCCGGGGGGAGAGCTACGTGGCCCAGCTCTGGGGGATGCGCAGCGACTGGCAGGCACGGAAGCTGATGCAGTCCGCCCGGCGGTACTCCCTCCCCTGGTGCCGGGAGGCGGTCTCCCTCTGCCAGCAGGCGGACTGGGAAATGAAGCTGGGCCGGGATGGCTCGGACGTGCTCACCGAGCTTCTTCTGTCTCTGGCCGCCCGGGACAGGGGGCGGTGAGATGCTGAAAATTCAGGAGGCCATCGTGGTGGAGGGCCGCTATGACAAAAACACCCTCTCCCAGGTGGTGGACACCCTCATCATCCCCACCGACGGCTTCGGCATTTTCAAGGACGGGGAAAAGGCCCGTTTTCTCCGGCGCATTGCCCGGGAGCGGGGGCTGATCGTCCTCACCGACAGCGACGGGGCGGGGTTTGTCATCCGGAACCACCTGAAAGGGGTCATCCCCAGGGAGCAGCTCAAGCAGGCCTATATCCCGGACATCCCCGGCAAGGAGCGCCGGAAGGCAAAGCCCGGTAAGGAGGGCAAGCTGGGGGTAGAGGGGATGCGCCCGGAGGTGCTGGAGGCCGCCCTTCGCCGGGCGGGGGCCACCATCCTGGACGAGGACGAGGCCGCCCCCCTCCCCCGCCGGGAGATCACCAAGGCGGACTTTTTCCGGGACGGCCTAACCGGCCGATCGGACAGCGCCGCCCGCCGGGAGCGGCTGAAAGCCCGGCTGGAGCTGCCCCAGCGGCTGACCACCAACGGCCTGCTGGAGGTGCTCAATATGCTCTACAGCTACGAGGACTATGAGCAGGTCGTCGTCCAAATGGACGATGGCACTCAGCCTTGTGCGTCAAAATAGGCGTTGATGGCCGCCTCGTCCACCCGCATGGCCTCAATGGTCCGCCGCTGCAGGTCCGCCAGGTCCCAGCCCAGGGGGGCGGCTCCGTCCTCGATGACCTGCCGGGAGCAGCCTGCGGCAAACTTCTTGTCCTTGTACTTCTTTTTCAGGCTCTTGACCTCCATGTCCTGGACGCTTTTGGATGGCCGCATCAGGCAGGCGGCGTAGATCAGGCCGGTGAGCTCGTCGGCGGCGTAGAGCACCTTTTCCATCTCGTGCTCCGGCTTGATGTCCACCGTCAGGTTCCAGCCGTGGCTGGCGGTGGCGTGGATCAGCCGCTCGTCCAGTCCACGCTGGCGCATGATCTCCTGGCTTTTGATGCAGTGCTGGTCGGGATACCGCTCGAAATCCAGGTCGTGGAGCAGGCCCACGATGCCCCAGAAGTCCTCCTCGTCCCCGTAGCCCAGCTCTCGGGCATACCAGCGCATGACGCCCTCCACCGTCAGGGCGTGGCGGATGTGGAAGGGCTCCTGATTGTACTCCTTTAACAGGCTGAATGCCTCGTCTCTGGTGATCATATCTGTATTCGCTCCTTTTAGTTCAGCGGTAACACCGCTGTTTGCTCTACTATACGCCCTTTGGGACAGGATTTCAACATATTTTTATAGTAGGTAGGTGGGCTTTGCTTTCTGTCCCCGTCCTTCGATTTTCCTTGACAGCGTCCCCCGAATATCGTATGATGATTTCCCGGAACGAACCATCGGTTCAGTCAGTGAATGGGAGGCACCCAAACCATGAAAATCAGCCCCTCGATCCTCTCGGCAGACTTCACCCGTCTGGGGGAGCAGTGCCGGACAGCGTTGGACGCCGGAGCCGATATGATCCATTTTGACGTGATGGACGGCCATTTTGTGGAGAACATCTCCTTTGGCCTGCCTGTGCTGCGCTCCCTCCGCAAGGGGCTGGGTTCGGCAGTGCTGGACGTGCATCTGATGATTACCCATCCCCTGAAATATGCCCCCGCCTTTCTGGATGCGGGAGCCGACCTGCTCACCTTCCACGTGGAGACGGAGGACAACATCGGCGCCGTCCTGGACGTCATCCACGCCGCCGGACGGGGGGCCGGGCTGTCTGTCAGCCCCAACACCCCGGCAGAGGCGGTGTTCCCCTGGCTGGACCGGCTGGCCCTGGTGCTGGTCATGGGGGTGGAGCCGGGACAAGGAGGCCAGTCCTTCGACCCCCGGGCCCTGGACAAGCTCCGCACCCTCCGGGCCGAATGCGCCCGGAGGGGAATCCATCCCGACCTCTCGGTGGACGGCGGGGTCAAGCTGGGCTCCACCGCCCCCCAGTGTGCCCAGGCCGGGGCCACCCTCCTGGTGGCGGGCAGCGCCGTGTTCTGCGCCCCGGACATCGCCCGGGCCGTGCGGGAGTTCCGGCAGCTCTAAGACCGCTCCTTTTTCCAATACAAACATAAAATCCGCCGGTTTGGAGATTTTCCATCCAAACCGGCGGATTTCCTTTATTTTTTTCGGGTCAGCATCGCCCGGACAGTTCCCTTAGAGTCTCTGACCAGCACGATGACCAGCCAGACCACCAGGGCCAGGGCGATGACGGACAGCCCCAGGAAGGCGTCGTTTGCCATGTCCTCCAGGGCCGGGGCGAAGTAGTCCGCCCCCAGCTCGGCGTACTCGAAAATGGCGTCCGCCAGCCACATCAGGGAGGCCCCCCACAGCATCAGGCACAGCGCCCCCAGGTGCATGGTGTCGTCCTTCCGAGTATACCACCGGACGGTGGCGTACACGGCGGCAAAGACGGTGAGCAGCAGGGTCATACCGTCTCCCTCACTCTGCGGCGGGGGTGATTTCATCCTCCCGCTTGGCGATGCTCTCGGCAGCGACCACCATAGTCCCCCAGACCCCGGTGACGATCAGGGCCATGAGCACGCCCACCGAGCCCATCTCCTGGAGCATCTCCGCCGTGCTGGCCGGGTCAGAGGCCGCCGTCAGGAAGGGGAACCAGGGGACGATCTCCCCGTGCCACAGGTGCTCAAAGGCCAGCAGCAACGATCCGCCCCACAGCATCTCGGACAGCCAGCGCAGCTTCCGGCTCCAAGGGATGGCGGGGCCGCTGTGCCGTTCCTCCAGCCTTCTCTCCGTGCGGGGCCGGGCCGCCGCCCTCTTCTCGTGGTTGTTGATGACGTGGGTCGCCACCGTGATGACCACCGCCTCAGTGGTGGGTACCAAAAAACAGGCCATGGGTATTCTCTCCTTCTGTTTGTCCGGCGCAGTCTTGTCGTTTGCGCACATACTATGGGTTATTGTAACACAGGCAGGGGGAAAAGGCAAACCCTTTTTACAGCGCCGCCACGAACCGCAGAAACGCCTTGCGGCCCTCGTCGGTGCGCTTGTACACCCCGGCGTCCTCCAGGACGGCGGCAAAGACCTTGCCCACCTCCAGCCGGAGGATGTCGCCGCAGTTGTCGGCGTTCAGCTCGGGATGTCCGCCCATCACGATCTGTCTGGCCCAGGCCGCATGAGAAGCGGTCCTGGGGTCGGCCTCCAGGTCGCCGCCGGAGAGGATGGTCTGCTCCAGCACCGCCAGCTCCTCCTTCAACCGGGCGGGGAGCACCGCCAGGCCCATGACCTCGATGAGGCCGATGTTCTCCTTCTTGATGTGGTGCTTCTCCTGATGGGGGTGGAAGATACCCAGGGGACACTCCTCGGTGGTGCGGTTGTTGCGCAGCACCAGATCCATCTCGTAGTCCTCCCCCCTTCTGCGACAGATAGGGGTGATGGTGTTGTGGGGGGCGTCCGTCTCCGCCAGGATGTCCGCTGCCAGGTCGGAGTAGCCCCGCCAGACGTTGAGGATGTGCTCACTGCAATCCGCCACCCGGACCGGGTCCGCTCCCCGGAGCCGGATGACCGACATGGGCCACTGGACGATACCGGCGGACAGGTCCTCATAGCCGGGAATGGAGATCTCCGTCTCCACCGGGGCCCGCTCCATGGCGAAGGTGTACCGTCCCCCCTGATAGTGGTCGTGGCTCAGGACGCTGCCGCCCACGATGGGGAGGTCTGCGTTGGAGCCCACGAAATAGTGGGGGAAAACGGTGACGAACTCCAGCAGATGGTCGAAGCACCGCCGGTCAATGGCCATGGGGATGTGCTTCCGGTTAAAGACGATGCAGTGCTCGTTATAGTAGACATAGGGGGAGTACTGGAGGCAGCAGTCCTCCCCTGCCAGCTTCAGAGGGATGACCCGGTGGTTCTGGCGGGCGGGGTGGTCCAGCCGTCCGGCATAACCCTCGTTCTCCACGCAGAGCAGGCACTTGGGGTACTTCACCGACACCGCCTTACCTGCAGCGGCGATGGCCCGGGGGTCCTTCTCCGGCTTGGACAGGTTGATGGTGATGTCCAGGGTGCCGTACTCCGTCTCCGCCAGCCACTTCACGTCCTTTGCGATGCGGTCCCGGCGGATATAGTTGGTGTCGCCGGAGAAGGTATAATACCAACTGGTGGCCTCCTCCGGGCTGCGGGCATAGGCCTCCCAGAACTGCTGCGCCGTCTCCGAGGGCCGGGGAGTCAGCAGACCCATCAGCCCCGTGTCGTACAGGTCGGTGAAGGAGGGGGTGTCCCCCTGGATGAGCCCGTGTTCAAAGGCGTACCGGTTCATCACGTCCAGAATGTCCTGGAGGGGCGGCAGCTCCTCCACCGGGGTCAGGCCCTGGAATCCCTCCAGGCCCAAGGCCTCCAGCAGACGATTGGCGGCCCACACCCGGTCAGTCTCCTCGATCAGCCCGTGGCGGACGGCGTACTCCACCAGCTGAGAAATGGCAAGCTCCGTGTTTCTCTCTCCTCTCATCCAAACAGTACGGCCCCGCCCACCGGGCGGATGGTCAGGATATGGCAGGAACCCTGGCCCAGCAGGGCGTCCATGCCCAGTCGGAACCGCTCCAAGGAGTCCAGGGGGACGAAAGCCTGAATGGTCCCGGCAAAGCCGCCCCCGTGGACCCGGACAGCTCCCCGGCCCCCCAGCAGGTGCTGGGCCACCGCCAGAGCCACCGCCACCGGCTGGTCAGCCGGGTCACGGAAGGTGGCCACGTTTTGCAGATACATAAAGGAGGACTGTCCGGACTGGTTCACCAGAGCCAGGAAGGCGTTGAAGTCGCCCCGCTCCAGGGCCCGCACCTGCCCCTCCACCCGGTTTACGTCGTCGTAATAATGGATGGCCCGGAGCACCGCCCGGTCCCCCAGCCGCTCCCGGAGCCGGGGCAGCCCGGCATAGAATACCGCCGGGTCGGTCTCGCTGAGCACGCTCTTGCCCATCTGGGCCGCCACCGCCCCCATCTCCTGGGGAATGGCCCCATAGTCGGCGGTCAGGTCGGCGTGGTCCGCCCCGGTGTCGATGATGCACAGGGCATGGCCCGCCGCCGTAAAGTCAAAATCCACCTGATGGTACACCGGATTTCCCTCGTCCCGGAAGTCGATGGCCACGATGCCCCCCAGGGCGCAGGCCATCTGGTCCATCAGACCGGAGGGCTTGCCAAAATAGACATTTTCCGCATACTGGCCCATCATGGCGATCTGGGCCAGGGTCAGCTCGTCCCGGCAGTACAGGTGGTTAGCCACCACCCCCACCAGCACCTCATAGCAGGCGGAGGAGGACAGGCCGGACCCTCCCGGCACGTCGGAGCGGATGTATGCGTCAAAGCCCACCGGCTGATAGCCCATCTGGGCCGTCCGGGCCAGGATGCCCCGGACCAGAGAGGGGGTGGTGTTCTCCTCGGCGTCCACCTTGTCCAGCTCGTCCACCCGGATCTCCACAATACCGTAGCCCTCGGAGCACAGGCGGACGGTGTCCGTCCCGTTGGGGGCGGCGCAGGCCACGGCGTCCAGGTCTACGCTGGCGGCCAGCACCTTGCCCCGCTGGTGGTCGGTGTGGTTGCCTCCCACCTCGGTCCGTCCCGCCGCAGTGCAGAGAGCCACCTGGGTATTCTCGTCCCGCTGAAAGGTCCTTTGAAAGCCGTCCATCAGCTCCTCCAGACGACAGCACACGGGGCCGACGGTGTTCTCCTGTCGGCAGTAGATGCGGGAGAGCTCCCGGCGGCAGTCCTCGGTGAGCAGCGCCGCCCGGATCGCCTTGATCGTTGTCATATGTGGTTTCCTCCTGTGAGGCCAACGTGGGGCCTATTGATATTTGCTTCCTATTATATCGTCCAAACGTCAAAGAGGCAACGTGTTTTTGTGAAAAGTTTGTTGCGTTTTTCTCAGGCGGGCTCCCTCGCCCCTTTCTCTTTCGGCCTGACCCGTCATTTTATCATTGCCACTTTTCGTCTTTTGTGCTATGCTGTGTCACAGGCAGAAAAAAAGAGGCGATTCCCAATGAACATGATTATTGTCGGCTGCGGAAGGATCGGCTCCACCCTCGCAGAGGAGCTGAGCCAGGAGGACTGCGACATCACCGTCATCGACACCCGGCGGGACCGGGTCCAGCAGATCGCAGACAACTGCGACGTGATGGGCGTCGTAGGCAACGGCACCAGCTTTCAGCTGCTGGAGGAGGCGGGCATCGCCGCCTGCGACGTACTCATCGCCGTCACCGGGCAGGACGAGGTGAATCTGCTCTGCTGCGTAATCGCCAAAAAAGCGGGCCATGGTATCACCACCATCGCCCGGGTCCGGGATTTCACCTACCACGAGGAGCGGACCTATCTCCAGCAGAGCCTGGGTATCTCCATGCTGCTCAACCCGGAGCTGACGGCGGCCACCGAGATCGCCCGCCGTCTCCGCACCCCCAAGGCCATCGACATTACCACCTTTGCCGAGGGCCGGGCGGAGCTGCTCACCTTCTCTCTGGAGGGGGAAAGCCCTCTCGCCAACCTCCCCATCAGCCGGATGAACCAGAAGCTGGGCACCGACATCCTGGTCTGCGCCGTGGAGCGGAACCGGAAGGCCATCATCCCCAAGGGCGGCTTCGTGTTCCAGCTGGGGGACAAGGTCTCCATCGTGGGTTCTCCTCAGAGCACCTCTCTGTTTTTCCAGCGCATCGGCATCGCCTCCGGCCAGGCCCGGGACACCATGATCCTGGGGGGCGGCCGGATCGCCTATTATTTGGCCTGTCAGCTGTCCGGGATGAAGATCAACGTCAAAATTCTGGAGGCGGACGAGGAACGCTGCGCCTATCTCAGCGAAGCCCTTCCCTCCGCCATGGTCATCCACGCCAGCAGCCGGGACCGGGATGTGCTGCTGGAGGAGGGTCTGGAGAGCGCCCAGTCGGTGGTCGCCCTGACCAACGTGGACGAGGAGAACCTGATGCTCTCCATGCTGGCTTCCATCTACAACCCCAAGGGGAAGCGGGTGACCAAGGTCTCCGATATGCCCTTTGGCGAGGTGCTGGAGCGGATGGACCTGGGCAGCATCATCTGCCCCCGGGAGCTGGCTGCCCGGCAGATCGCCCAGTATATCCGGGCCATGCAGAACTCCATGAACAGCAGCGTGGAGACCAACTATCCCATTCTGGACGGCAAGGCGGAGGTGCTCAGCTTCCGGCTGGAGGGCTCCTCCCCTCTGTTCAACGTCCCCCTGATGGAGCTGCCCCTCCGGGACGACCTGTTGGTCTCCGCCATCATCCGAAAGGGCCGGGTGTTCAACCCCCGTGGCAACGACTGCCTCATGCGGGACGACACCATGATCGTCGTCACCAGCCACAAAGGGATCCGGGAGCTGACCGACATTCTCCGTCCCGGGGCAGCCCTCCGGGGCCGTCTGGGAATGTCGGTAGAGGAGGATAGCAGAAGATGAACCTCGCCATGATCTGCTATATCCTCAGCTGGGCCGTCTGTCTCATCGGGCTGTTTCTGCTCCCCTCCTGCGTGGTGGCCCTGTTCTATCAGGAGACTGTTGGTCTGATCTATCTTGCGGTGGCGGCGGTGTACATCGCCGTGGGCCTGCTGCTCACCCGCAGAAAGCCCGCCTCCAGCCGGTTCTACGCCAAGGACGGCTATGTGACCGTGGCCCTGACCTGGATGCTGGCCAGTATTCTGGGGGCCGTGCCCTTCACCCTGGCGGGGGACATTCCCAGCTTTCTGGACGCCGTGTTCGAGACTGCCTCCGGCTTCACCACCACCGGCTCTACCATCCTGACGGACATCGAGTCCGTATCCCACGCCAGCCTGTTCTGGCGGGCCTTTACCCAGTGGTTGGGCGGCATGGGCATCCTGGTCTTTCTCATGGCGATTTTGCCCCTCTCCAGCGGCCGGAACATCCACCTGATGCGGGCGGAGTCCACCGGGGCCTCGGTGGAGAAGATGGTACCCAAAATCAAAGAGTCCGCCACGTTGCTCTATAAAATTTACGGGGTGCTCACCCTCTCAGAGATGGTGCTTCTGCTGTTCGGGGGGATGTCCTTCTTTGAGGCCATCACCACCAGCTTCACCAGCGGAGGCACCGGCGGCTTCGGCGTGCTCAACACCAGTATGTCGGAGTACAGCCCCTATATCCAGTACGTGGTCACCATTTTCCAGCTGCTCTTCGGCGTGAACTTCGGCGTCTATTTTCTGCTCCTGGCCCGGAAGTTTAAGGCCGGGCTGCTCTACGAGGAGCTTCGCTGGTATCTGCTGGTCATCGCCGTGGCCACCGCTCTGGTAATGTGGGACATCCGGAGCCTGTTTCCCACCCTGGAGGAGGTATTCCGCCACAGCTTCTTCCAGGTGGTCACCATCATGACCACCACCGGCTATATGAGCACGGATTTCAGCCTCTGGCCCTCCCTCTCCCAGGCGGTGCTGGTGCTGCTTATGTTCATCGGCGCCTGTGCAGGCAGCACCGGCGGCGGCATGAAGATCTCCCGCTGGCTGCTCATGGGCAAGTACGTGAGATGCGAGGCCAAGCGTCTCCGCCACCCCCGGGTGGTATACAAGATCCGGCTCAACGGCTCTGCTGTCAGCGACGACATTCTCCGTCAGGTGCTGTTCTATCTGGTGGCCTATGTGCTCATCTTCGTGGCCTCCCTCATGCTCATCTCTCTGGAGGGCTACGACCTGGTGACCAGCTTCACCAGTGTTGCCACCACCTACAACAACGTGGGTCCGGGGCTGTCCCTGGTGGGCCCCACCTCCAATTTTGCCTTCTACTCCCCCCTGTCCAAGCTGGTGCTCATCTTCGATATGCTGGCCGGACGGCTGGAGGTGCTGCCCCTGGTGGTGCTGCTGTCCGCCATGGGGGAGAAGTGCGGCAGCGTGATGAAGCGTGTCAGGAAGAACGCTGCATGAGTGAATGGAGTCGAATCCCCTGTTGACAGATCGGATTTCATACACTAGAATAAGAGCGGCGTTGCCGGATGATGACTTTTCTTCTCTTTTTTGTCGATCCGGCAGGCTTGATACGGGTTCTGCTCTCTTTGGAAGGAGGTAAGCTACATGAAAAAGGTTGCCATTCTTCAATCAAACTATATCCCCTGGAAGGGCTATTTTGACCTGATTAACATGGTGGACGAATTTATCATTTATGACGATGTGCAATACACCAAAAATGACTGGCGTAACCGGAATATCATCAAGACCTTTGATGGCGTCAAGTGGATCACCATTCCTGTCTACCACCAGAACATCGATCAGCTCATCAAGGACACAGTAATAAAGGATGTCCGTTGGCCCCAGAAGCATCTGAATATGCTGCGCATGAACTACTCCCGTGCACCTTATTTCAAGCAGTATCTCCCCTGGCTGGAGGATCTCTATCATCGGGCTGGAGAGCTGGATCACCTCAGCCAAATCAACTACCTTTTTATGACAGAGATCTGTCAGCAGCTTGGCATTATGACTCATATATCCTGGTGTTGGGATTATCCCCGCACAGAGGGTAAGACCAACCGTCTGGTGGAGCTGGTCAAGGCCGCCGGGGGCAACTACTATCTCTCCGGTCCCGCCGCCAAGAGCTATATCGAGACGGAGCAGTTTGTCAATGCGGGAGTCACCCTGGATTACATGGATTACTCCGGCTACCCGGAGTATCCCCAGCTCCACGGCGACTTCGTCCACACGGTCAGCATCCTCGACCTGCTCTTCCAAGAGGGGCCGGACGCACCCAAATACATGAAGAGCTTCCGCAAGTGAGCGCAGGGAGGTCCCACACCACATGAAAAAGCTGATGATCCTGGGCGCCAGCTATTCCCAGGTCCCGCTCATCCGGGCGGCAAAGCGGCTGGGATTCTACACCGTCGTCGCCAGCATCCCCGGAAGCTATCCCGGCCTCGGAGAGGCGGATGCGGTCTGTTATGCGGACATCACCGACCCGGAGGCGGTCCTGGCCGCCGCCAAGGCAGAGCAGATCGACGGTATCTGCACCTGCTGTATGGACACCGGACTGCTTGCCCAGGGCTACGTCTGCTCCCGGATGGGTCTGCCCGGCCCCTCCTGGGAGACCGCCCGGCTGTGCACCAACAAATATCGGATGAAGGAGGCGTTTCTGGCCGCCGGGGTCAACACCGCCCGTTTCCGGAAGATCTCCGGCCGGGATGACCTGGCCCCCGCCATGCAGGATCTCCGGTTCCCCCTCATCATCAAGGCGGTGGACCAGATGGGCAGCCGGGGGGTCTTTATCTGTCAGGACGAGGAGGATGTTCTCCGATGCTACGACAGGAGCATGGCCGCCTCTCGGAAAAGCTACTGTATTCTGGAGGAGTACCTCCAGGGGACCATGTTCGGCGCAGAGGCGATGGTTCAAAACGGCAAACCTGTCTATGTTCTCCCCTTCGGCAACGAGCACTGTATGAAAAACCCGCCCTTCCCCAAGGGGCACTCCATCCCCTGGGAGGCGCAGGCTCCATTGGGCCCGCAGGCTGAGGCTCAGGCGGAGAAGGTCATCGCCGCCCTGGGCATCGACAACGCCCCCGTCAATTTTGACATGATGGTGGTAGACGGCCAGGTGTATGTCATCGAAGCGTCTGCCAGAGCCGGGGCCACCGGCATTGCAGACATGGTGGGCATCTACTACGGGACCGACTGCTACGAGGCCATCGCCGCACTGGCGGTAGGAGCGGATGTGTCCCCCCGCTTTGCGGACCCGCCCCGCATCCCCTGTCTGACCCACCTGCTCTCCTCTCCCGTGACCGGCGTAGTCCGGGCCATCGGGAACACGGTGGCGCCCTCGGAGGACATCATCGATCTGTCCTTCAACATCCGGCCCGGAGCCGCCGTCCGCCGTATGACCAACGGCGGAGACCGCATTGGCCAGGTCATCCTCCGGGGCGACAGCCCGGAGGCCTGTCAGCAAACGCTGAGGGACGTGCTGGCCCATCTTACATTAGAAATCGAGGCGGAGGATCATGCTGGTATCCATTGTTATCCCGTGCTATAACTCGGAGAAAACCATCGGGCAGGTGGTCGATCTCTGCGTGGAGGAGTTCGACCGTCTGGAGGGCTACGAGTGCGAGTTTGTCCTGGTCAACGACTGCTCCCCGGACGGCACCTATGCCGCCATCTGCCGGGCGGCGGAGAAGTACCCCTTTGTCAAGGGCGTCAACCTGGCCAAAAACTTTGGCCAGCACGACGCTATCATGGCGGGCCTGCACTACGCAGAGGGCGACCTGATCATCGGCATGGACGACGATCTCCAGACCCATCCCTCCCAAATTCCCATTCTTCTGCGCAAGATAGAGGAGGGGTATGACGTGGTCTTTGGGGTTTTTAAGCAGCGGCAGTTCGGCTTCTTCAAGAACCTGACCAACAAGGTGGCCGGCTTTATCACCTGGCACCTGGTTGACCGCCCCAAGGGCATCGAGGCCAGCAATTACTGGGTCATCCGGAAGTATGTCCGGGACGAGGTCATCCAGTATACCAGCTATAACCTCTACCTCTCCATGCTGTTTTTCCGCACCACCAGCAATGTGGCCAATGTGGAGATCACCCATTTCCGCCGGGAGGTGGGCACCTCTAACTACACCTTCCGCAAAGCCTTCAAGCTCTTTATGTCTTTTATCAATTTCACCATTCTGCCCCTCCGGGCGGCGACGGTGCTGGGCGTGCTCTTTTCCTGCGCCGGGCTCATCGGTGCCATTGTCACCATTGTCCAGCGGCTTCTTGACCCCACGGTGGTCTCTGGCTGGTCCTCCCTGATGTGCGCCATCCTGATTCTGTTTGGGTTCAGCTTTCTCATGCTGGGCGTCATCGGCGAGTATGTGGGCAAGCTCATCCTCAACGTCAACCGGACGCCCCAATATGTCATCCGTGACCGGGTCAACGTGGAGACGGCGGAGGACCCGGAGCCCCGTCAGCCCACCCTGACCCATTGAACCTGCGAGGCGCTTTCTATGGAACGTAACTCTGACCAGCTCTCCTCCGCCCCCCACGGATACTCGCCGCTTCTGCTCATCGTCCTCCATGCAGGGCTGCTGGTCTCCTCCCTCAGCGGGGTGTTCGCCAAGTTTGCCGCCCAGGAGGAGCTGCTCTCCCTCCCCTTCCTGTTCTATTACGGACTGGATCTGGCGGCTATGTTCGTCTACGCCATTATCTGGCAGCAGGTGCTCAAGCGGATGCCCCTGACGGTGGCCTATTCCAACCGGCCCGTCTCCCTGATCTGGGGGCTGATCTGGGGCTTTCTCCTGTTCCAGGAGACGATTACCTGGAACATGCTGCTGGGTGCGGCGGTGATTTTTGTCGGCATTACAATCATGGTGACCTGCGATGAATGAATCCTATCTCTATGTGGGGCTGTATCTGCTCTCCATCCTCATCTCGGTGGTCTCTCAGCTTCTGCTGAAGATCTCCGCCAACAAGACCTATTCCTCCCCCATCCGGGAGTATCTGAATCCCTATGTCATCGTGGCCTACGGCTTCTTTTTCCTGGCCACCATATTGACCATGCTGGCGCTGAAATACGTGCCGCTGTCCTCCGCCCCGGTGCTGGAATCCCTGAGCTATATCCTCATCTCCATTCTGGGTTATTTCGTGCTGAAGGAGAAATTCAACCGGAAAAAGCTGGTCGGGATGGCGGTCATTCTGGTAGGCGTGTTCCTGTTCAACCTGTGAGCAAACCGAATACACGACAGAGGACCCGGAGTGCCGTTTCATTGGCACTCCGGGCCCTCTGTTTTCTGTTGCGTGTTGTCAGAAGCCGTCTCCGTCCTCCCGGCAGGCAAAATAGTCCCGGGTCTGTTCTGTGTTGCGCAGCACCTCCGCCGTCAGGGCGGCGGCGCTGGGGAATTTCCGCTCCCCACGGAGGCGGCGGTAGAAGGCCACCCGCACCTGCTGACCGTAGAGATCGCCGTCATAGTCCAGGATATAGCCCTCCACATTGACCCGGCCGTGCTCCTCCACCGTGGGGCGGACCCCTACGTTGGTCACGGCAATGGCCTTTGTCCCGTCCTCCAGCGCCACCCGGGCGGTGTAGACCCCGTAGGCGGGGACAATGACCTCCGGGGGAATGGACAGGTTGACGGTGGGAAAGCCCAGTGTGTGGCCCAGATGCTTCCCCGGGGCCACCCGCTGGCTGAGGATATGGGGGTGGCCCAGAAAGGCGTCGGCCTCCTCCATCTCCCCCCGCTGAATGAGGGTGCGGATGTGGGTGGAGGAGATGCGGACGCCGTTGCGCTCGATGCGGCCGATGATGTCGCAGCCCACCCCAAGCTCTCGGCACACCGCCTGGAGCCGCTCCGGGGTACCCTCCCCCCGGTAGCCGAACCGGAAGTCGTGGCCCGCCACCACATGGACGGCCCCATGTCCTTTCACCAGGTAGTCGGTGATAAAGTCCCGCCAGTCCATCCTCATCATCTCCCGGAAGGGGGCCAGCAACACCTCGTGGATGCCGTGATACCGGCTCATGAGCCACTCCCGGTCCTCCAGAGTGTTCAGCAGCGGCTCCGGGTGGCCCGTGAGCAGGGCGGACGGGTGCTGGTCAAAGGTAAAGGCGCAGGGCACGGCGTCCAGCTCCGCCGCCCGCTGTCTGGCCCGGTCCAACAGGACGCCGTGGGCCTGATGTACTCCGTCGAAAAAGCCCAGGGCGATGACTCGTCTTGTCGTTGGCATGGTGTTTGACCTCATTTTATTTTCTCGGAGAAGCATTTTCCTCCGGCGGGGCGAAAAAGCTCTTTTTGGTCCTCATCTGCCCGTCGGAAAGCTCCCCCAGCATGAGGAACTCCCCGCTCTCGCCGTAGACCCGGTACAGGCCCTCCGGCCCCGACCTGCGGAAGGGGTTCCCGTTGCGGCAGCGGCGCTCCGCCTCACCCCGGATGGAGATGGCGGGGTAGCACTCAAAATACCGGTCTGTCGGAAGGAGCAGTGCCTCTCCCCGGCCCTCCTGAACTGCCTGGGCCACCGTCTCCAGGGAGACCGCCTGCTCCAGGATGAAGCCCGCCGCCTCCGTCCGCCGGAGGGCGGACATGCAGCCGCCGCAGCCCAGGGCCGCACCGATGTCGTGGCAGAGGGTGCGGATGTACGTCCCCTTGGAGCAGCGGACACGGAGGGCATATTCCGCCGGGCCCAGCTGCTCCCCCAGCTCCAGGGCGTAAATGGTGATCGTCCGGGGCTTCCGCTCCACCGTCCGGCCCTTCCGGGCCAGCTGATAGAGCTTCTGCCCGTTCACCTTGAGGGCGGAGTACATGGGTGGGATCTGCTGGATCTCTCCCCGGAATTGGCCCAGCACGTCCTCGATCTGCCCCCGGTCACAGGCGACGGGGCGCTCCTCCAGAATCTGTCCGGTGGTGTCCTGGGTGTCGGTGATCATGCCCAGGCGGAGAGTGGCAAGGTACTCCTTCTCCCCGCTCTCGGCGAACTCCACCGCCCGGGTAGCCCGGCCCACAAAAACGGGAAGCACTCCGGTAGCCATGGGGTCCAGGGTTCCGGCGTGGCCCACCCGGCGCTCCCCCAGCAGGTGGCGGAGTTTGGCGCAGACATCCATGCTGGTCCAGTCCCGGGGCTTGTCAATGATGATGATACCGTTCATGTGTCACCGGCCATTCAAAACGGTACGGACGGCCTCCAGCACCCGGCGCTCCATCTCCGTCCGGTCCACCCCGGAGACGGTGGCTCCCGATGCGGCGGCGTGACCGCCGCCTCCCAGCAGGGCGCAGGTGTCGGTGGCGTTGAGATAGTCCGCGTCCGTCCGCAGGCTCAGCTTCCACTGGCCGGGAGCCAGCTCCCGGAGGGTGGCGGCGGCCCGGACTCCCTCCACCTGGCGGAGCAGGGAAGACAGCTCCTCGCTGTCCGCCTCCGAGGCCCCCACCTGGGCCATGTCCTCCAGGGAAATACCCCCGATGACCACCCGGCCCTCCTTGTAGTAGCGGGCACTCTGGAGCAGGCGGCTCTCCAGCTCCAGCCGTTTCCGGCTCTTCGTCTGGAAGCACCGCCGGTTAATCTCTCGGAAAAAGTCTCCGTACTCCATCACCTGGGCGGCAATACGATGGGTGGTGGGGGTGGTGTTGCTGTAGACAAAGCAGCCCGTGTCGGTGGAGATCGCCAGATAGACCGCCCGGGCGATCTCGGCGTCCATGACCCCCAGCTCATCCCGGCAGATGCGGAAGATGATCTCCCCGCAGGCGGCGGCAGAGGCGTCCAGACAGGTGTGCCGGGCGTAGCCGGAATTGGAGGGGTGGTGGTCGATGCACAGCTCCGTTTTGCCCCGATACGCCGCAAAATCTGCGGGGAACAGTCCCTCTGTGGCGATGTCCGCCGCCACGATATGCTCCGGCTCGTAGTCCGCCGGGGCGAAATAGGGCTGAATATCCCCCAAATAGGTGTCCGTGACCCCGGGGTTGGGGGCCACCCAGGCGGTCTTTCCCCGCTTGACCAGGGCGGCGCACAGGGCGGCGGCGCAGCCCAGGGTATCCCCATCCGGGCGCACATGGGTTAGGATGAGGAACCGGTCCCGCTCCATGAGCCACCGGGCGGCCTCACACTCTCTCATGCTCTTTGGCCTCCAGGTCGTCCATGATGTGGAGGATGTGGGCCCCCTCGTCGATGGAGTGGTCCACGATGAATTGCAGCTCCGGGGTGTGGCGCAGGTTCATGGTCCGGCTCAGCTCCCGGCGGAGATAGCCGGCAGTGGATTTCAGCCCCTTCCGCAGCTCCTTCTCGTCGGCGCAGTCCAGGGCGCTGATATAAATTTTGCTGACGCTCAAATCGGCGGCGGTGTCCACCCGGACGACGGAGAGCATATGCCCTCCCACTCTCGGGTCCTTCACCGTCCGCAGCAGGGCGGACAGCTCCCGCTGAATGTCCTCATTGATGCGGTTGATGCGATAGCTTGGCATAGGTGCCTCCTTTGGAAAAACGCAGGGCGCAAAACGCAGAACGGTTTTATTCTGCATTCTGCGCCCAGTGGGTCGGTTTTATGTGTGGGCGGCGGAGTCCCAATTACTGGGCGACCTCCTCCACCTGGTAGACCTCGAAGATGTCTCCCACCTTGATGTCGCTGAACTTCTCCAGGCCGATGCCGCACTCGAAGCTGGTGGCGACCTCCTTCACGTCGTCCTTGAACCGGCGGAGAGAGGCGATGGCCCCCTCGTGGATGACGATGCCGTCCCGCACCAGACGGATCTGGGCGTTGCGGGCCACCTTGCCCTCCTTGACGTAGCAGCCTGCGATGATACCGGCTCCGGTGATCTTGTAGACCTCCCGGACCTCTACCCGGCCCAGCTCCACCTCGTGGTACTTGGGGGCCAGCATGCCCTTCATGGCCGCCTCGATCTCCTCGATGCAGTCGTAGATGACCCGGTACAGCCGGACGTCCACCTTGTCCCGCTCGATCATGGTGCGGGCCACGTTGTCCGGACGGACGGAGAAGCCCACGATAATGGCGTTGGAGGTGGAGGCCAGCATGACGTCGCTCTCGTTGATGGCGCCCACGCCGGAGTGGATGACATTCACCCGCACCTCGTCGTTGGACAGCTTCATCAGGTTCTGGCACACCGCCTCGGCAGAGCCCTGGACGTCGGCCTTGACGATGATCTTCAGCTCCTTGACATCGCCCACCTGGATCTGGTCGAACAGGTCGTCCAGGCTGACCTTCTTGGCGGCGGGGGCGGAGAGGGCATCCTTCTTCTCCTGCTTCCGCTGCTCGGCCAGCTCACGGGCCATCCGCTCGTCCGCCACGGCGTAGAAGTCGTCGCCTGCGCCGGGCACCTCCGCCATACCGGTGATCTCCACAGGCACGGAGGGGCCGGCCTTTTTGACGGGACGGCCACGGTAATCGGTCATGGCCCGGATACGGCCCACGGCAGTGCCGGCGATGATGATGTCGCCCTGCTTCAGGGTGCCGTTCTGCACCAGCAGAGTGGCCACAGGGCCACGGCCCTTGTCCAGCCGTGTCTCCACCACAGCACCCCGGGCAGCCCGGTTGGGGTTGGCCTTCAGCTCCCGCATCTCGGCCACCAGCAGGACATTCTCCAGCAGGTCGTCGATACCCTCTCCGGTCTTGGCGGAGATGGGACAGATGATGGTGTCGCCGCCCCACTCCTCGCTGAGCAGGCCGTACTGGGTCAGCTGCTGCTTGATGGCCTCCGGGTTGGCGTTGGGCAGGTCCATCTTGTTGATGGCCACCACGATGGGGATGTTGGCGGCTTTGGCGTGGTTGATGGCCTCTATCGTCTGGGGCATGATGCCGTCGTCGGCGGCCACCACCAGGATGGCGATGTCGGTGACCATTGCGCCTCTGGCACGCATGGCGGTGAATGCCTCGTGGCCGGGAGTATCCAGGAAGGTGACCGTCCGGCCACCGCTGACCTCCACCTGGTATGCGCCGATGGCCTGGGTGATGCCGCCCGCCTCTCCGGCGGTGACGTTGGTGGAACGGATATAGTCCAGCAGAGAGGTCTTACCATGGTCGACATGGCCCATGACCACGATGACCGGGGGACGGGAGACCAGATCCTCCTCCCTGTCCTCGGCGGTGTCGATGAGCTTCTCCTCGATGGTGACCACCACCTCATGCTCCACCTTGCAGCCCATCTCCTCGGCCACCAGAGCGGCGGTGTCGAAGTCGATGACCTCGCTGAGAGAGGCCATGACACCCATCTTCATCAGCTCCTTGACCACGGAGGCGCCGGTCTTTTTCATCCGGCTGGCCAGCTCGCCCACGGAGATCTCGTCCGGAATCTGCACCTTGGTGGGTGCCTTCCGGGCGATCTCCTGCTGGAGGCGGCGCATCTGCTGCCGCTGCTCCTCCTGGCGGCGCTTCTGGCCCTGAGCGCCCTTGCGCTTCTGCTGGCTGCGGTTGCTCTTGAGCTTCTGCTTGCCCTGGGCCATCTTGTCGGCCCGGTCCGGGGCCAGCTCGTCCAGACGGGCGTCATACCGATCCAGGTTGACGTCGGCGCTCTTCCGGGTGTTGACCACCTTCTTCTGGGGCACCCGGCTGATGGGGGCGGCAGAGGACTGCTGCTGGGAGCTGGGCTTGCTCTGGGGGGCCTGCTGCTTCTGGGCGGGGGCCTGGGCGACGGGCTTTGCCGTCTCCTGGGGCTTGGCATTCCCGCCCCGCTCCTGCGGCTTTTGAGCCGGGGCCTGCTGGGGCTTCTGAGCTGCCTGCTGCCCGGGCTTTTTGGCGAGAGCGGCGGGCTGCTTTGCCGGGACAGCCAGGGCGGCCTGGAGATCGGCCACCTGGTTGTGCTGGGTCAGATATTCAAAAATCAGCGACAGCTCCATCTCGCTGAGCGCCGCCATGTGGCTGGAGGGCGTGCTGCCGTACTTGGTCAAAATCTCCGTCACCTTTTTGGAGCCGACCGGCTTACCCTTTACCTTAAAGTCCTTGGCCACCTCGTGGACTCTGTATTTCACGTCGATACTCAAATAGGACACCTCCTTGAATGGAAGGCCTGTGCCAACGGGAAAACCCCGCTGTCACGGGACTTACCCGTTGACACAAACGATAGGGTGGATGGTACTCTGCTCCCGGTTGGGGCAGTTAAAATCTATGAAAGGGAAAACGAAGGTCGATTGTAAAATGAAGTTGAACACCTAAAAAATCCATAGCGATTGAAT
>JAJQEM010000098.1 GCA_021201635.1 Clostridiales bacterium | reverse complement strand
GTCGTCACGGGAGAAGCCCCAGGTCATCTGGGTCAGGTCGTTGGTGCCGAAGCAGAAGAACTCCGCCTCCTCGGCGATGCGGTCGGCGGCCAGGGCGGCACGGGGCAGCTCGATCATGGTGCCCACCTCGTAGGGCAGCTCCACGCCGGCGGCGGCGATCAGCGGGTCCGCCACGCCGGAGATGAGGCCCTTCACATAGGTCAGCTCGCTCTTGGAGGCCACCAGGGGGACCATAATCTCCGGGATGACCTTCATGCCGGTCTCCTTGTAGACGTTGAGGGCGGCCTCGATAATGGCCTGGGTCTGCATCTCGGTGATCTCAGGATACTGGACGGGCAGACGGCAGCCACGCAGACCCATCATGGGGTTGACCTCCTGGAGGCTGATGACTACGTTTTTCAGGTCGGTGAAGGTCATGCCCATCTCCTGGGCCAGGGAGGCGATGTCCTCGTCCTCCTGGGGCAGGAACTCGTGCAGAGGGGGATCCAGCAGACGGATGGTGACGGGCAGGCCCTTCATGGCCTTGAAGATGCCCTCGAAGTCGCCCCGCTGCATGGGCAGGATCTTGGCCAGGGCCTTCTTCCGCTGCTCTACAGTGGTGGCGACGACCATCTCGCGGACGGCGGGGATGCGGTCCTCGGCGAAGAACATATGCTCGGTACGGGTCAGGCCCACGCCCTGAGCGCCAAAGTTCAGGGCCACGCCTGCGTCGTGGGGGTTGTCCGCATTGGCACGGACGTCCATCTGACGGTACTTGTCCGCCCACTCCATGATGGTGGCGAAGTCGCCGGAGATGGTGGCCGCCTCGGTGGCCAGCTTGCCCAGGTAGACGTTGCCGGTGCTGCCGTCGATGGAGATGAAGTCGCCCTCATGGATCTCCTGTCCGGCGAGGGTGGCTACCTTGGCCTCCTCGTCCACGATGAGGGAAGCGACGCCAGCCACGCAGCTCCGGCCCATACCACGGGCCACCACGGCGGCGTGGGAGGCACGGCCACCACGGGCGGTCAGGATGCCCTGGGAGACCTGCATACCCACGATGTCCTCGGTGGAGGTCTCCTGGCGGACCAGGAGGACGGGCATCTCGGCGGAGCGGGCCTCGCAGTCCTCAGCGGTGAAGTACACGGCGCCGCAGCCTGCTCCGGGAGAGGCGGGCACGCCGGTGGCGATGGGAGTGGCGGAGGCCAAGGCCTCCTTGGTGAAGTTGTCGTGAAGGACGGCGTCCAGGCTGTTGGGCTCCAGCATGAGCAGAGCCTCCTGCTCGGAGATCATGCCCTCCTTCACCAGGTCCACGGCGATCTTCAGAGCGGCGCCGGGGGTGCGCTTGCCGTTCCGGGTCTGGAGCATATAGAGATGGCCACGCTCGATGGTGAACTCCATGTCCTGCATATCCCGGTAGTGGTTCTCCAGCCGAGTGGCGATGTCCACAAACTGCTCATAGACGGCGGGGTTGACCTTCTTCAGCTCGGAGATGTCGGAGGTGCGGCGGATACCGGCCACCACGTCCTCGCCCTGGGCGTTCATCAGGAAGTCGCCGTACAGCTCCTTCTCGCCGGTGGTGGGGTTACGGGTGAAGGCAACGCCGGTGCCGGAGTCGTCGCCCCAGTTGCCAAAGACCATGGTCTGGACGTTGACGGCGGTGCCCCAGTCGGCGGGGATGTCGTTCATGGCCCGATACACCTGGGCGCGGGGGTTGTCCCAGCTGCGGAACACGGCACGGACGGCCTCCATGAGCTGGATCTTGGGGTCCTGGGGGAACTCCTCGCCCATGCGCTCCAGATAGAAGGCCTTGAACTGGCTGACCAGGCTCTGCATATCCTCGGTCTCCAGCTCGGAGTCCAGCTGGACGCCCTTCTGCTCCTTCACCTGATCGATGATGTCCTCAAAGTTCCGCTTGGGCAGCTCCATGACCACGTCGGAGAACATCTGGATGAACCGGCGGTAGGAGTCGTAGACAAAGCGGGGGTTGTTGGTCAGCTTTACCAGGCCCTCGGCCACGGTGTCGTTGATGCCCAGGTTCAGGATAGTGTCCATCATGCCGGGCATGGAGGCCCGGGCGCCGGAACGGACGGACACCAGCAGGGGATTCTCGGGATCGCCGAACTTCTTGCCGTTCTCCTCCTCCAGGATGGCAAGGTTCTTCAGGATCTCCGCCTGAATGTCGTCGTTGATCTTGCGGCCGTCCTCATAGTACTGAGTGCAGGCCTCGGTGGTCACGGTGAAACCCTTGGGAACCGGCATTCCCGCATTGGTCATCTCTGCCAGGTTGGCGCCCTTGCCGCCCAGCAGCTCCCGCATATCCTTGTTGCCCTCATGGAAGAGGTAAACATACTTCTTGCTCATAAGCACTCTCCTTTAATCAGTCGTTGTTTTCAGCCGTCCAGAATCCCGGACGGCTGTGTGTGTGGTGAATCATTTCCTGCACACTACGTATTATAGCGGAGATGCCCGGAAGAATCAATCGGTTTTTTGTGATTTCTCCAAAAAATCTGAGAGATGACCCTTTCTTTTCGTCTCCTTTTCCAAATCCATACCATCCGAAGAAACACCGTCGCTGAAAAGCGGGTCACATCCGGACAAACGGCGGCAGACCGATGATTGTTTATCATAAAAAACCCCGGAAAACCGTGATTTTCCGGGGTCTTGGATTGCTTTGATTCGGTTTTTCGGAAAAATCAGCGCTTGCTGAACTTCAAAGGCTAAATGCTACTATCAAGAGAGCTGACTGATTTTGCGCTTTTCGTCCAGTTTTCCATTCATATTGGCGTTTTTCTTGCCTTATTGTTCCAAAACACACATTTCTGACCGTACCACCAAAAACGAATTTGCTGCCTACCTGCTCCTTGTCCACAGCGTCCCAGGGCCGCGGACAACAACAGATCGCCCACCATCTCCCAGCCAGGCATCTGCCTGGCTGGTTCTGTTGAAAGCAGCTGTGATAGTTGGAATGTATTGGATGGTAAAAACACACTTAAATTGAAAAGGAGTCCCGAAAATGAAGAAATTACTTCGAAAATTGCAAGTGCAAGTTGAACACATCCGCGAAAAATTTTTAATAGA
>JAJQEM010000119.1 GCA_021201635.1 Clostridiales bacterium | reverse complement strand
ATTCAATCGCTATGGATTTTTTAGGTGTTCAACTTCATTTTACAATCGACCTTCTATTTTGGTCAGCCTTACTTGTGTGTTCTCTGTTTATCATACGCATGGAACCCGGAAATCGCTGCGTCAAAACCGCCTTTTTCAAAAAAATTTTGTGTCCGGAGACCGCTTCTCCGCATAGGATGGCCTATCAACGCCGTAAGGAGGCCCTTCCATGTCGCTGCTCTATCTCTCCCCCTCCACCCAGGAGTTCAACCCATACGTCACTGGCGGCAACGAGGAACAGTATATGAACCTCATCGCCGACCAGATGGAGCCGTACCTCCGGGCCAGCGGCGTCACCGTCGCCCGGAACCGGACGGATATGACTGCCGCCCAGTGTATCCAGGCCTCCAATGAGGGGAATTACGACCTGCACCTGGCCCTTCACTCCAACGCCGCCCCGGAGTTCCTGTCCGGCACACTGCAGGGTTCTGTCGTCTATTACTATCCCGGCTCCGTGAAGGGAAAGCGTTTTGCAGAGCTGGCCGCCACCGGGCTCCGAGAGATCTATCCTGGCCCGGATCTGGTAAGTGTGGAGCCTACCACCACCATCGGAGAGGTGACGAAGGTGCGAGCCCCCGCCGTGCTCATAGAGCTGGCCTATCACGACAACACCCAGGATGCCATCTGGATCCAGACCCACACAGGGGAGATTGCTCAAAATGTCAGCGGCAGCGTGGCGGCATATTTCGGCCTTCCCGTTCTCACGCCCCAGCCTGCCCGGCAGGGGACCGTGGAACTGAGTTGGGGCAGCCTGAACATCCGGGAGCAGCCCATCACCTCCTCCCCTGTGCTGGCCAGAGCCTATGACGGTGCGGCGCTGACCGTATGGAACGAATATCAGGAGTGGTATGTGGTGGAATTTGCAGGAATGATGGGCTTTGCCTGGCGATCCTTTGTCATGATTTAGTCTTTCGGTGGCAGCCTCTCAGGCCACAAGATATGTATGGCGTTTTCGCTTGCCTCGCTTTATAAATGGCAAACTATAATACTTTACAGATATAAATCGCCGTAAAGTGAAGTTGCTTTACGGCTTTAAATAGTTCTTTTTTATCCTCTTTTCCTGTTAATCTGGCATAAATCTGCTTGTATTATTGTGGTAGGTCTATTCTCGCTCTGGGCAATGGTTCATAGAACGGGATGCCCCATCGAAGGCTCTGTGTAAGTGGGCTGCTCCTTTCTGTTGCCTCCCGCCGTCTGACGTTGGTCCGTGTCTATCCTTTGTCCAATGCCCCTGTCTTCGGATTGTAACCGTTTCTCCGGGATGTCCACATCAGCTTATTGTTTCACCGCTCCAGCCCCAGTCTTTCATTCCCCCTCCCCTGCTCCACAGAATTTTCCATTGGCAATTGTATAGCCGGAGAAAATATGTTATAATGCTTTTGTAAAACAGCTCGGGACGGTGCAGTGGCCGCCCCGAAGGAGGAACGTCAGATGGGTACTATCTCAAAGATCGTCGTGACAGGAGGGCCCTGCGCAGGCAAGACCACGGCTATGAGTTGGATACAGAACAACTTCACCCAGAGAGGGTACACCGTGCTCTTTGTGCCGGAGACGGCCACAGAGTTCATCACCGGCGGCGTGGCTCCCTGGACCTGCGGGACCAACGTAGATTACCAGAAATGCCAGGTGAAGCTCCAGATGGTCAAGGAGCAGCTGTTCGAGCAGGCGGCCCGAACCATGCCGGGGGACAAAATCCTCATTGTCTGTGATCGTGGTGCTCTGGACAACAAGGCGTATATGACCCAGTCAGAGTTTGACGAGGTTCTGAAGTTCGTCCGCTCGGACGAGCTCACCCTCCGTGATAACTACGACGCAGTCTTCCATCTGGTCACAGCGGCCAAGGGTGCCCAGGAGTTCTATACCACCGCCAACAACGCCGCTCGCATTGAGACGGTGGACCAGGCCATCGCCCTGGACGACAAGATCATCGCCTCCTGGACGGGCCACCCCCACCTGCGGGTCATCGACAACGCCACCGACTTCGAGGTGAAGATGGAGCGGCTCATCACCGAGATCGCCGCCGCACTGGGAGAGCCGGCCCTCAACGAGACGGCCCGGAAGTTTCTCATCGAATACCCGGACATCCAATGGCTGGAATCCGCCCCCAACTGTCAGCGGGTAGAGGTCATCCAGACCTATCTGAAATCCGCCAACAGTGACCAAGTGCGGGTGCGGCAGCGTGGAACTGCAGGCCATTACATCTATTTCCAGACCACCAGGAGCCGGGTGAACGATCATCAGTGGATTGAGACGGAGCGCCGCCTGTCTCAGGAGGAATATCTCACCCTGCTGATGGACGCTGACACCACCCTCCGCCAGATCCGCAAGACCCGCTACTGCCTGACCTATGGCAACCAGTATTTCGAGATCGACGTCTACCCCTTCTGGCACGACCAGGCCATCGCCAACATCGAGACCAGCAAGAAGGAGGACGACATTCGCTTCCCGGAGCAGCTGCACGTTATCCGGGAGGTCACGGGAGACGAGCGCTACATGAACGCCGATCTGGCTCGGCGCACGTCAGACTGACCAATCCGACAAAGCCAGCAAAACGAAACCGTATTCCCAACAGGCTGGGAATACGGTTTCGTTTTATTGTGTCGTGGCAGGTATCGTTCAGCCCGCCTCCACCTGAACAGGAACGCAGAGGAGGACATACCGGGCGTCGTCGTACTCATAGGAGCAGGTAGAAAGGGAAATGATTGTGCTCTCCCCGTCCCACTCTGCGGCGGCGTCAAAGGTGGAATGGGACAGAATATAGTTGAATTGAACCTCCACATCGTCTCCCCAGAGGAGAGAGTTGTAGAAGTCGCTGTCTGCATCCAGCACGCACCCACCGATAATATCCAAGCGGTAGCTGCACGTGGGCGTCAGCAGCCACAGTACAGGGTGCTCGTCATAGTAGCTCTGCTTTTTATATTTGTCCAGCGTGCCGAACATGGACTCGTTTTTCATGTTGTGTCCATAGAGAATGGAATTGGCATTGGAAAAATCGGAGGTATTACGATAGTCCAAGAAAATGGGTCGATTGTAAAATGAAGTTGAACACCTAAAAAATCCATAGCGATTGA
>JAJQEM010000129.1 GCA_021201635.1 Clostridiales bacterium | reverse complement strand
GGGCAGATGGACGACCAGGTCCGGGCCGCCATTGTCCGCAACGGGGCCTGCTATTTTGCCGCCGTGGGCGGGGCCGGAGCGCTCATTGCCCGGTGCATCCAAAAGGCGGAGGTCATCGCCTTCGACGATCTGGGCTGTGAGTCGGTGAAGCGGATGACCGTCTGCGATCTCCCCCTCACCGTGGCCATGGACGCCCAGGGGAACAGCCTCTATGAGACGGGCCGGGCGGAGTACCAAATCAAATAGCCCTAAGCCAGACAAACAGGAAACCGGAGAGGAATTGACACCTCTCCGGTTTTTGTTGTGTATTTACCTCATCTGTCCCGGCAACTGCGTTCACACGTTGAACCGGAAGAGAATGATGTCCCCGTCCTGGACAACGTACTCCTTACCCTCGGAGCGCATCAGGCCCTTTTCCCGGGCCGCCTTTTCGCTGCCGCAGGCTACCATGTCATCATAGGCGATGACCTCCGCCCGGATAAAGCCCCGCTCGAAGTCGGAGTGGATCTTTCCTGCCGCCTGGGGCGCTTTGGTGCCCCGGGTGATGGTCCAGGCCCGGCACTCGTCCTCTCCGGAGGTCAGGAAGGAGATCAGCCCCAGGAGGGTATAGCTGGCCTTCACCAGCCTGTCCAGGCCGGACTCTGGGATGCCCAGATCCTCCATAAATGCGGCCTGCTCCTCGCTGTCCATCTGGCTCAGTTCCTCCTCCAGGCTGGCGCAGACCGGGATGACCTGGGCCCCCTCCTTGTCCGCCAGCTCCTTCACGGCGCAATAATAGGGGTTCTCCCCATATTCCCCGCCGGAGAAGGTGTCCTCGTCCAGGTTGGCGGCGTAGATGACCGGCTTCAGGGTCAGCAGGTCGCTGGTGGCGATCAGCTCCCGGTCGTCCTCGCTGCACTGGTAGGAGCGCACGGAGTTGCCGTCGTTGAGCCAGTCCCGGAGACCGGAGAACACCTCCGCCTCGTGGAGGAACTTCTTATCCCCCTTGGCAGCCTTCTTTGCCTTGTCGATGCGCCGGTCCACCATCTCCAGGTCGGCCATGATGAGCTCCAGGTCGATGATGCCGATGTCCCGCACCGGGTCGGTGCTGCCCTCCACATGGATGACGTTCTCGTCGTCAAAGCAGCGGACCACATGGACAATAGCGTCTGTGCCCCGAATGTTGGAGAGAAACTGGTTGCCCAGGCCCTCTCCCCTGCTGGCACCCTTCACCAGACCGGCGATGTCCACGAACTCGATGACGGCGGGAGTGGTCTTTTTGGGGTGGTACGGGTCGGAGAGCCAGTCCAGCCGGCTGTCCGGCACCGCCACGGTGCCCACATTCGGCTCGATGGTGCAGAAGGGGTAGTTGGCGCACTCCGCCCCGGCGTTGGTGATGGCGTTGAACAGGGTACTCTTGCCCACGTTGGGCAGCCCCACGATTCCTAATTTCATACGGCGTTTATCTCCTTACATCCGATGTCCCGTTTTCGGGTGTGTTGCGTCTCTGGCAGTCATTATAGCACAGAATGTCCGTTTCTCAAGAGAAAGTTTAGGGCATCACCCCTGCCCCTGTATCCGCTTCACCTCAGACTCCTCCGGAGTGACGTACATCGTCCGGCAGGTGGTGTAGATCACCATTCCCGGCCTGGCCCCGGCAGGCTTTTTGACGTACCTCACCGGGGTGTAATCCACCGGCACACGGCTGCCGCTCCGGCCCTGGGAGAACCAGGCGGCCAGCGTCGCCGCCTCCTCCAGGCTCTTCTCGTCCGGCTCAGCCCCTCCCGTCCAGAGGATGACGTGGGAGCCGTGGATGCCCTGGGTGTGGAGCCAGATGTCCCCCTTCCCCGCCAGTTTACAGGTGAGCTGGTCGTTCTGGACGTTGTTCCTGCCCACGGAGATGCGCAGCCCGGCGGAGGAGCGGAACTCCATGGGCTGGGGCCGGGGCCGCTTCATGGGCCGTTTGCCGTTCTTCTGTGGCCGGAGATAGCCCCCGTCCTCCAGCTCCTGCCGAATTTCGTTCAGGTCACGCTCTCCCTCCGCCCGTTGGAGGGATTCCAGCACGCTCTCCAGATAGTCCAGCTCGCCTCGGCCCTGCTCCATCTGCTTGGTGAGGACGTTCTCCGCCGTCTTGGCCTTGCTGTATTTTTTATAATATTTTGCGGCGTTCTGCTGGGGGGTGAGCAGAGGGTCCAGGGCCACCGTCAGCTCCCGGCACTCCGGGCCGTAGTAGTTCACCGCCGTCAGTGACCGCTCCCCCTTCTCCATCCGGTAGAGGTTGGCGGTGATTAAATCTCCGCTGACCCGGTACTGCTCCCGGTCCCGGGCCTCCGCCAGCTCCTTCGCCTGGATTTGCAGCTTCCGCTCCACCCGGTTCCGGGCGCTGGTCAGGTGGCGGATGAGCTCCTGGCCCCTCTGCCGCACCCGCTCCCCGGTCTCCCGGGCGGCATAGAATTCGTCCAGCAGGGCGGAAAAGCTCTCGTAGCTCCGCCGTTCATAATAGTCCCCATACTGTCCGACGGGCAGATAGGAGAAGTCCTTGGGCTCCCCCTCCCGGAAGAGGGCGGTGGGCTGGGGGGCATCAATGGCTTCCAGCACGTCCTCCACGGCGTCCAGCAGACGTTCCCGGTCGAGCTCATGTAGTCGTGCGTCCGTCCGCCCGGCTGCTCTGTAGACCGCTTCACGGCAGATGAGGGGCGACAGTCCGGAGAAGGTGTCCAGCAGCCAGTGGTCGGCCTCTGCCTCCTCTGGGGCGGTATCCAGCAGGGCGGCCATCGTCTCCCTGTCGATCTCCCGAGGGTTGCGCCGATCCTCCCGGGCGGGGGGCAGGCGGTAGTACAGCCCCGGCAGCACCGGGCGAAGCTGGGACAGCTCCCCGTCCACCTTCCGCAGGCAGTCGGTGATGCGTCCGTTTTCGTCTGTCAGTATCAGGTTTGACCGACGGCCCATGGCCTCCAAAATCAGGCGGCGGGTCACCCGGTCTCCCAGCTCGTTGAGGGTCTCCAGCTCCAGCGTCACCACCCGCTCCATGGGGGGCTGGGTAACGGAAAGCACCCTTGCACCGGTCAAATGCTTGCGCAGCAGCATACAGAACATGGGAGGCGAGGCGGGGTTCTCCCGGGTGAGGGCGGTCATCTGGAGCCGGGGGTGGGA
>JAJQEM010000020.1 GCA_021201635.1 Clostridiales bacterium | reverse complement strand
ACTCTATTAAAAATTTTTCGCGGATGTGTTCAACTTGCACTTGCAATTTTCGAACCATTCTTTTTTCCCTGACAGACGGATAGACTTGCATCAGAAAATGAGGCATCCGTCGTTCGGGCAAGGAGCGTTTATATGTCAAACAAGCAGAAGCAGAATACCTTCTTTGGAGGTGCGGCCATCCTGGCCGTCGGCATTGTCCTGGTCAAGATCATCAGCGCCGTCTACAAGATGCCGCTCATCAATATTCTAGGCAGCGGCTATACCGATTTCTCCAACGCCTTCAACGTCTTTAACATTCTGCTCATGATCTCCACAGCGGGCATCCCTGTGGCCATTTCCAAGATGATCTCCGAGGCCAACGCCCAGGGGCATCAGAACCAGGTACACAAGATCTTCCGGGTCTCTCTGCTGTTCTTCATGGCGTTTGGGGCGGTTTGCTCACTGGCCATGTTTTTCTGGGCGGACACCTTCGCAGAGCTGCTAGGCAATCCCAAATCTGCCCTGTCTATGCGGGTGCTGGCGCCCTCCGTGTTCTTGGTCTCCGGCATTGCCGCCTTCCGGGGCTATGCCCAGGGCCACTCCCACATGACCCCGTCCTCCGTCTCTCAAATCATCGAGGCGCTGTTCAAGCTCATTGTAGGCCTGTCTCTGGCTATGTTCCTCATCAACAGTGGCAGCGACGAGTCCACCGCCGCCGCCGGAGCTATCGTGGGCGTCACCGTCTCGGAGCTGGCAGCTTTGTGCTATCTGGCAGTGGAGTACCTTCACACCCGCCGTCTGGAGCCCGCCGTCTCCAACGACACCCCCTGGGACAGCAAGCGTATCTTGAAAACCTGTCTCACCCTGGCTATCCCCATCACTCTGACCAGCTCTGCCACCTCCATTCTCACCACCATCGACACCTCCCTCATCCAGAACCAGCTGCAAAATGCGGTGGGGCTGACCTTGGACGAGACCAGGAGCCTGTACAGCCAGTACAGCGGCGTGCTTACCGTCTACCAGATCCCCTCCGCTCTGATGGCGGCTCTGACCGCCTCGGCGGTCCCCGCCATTACGGTCTATCTGGGTCAGAAGAACCGCAGGGGCGTCTCCCGGGTGGTGGGATCCTCGCTGAAAACTGCCGCTATGGTGGCCTTCCCCTGTGGCGTGGGCATGATCGTCCTGGGAACGCCCATCGTCAAGCTGCTCTTCCCCTCCCTGACAGCGGACATCGCCGGGCCCATCCTCTCCATTCTCGGGGTGGCCAGCATTGCGGTCTGTCTCATGCTGGTGTGCAACGCCATTTTACAGGCCCATGACATTCTCTATATCCCCATTGTCACCATGGTGATCGGCGGGGTGATTATGGTGCTGTTTGACTACTTTGTGGTGGCCATTCCGGAGATCAACATCTTCGGCTCCCCCATCGGTTCTAGCATTGGCTATGGTATCACCTGTCTGCTGGATCTCATCGTCCTCTCCCGGGTCGTTCCCCACTGTCCCAATTTCCTGGGACTGTTCGCCAAACCCCTGATCGCCTCCGTGGTCATGGGGGCAGGTGCCTGGGCCTGCTATGGGCTGCTGTATCGACTGACCAGCAGCAACACGATTTCTCTGCTCATGGCGATCTTGGTAGCTGTGGTAATCTACGTCGCCCTGCTGTTGCTGCTCAAAACCATTACAAAGGACGATCTGGCGCTGATGCCCAAGGGTGAAACCATTGGTCGTTTGCTGCGTATCAAATGAGACGAGGAGGTACACAATAGCTATGGTTTCCTTTCCGCAGAAGGAGCATTACGATCTGAACGACTTTCGCCAGGTCATCGCCATTCTCCGGCACCCCGGAGGCTGTCCCTGGGACCAGGCTCAGGATCATCACTCCATCCGCCGCAACTTCATTGAGGAGGTCTACGAGGCCTGCGAGGGCATCGACAACGACAATCCTGTCCTGCTCCGGGAGGAGCTGGGGGATGTGCTGATGCAGGTGCTTTTCCACGCCTCCATTGAGGAGGACGCAGGACGGTTCGACATCGACGATGTGGCAGACCAGGCGGTAAAAAAGCTGATTTTCCGGCATCCCCATGTCTTTGGCACAGTGGACGTCTCCGGCACCGATGAAGTGCTGACCAACTGGGATCAGCTCAAACGGCAGGAGAAGCACCAGGAGAGCTATACCGACACGCTGGACGCCGTGGCCCGCACTCTCCCCGCTCTGTGGCGGGCGGAGAAGGTGCAGAAGAAGGCCGCCAAGGCCGGGTTCGACTGGCAGGATCTGGACGGCCCTCTGGACAAGATCCGGGAGGAGACCGACGAGCTTCAGGCCGCCGCCCAGGGCGATGGCGACCCCGCCGAGGAGCTGGGCGATCTGCTCTTTGCGGTGGTGAACGCCGCCCGCAGGCTGGACATCGACCCGGAGGACGCTCTCAACGCCGCCACAGAAAAGTTTATCACCCGCTTTCGGCGGGTAGAGGAGCTTGCCCCATCCGACATGACTACCCTGCCGCTGCCCACGCTGGAGGCGCTGTGGCAGCAGGCCAAATCACAGGAGGAACCCCATGAACAAGACTGAACTGATTCAACAGACCGCCGCCCAGACCGGTCTCTCCCGCAAGGACGCAGAGACGGCCCTCAACGCCGCTCTCAATCTGATGACCGACGCCCTCTCCCAGGGAGAGAAGGTGCAGTTGGTTGGCTTCGGCACCTTCGAGACCAGAGAGTGCGCTCCTCACACTGCCCGGAACCCCAAGACCATGGAGCAGGTGGAGGTCGGTGCCACTCGGACAGCCGTTTTCCGTCCTGGCAAGGCGCTGAAGGAAGCTGTCGCTCTGTAAGGAGACTGACTGATATGCGACTGGACAAGTATTTAAAGGTGTCCCGCCTGATTAAGCGGCGCACCGTGGCCAATGAGGCCTGTGACGCCGGACGGGTCGTTGTCAATGGGCGTCCTGCCCGGGCCAGCTATGAGGTGAAACCCGGCGACGAGTTGGAGATTCAGTTTGGTCAGCGGGTGCTCAGAGTCCGGGTGCTGGCCGTAGCCGACAATGTGGGCAAGGCGGACGCCTCTGCCATGTACGAGGAGATTTGAACCATCGTAAAACACCTGCGGAGGGCTTTCAAAACTTTTCTCCCGTTTTTCTTTCTGTAAAATTGTCGGTCGATTGTAAAATGAAGTTGAACACCTAAAAAATCCATAGCGATTGAA
>JAJQEM010000015.1 GCA_021201635.1 Clostridiales bacterium | reverse complement strand
CCTCATGACACCCCTTCCGCCTACTCTACATCGGGGGAGAAACAGCCCCAGGATCAAAAGAAGGGCGGTCTGCCTCTGCCGTTGATGGATCTGATCTCCCTGGCCATCGACGCCGTAGGACAGCTGCTCTCCCGACTCCAGATCGACACCCTGGAGATTCGCTACACCATCGCCGGAAAGGACGACCCGGCCAACGCAGCCATTCAGTACGGGATGATCTGCGCCGGGGCGGGGGGGCTGGTGCCGGTAATGGAAAATACATTTTACTGCATCAAGTGCCGGGACATCGACGCACGGGTGGATTTTGACACCCGGGAGTCCCTGATCTGGCTGCGGCTGGCCCTCTCCATTCGGATCGGCCAGGTGCTGTCCATCGCTCTGCGCCTTGGATGGCGGTTCCTGAGATCTTATCTCGCCCACCAAAAAGAACAACAGAAAGAAACACAGGAGGGAACAAACCATGGAACAGAAGCATCCGATCAATGACGTGCTGAACATGACGATGGAACGGCTGAAGGAGATGGTGGACGTCAACACCGTCGTCGGCAAGCCCATCACTACTCCGGACGGCGTCACCGTCATCCCAATCTCCAAGGTCAGCCTGGGCTTTGCCTCTGGCGGGTCCGACTTTGCACCGAAAAATCTGCCTGCGGACAAGGCCAACTGCTTCGGCGGCGGCTCTGGGGCCGGGGTCAGTGTGGTGCCGGTCTCCTTCCTGGTCATTCACGGGGACAATGTGCGCATTATCAACGCCAATCCCATGCCTGACGGCACGGTGGAGAAGGCTATCAACCTGGTCCCGGAGGTGGTGGACAAGGTCACCGCCGTCATTTCCGAGATGCAGAGCAAGAAGAAACCCGAGGAGGAGCAGGCACAGTGAGTCGCTCTCTCATGTAACATCAACCGAGGTGAAACAGCTTGAAGTTGAGAAAAGTTCTGGGGGGCGTTCTGTCCCTGCTGCTTGTGGTGGGGATGATCCCCGCCGCCTCCGCAGCGGAGGATGCGCCGGAGGATTCGGCCACCTCCACCGTCGTCATGGACGCCTATACCGGTCAGATCATCTGCGAAAAGAACGCCGATGAGCAGCGGCCCATCGCCAGCATCACCAAGATCATGACAGCTTACCTGGCGGTAGAGGACATGACCCTGGACGACGAGCGGCTGGATGAGACCTATACCGTCTCTGAGCACGCCGCCAACTCCGACGAAGACGGGACCTCTCTCTACCTGGAGGCCGGGGATACCGTGACCTTTGAAGTGCTACTCTATGGCACCATGCTCCGCTCCGGCAACGACGCCGCCGTAGCTCTGGCGGAGGCCTGCGCCGATGGGGACGAGGACGCCTTCATCGATATGATGAACGCCAAGGCGGAGGAGTTGGAGATGACCAACACCCATTTCAGCAGCACCAACGGCCTGGTGGACGAGGACAACTACTCTACCGCCCGGGATATGGCAATCCTTGCCCAAGTTGCCATGCAGAATGAGCTGTTTGCCAAGATCGTCTCCACTTGGTACATCGAGATCGACGGCTACGAGATCGAGAACCACAACAACCTGCTCCAGCTCATGGACGGCTGCATCGGCGTCAAGACCGGCTGGACGACCCTGGCAGGCCGGACGCTGGTCTCCTGCGCCGAGCGGGACGGTTCCAAATTCATCATCGTCACCCTGAACGACACCAACGACTACGAGGACCACGAAAACCTCTATGACTGGGCCTTTGAGAACTACCCCGCCAACGTCCTCTGCGAGGAGGGGGAGGAGGTCGCCACCTTCCACATTGGCAATCAGGACGTGCCTCTGCTGGCTGCCAGCACCCTGACCGCCTCTGTAGCCTCCTCCTCGGAAAATCCCATCCAGTGCAGTATCTCTCTGCCCAGTAAGGTCAGCGGCGCCGTCTCCAAAGGCGAGGTGGCCGGGACTGCCACCTATACGGTCAATGGAACGGTCATCGGTACGGTAGACCTGCTGTATGGAGCCATTGTGGTCAACTGATGGAAGCACGTATCAGTAAAATTCTCTCCGAATACGGACTGCTCTCCCGCCGCCAGGCCGAGACCTGGCTGCGGGAGGGCAGAATTGCCGTCAATGGGAAAATTGCCTCTGTCGGCCAAAAGGCTGACCCGGCGCAGGACGAGATCACGGTGGATGGCGTTCCCATGGGACAAAAGCCGGAGACGGTCTGTCTCATGCTGAACAAGCCCCGGGGCTATGTGACCACCCTGTCTGATGAGCAGGGGAGACCCACCGTGGCCGACCTGGTGGCCGACTGCGGGATGCGGCTCTATCCGGTGGGTCGGCTGGACCTGAACTCGGAGGGGCTGCTGCTCATGACCAACGACGGGAGCCTCGCCAACCGCCTGACCCACCCCAGTCATCGGGTGGAGAAGGAGTACCAGGTCCGGGTCTCCGGCCCGGTACAGCAGGCGGTCCCACTGCTTCGACGTCCCATGACGGTGGAGGGGGACCGATTTCAGGGCGCAAGGGTCTCCATCCTGCACGCAGAGGGGGAGACGGCGCTGCTCTCCGTCACCATCACCCAGGGCAAAAACCGCCAGGTGCGTCGAATGTGCGCCGCCGTCGGGCTGACGGTCCACCGTTTGCGCCGGGTCAGGGAGGGAAATCTCCGGCTCGGGTCTTTGCCCTGCGGACACTGGCGGTGGCTGTCCGGGGAAGAGCTGGACGCTCTTCGACGGGAGTAGATCTTAAATTTGCAAGAAAGAAATGAAATCCTGCAAATCGCTCTTGCTTTTTTCCGTTTCCTTCGGTATGATATGCATAGAATTTAGGAAAGGGCGGTCAGCGAGGACGGGCAGCTCCGGCAGCGTCGGGATGCCTGATTTTCACTGCCTACGCCTTTTAGCAGTCTGTGTGTCAGATACATCACAACGCCAGGGAAGGACGGGAGCGTATGTCCGGCGACATTTTGACCAATATTCAGGAAAACATGAGCGGCTTCTCAAAGGGCCAAAAGCTGATTGCAAATTATATTCTCAGCTATTACGACAAGGCGGCCTTTATGACCGCCAGCAAGCTGGGCAAGACGGTGAATGTCAGCGAATCCACCGTGGTCCGCTTCGCCGTCGAGCTGGGCTATGACGGCTATCCCAGTATGCAAAAGGCTCTGCAGGAGACGATCCGGAACAAGCTGACCTCGGTGCAGCGGATCGAGGTCACCAACGACCGGATCGGCGACCAGGACGTGCTCTCCACCGTGATGCAGTCCGACATGGACAAGATCCGCATCACCATGGACGAGATCGACCGGGAGAGCTTTACCAGGGCGGTGGACGCCATCTGCAACGCCCGGAACATCTACGTTCTGGGCGTCCGCTCCGCCAGCGTCCTGGCCGATTTCCTGGCTTTCTACTTTCAGTATATCTTCGAGCGGGTCATCAATATCGACACCGTCTCCATCAGCGAGGTCTTTGAGCAGACCATCCATGTGGATGCCGACGACGTGTTTATTGGATTGTCATTTCCACGATACTCCAAGCGCACCATTACTGCCATGGAGTACGCCAGGAGCCGTGGGGCGCAGGTCATCGCCATCACCGACAGCAAGACGTCGCCTCTGGTCCCTCTGGCGGACTATGCCCTGATTGCAAAGAGCGACATGGCCTCCTTTGTGGACTCCCTGGTGGCCCCGCTGAGCCTGGTGGACGCCCTCATTGTGGCGGTCAGCCGGAAGAAGGACAAGGAGCTTCAGCAGACCCTGGGCAAGCTGGAGGAGATTTGGGCCAAGTATGAGGTCTATGACAAGCCCTCCGGCAATTGATAGGAGCGTTAATCTATTTGAACGAAAGACAGATTCTGGTCATTGGCGGCGGGCCTGCCGGTATGATGGCCGCCCTGACCGCCGCCCGACAGGGCGGACGGGTCACCCTTCTGGAGCGAAACCGAAAGCTGGGGCGCAAGCTGCGCATCACCGGGAAGGGGAGATGCAATGTCACCAACGACTGCACTCCTGCAGAGGTGCTGCAAAATATCCCACGGAACGGACGGTTCCTGTACAGTGCTCTGAGCCAGCTCGGCCCCTCCGATGTGAAGGCATTTTTTGAGGAGCTGGGGGTGCCCCTGAAAACGGAGCGGGGCAACCGGGTCTTTCCCCAGTCTGACCGGGCGGACGACGTGGCCGACGCCCTGGTCCGGGCCATGGAGAAGGCGGGCGTCCGCATCCGCACCGGGCGGGCAACCGCCATTCTGACAGAAAACGGCGCCGTCGTCGGTGTCAAGCTGGAAAACGGGAGACGACTTCCCGCTGATCGGGTCGTTCTCTGCACCGGCGGCCTGTCCTACCCGGACACCGGTTCCACTGGGGACGGCTACGCCATGGCAAAGGCCCTGGGGCATACCATTGAGCCTGCCAGGGCCTCTCTGGTGCCCCTGGTGGCGGAGGACTGTTGCCGGGTGCTCCAGGGTCTGAGCCTGCGCAACATCGCCATCCAGGTGAAAAATCAGGACGGGAAGGTTCTGTACCGGGATTTCGGGGAGCTGCTGTTCACCCATTTCGGTCTCTCCGGTCCGGTGATCCTCAGTGCCAGCGCCCATATGCGGGACTTTGAACATACCAAGTATATCGTAGACATCGATTTGAAGCCCGCCCTGGACGACAAAACTCTGGACGCCCGTCTGCTGCGGGATTTCCAGCAAAACGCCAACCGGGATTTCCAGAACAGCCTGAATGCGCTTTTGCCTCAGAAGCTGATTCCGGAGGTGATCCGCCGCTCCGGTATCCCCCCGGAGACGAAGGTGCATGACCTGACCAGGGAGCAGCGCCACGCCCTGCTGCGGGTGCTGAAGCAGTTCAGCGTTGCAGTCATCGGTCCTCGTCCTGTCCGGGACGCCATCGTCACCTCCGGCGGAGTGCGGGTATCGGAGGTCAATCCGTCCACCATGGCCTCCAGGCTGGTTCCCGGGCTGTACCTCTGCGGGGAGCTGCTGGACGTAGACGGCTACACCGGCGGCTTTAATCTCCAGATCGCCTGGTCCACCGGCTATACGGCGGGCTGCTGGTCGGTCTGGGATGAGTGATTATGATTTTGAACTCACATAAGGAGCAGTTGTCTATGTCGTTTGTCAGTGTTGCCATCGACGGCCCAGCCGGAGCGGGGAAGAGCACCATCGCCCGGGCAGTAGCCGCCCAGCTGGGCTATCTCTATGTAGACACCGGAGCGATTTACCGCACGGTGGGCCTTGCCGTCCGCCGACAGGATGCAGACCCCCATGATAACGCATCGGTGATCCCTCTGCTGGACGGGCTTTCCGTGGAGCTTCGGATTGAGCCGGACGGCATCCAGCATATGTACCTGAACGGGGAGGATGTCACCCGTCCCATCCGGGAGCCGGAAATCGCCATGTACGCCTCGGCTGTCTCCGCCCTGCCCCAGGTCAGAGCCTTTCTGCTGGAGATGCAGCAGTCTTTGGCCAGGACGCAGAACGTGGTCATGGACGGGCGGGACATCGGCACCGTCGTGCTGCCCGACGCCACGGTCAAGATTTTCCTCACCGCCTCCCCGGAAATTCGGGCCAGACGGCGCTGGAAGGAGCAGCAGGAGCGGGGCAACGGGGAGTCCTATGACCAGGTGCTACAGGAAGTGCTCCAGCGGGACGACCAGGATACCCACCGTGCCGTCGCCCCGCTCCGTCAGGCGGAGGACGCCGTTCTGGTGGACACCTCAGAGCTTGACCTGGAGGAGAGCATCTCCGCTATCCTGGAGATCGTAAAGGAGTGCGCATCCCATGAGCGAGGAGCGGGAGAGGCAGGGGAAAAAGTTCCCCTACCGCACGGCAAAGCAGTGCAAACCCTGGTACCGTGTGGCCTATAGCATTCTGTTTATCATCTATCGCTCCATCTATCACCTGCGAGTCATCGGCCGGGGAAATATCCCCGACGGCCCTGCGGTCATCTGCCCCCGGCACTGCACCCTGGCGGATCCACCTATGGTCTGTTTTGGCCTGACCCGGAAGCATTTTCCCCGGATCATGGCCAAGGAGGAACTGCTGGACACCCCTGTCCTGGGACCGTTCCTCTACCGGATCGGCGTTTTCGGCGTCCGGCGTGGGAATAATGATATGTCCTCCATCAAAAACGGGCTTCGCAGCCTGAAGGAGGGCAGCAAGCTCATCATCTTTCCGGAGGGCACCCGTGTCCACGAGGGAGAGCACGTCCAGGCCCAGACGGGAGCGATCATGTTCGCCCTGAAAACAGGAGCGCCTCTGGTGCCGGTATACCTGACTAGGGCGAAGAAATTTCACCGGATGAACATGGTGTTCGGAGAACCGTATCACCCCCAAATCACCGGGAAAAAGGCGACCCCGGAGGAGATGCGTCAGCTGGCGGATGAGCTGCTGGAAAAAATCTATGCGCTGGAAAGCAAGGTGCCCAAATGACCGTCACAGTTGCAAAGACCGCCGGATTCTGCTACGGCGTCAATCGTGCCGTGACCCTGGCGGAAAGAACCGCTCGGGAGGGGACGCCCTGCGTCATGCTGGGGGAGATCATCCACAATGAGCACGTGATCTGTCGCCTGAAGGAGATGGGGATGGGGCAAATCACCTGCCCGGAGGGTGCGCCGGAAGGAACGTCTGTCCTCATCCACTCCCACGGAGAGGCCAAGGCCGTCTATGATCGTCTGGCCGGGCAGGGCAGCCCGGTCATCGACGCCACCTGTCCCAGCGTGGCCCGTATCCACCGTCTGGTGCAGGAGGCGGAGCAGGAGGGACGGCAGCCGGTCATTGTGGGTCTGCCCACTCACCCGGAGGTGAAGGCCATCGCCGGGTGGTGCCGCAGTCCGGTGGTGCTGGAGGATGCGGACGCCCTGGAAAAATGGCTGGCAGAGGACGAGAAAAGAGGCGAAATGCCCCTCACCTTCGTTTTTCAGACCACCTCCACCCGGACAACAATGAAAAATTGTGAAAATCTTGCAAAAAAACAGTGTACAAACGCAAAATTATTTGATACAATATGTATTGCTACCGCCCAGAGGCAGTCGGAAGCGCAGGAACTGGCTGCTCAGAGCGACGTAATGATCGTGATCGGTGACCACCAGAGCGCCAATACCCGCCACCTGGCCGAGCTGTGCAGACAGCAATGCGACCGTGTCTGTTGGATTGAAGAAGCGAACGAGCTTCCCATGGACGAATTGGAGGGAGCATCTCGAGTTGGAATCACTGCGGGAGCATCTACGCCCGGGTGGATAATAAAGGAGGTCAAAACCAAAATGTCTAACGAAGTCAAAATGGAGATCGAGGAGTCCTTTGCTGAAATGCTGGAGAAGTCGATCAAAACTTTAAATACAGGAGATAAGGTCGTCGGTACCGTTGTGCAGATCACACCCACCGACATCCAGGTCGATCTCGGCACCAAGCATGCCGGCTATATCGCCATGTCCGAATTCTCCGACGATCCCAACGTCAAGGCCGAGGAAGTCCTCAAGCCCGGCGATCAGATCGAGGTCCTGGTGCTGCGGGTGAACGACGGCGAGGGCGTCGTCAGCCTGTCCAAGAAGCGTCTGGACGCCAACAAGAACTGGGAAGAGGTCGAGGCCGCCAAGGACGAGAAGACCGTCATCGAGGCCACCATCCGTGAGGAGAACAAGGGCGGCGTCGTCGCCAACTACAAGGGCATCCGTGTCTTTATCCCTGCCTCTCAGACCGGCCTGCGTCGGAATGAGCCCATGACCGGTCTGGTGGGCACCACCGTTCGGATGCACATCACCGAGGTCAACCGCAGCCGCCGCCATGTGGTGGGCTCCATCCGCAGCGTCGCCAGCGAGGAGCGGGCCGCCAAGAGCAAGGCCGTGTGGGAGTCCATCGAGGTGGGCAAGCACTATTCCGGCACCGTCAAGAGCCTGACCTCTTACGGCGCATTCGTGGACATCGGCGGCGTGGACGGCATGGTCCACATCTCCGAGCTGTCCTGGAGCCGCATCAAGCATCCCTCCGAGGTCGTCTCTGTGGGCGATCCTGTGGACGTGTATGTCATCAAGTATGACCCCGAGAAGAAGAAGATTTCTCTGGGCATGAAGGACCCCAACGAGAACCCCTGGGAGACCTTCCTGAACAAGTACTCCGTGGGCGATGTGGCTACCGTCAAGGTGGTCAAGCTGATGACCTTCGGCGCCTTCGCCGAGGTCGTGCCCGGTGTGGACGGCCTGATTCACATCTCCCAGATCGCCGACCATCGGGTGGAGAAGCCCGAGGACGAGCTGCAGGAAGGTGATGTGGTGGACGTGAAGATCACCGACATTAACCTGGAGACCCGGAAGGTGTCTCTGTCCCGCCGCGCTGTCCTGCTGGACGCCGAGGACTGATCCCGTTTCCCCAAAGCGGTCAGGGCATTTGCCCTGGCCGCTTTTTCGTTCTTTTCAATCGACGTTTTTTGTGATACACTAACCTCATAGAAAACCGATGCCAAGGTCACAGAGGAGGCGCAGCAAATGAGCGTTCAGTTATCCTGGAGCAAGCCGAAGCAGAGAGGAAAGCGGGAGCAGTTGTACTGCTCCGTCGTTGTCCCCGCAGCGGGCAACGCCAGACGTATGGAAGGGACGGACAAGATATTGGCCACGCTGGGAGATCGACCGGTCATCGTCCATACGCTCCTGGCGCTCCAGGCCTGTCCCCGGGTGAATGAGATTGTCGTGGTCACGAGAGAGGACCTGATGTCCCCCATCAACGATCTGGTCCGGGCGTGGGACTGCACCAAGGTCAGCCGCATTGTCCGGGGCGGGGAGACACGGGCGGAGTCGGTCTGGATCGGCATGAACCGGGTCAATCCCCAGGCGCAGCTCATCGGCATCCACGACGGCGCCCGGCCCCTGGTCACCCAGGCAGTGCTGGAGGAGGTGTTCCGGGAGGCGGCCTCCAACGGGGCGGCGGCTCCGGCGGTGCCGGTGAAGGACACCATCAAGGAGGTCAACGGCCTGGATACGGTGGAGCGCACCGTTCCCCGGGAGAACCTCCGGGCTGTCCAGACCCCCCAGGTGTTTGACGCCGACCTCATCAAGGCGGCGCTGCAAAAGGCCCTCCAGGAGCAGATACCCCTGACCGATGACTGCTCTGCTGTAGAGGCCCTGGGCATGAAGGTCTGCCTGACCAAAGGGGACTACAACAATATTAAGATCACCACGCCCGGCGATCTGATTTTGGGGGAGGCGATCCTGTCATGTCGACCGGACTGAGAGTAGGACACGGATACGACGTCCACCGACTGGTGGAGGGCCGCCGCCTGGTTTTGGGGGGTGTGGAGATTCCCTGGACGCTGGGCCTTCTGGGCCACTCCGACGCCGACGTGGTGACCCACGCCATTATGGACGCCCTGCTGGGCGCTGCCGGGCTGTGGGACATTGGTCACGCCTTCCCGGACACTGACCCTGCCCTGAAGGACATCTCCAGCATGATATTGCTGGAGCGCACCGTCGCTCTGATTCGCAAAAAAGGCTACCAGGTAGTGAATGTGGATGCCACTATCATCGCTCAACAGCCCAAGCTGGCTCCATACATTCCCCAGATGCGGGAGAACATTGCACTGCGTCTGGGAATCACCCCCGGCCTGGTGAACATCAAGGCCACCACCGAGGAGCATCTGGGCTTCACCGGCAGCGGCGAGGGCATGGCCGCCCACAGCGTGGCACTGCTGGAACGGTGAGTCGGAAGCTGACCGGAACTGCTGCCGTGCCCTCGTTCACATCGCTCCAAGCACCGACATACAATGGGGTGATACGACGTTTCTCCCGAAGGCTCGTATCAAAAGGAGCGAATTCAGCATGGTATATTATCTCATCGTCTGCCGTTCGCTGACCTATGCCCAGCGGACGGCAGCTGCTTTGGAGCGGGCCGGGATCGCCGCCCGGATCCTGCGCTCTCCTAAGTCCATTGCCTCCACCGGATGCAGCCACAGCGTCAAGATCTCCCAGCGGAGCCTTGCTCAGGCCCTGGTGGTACTGAAACGGGTAGAGCTGCCCCCAAAGCAGATTTTTATTACAGAAGCGGACGGCAGCTACCGGGAGGTACAGCTGTGATCTATCTGGACTGCGCCGCCACAGCCCTGCAAAAGCCCCCGGAGGTGGCACGGGCCATGACCGCCGCCCTGGGTCAGTGCGCCAGTCCCGGGCGGGGCAGCTACCCCGCCTCCGCCCGGGCAGCAGAGGTTGCCTTCCGCTGCCGGGAGGCGCTGGCTCAGCTTCTGGGGGCAGACAGCCCGGAGCAGGTGGTGTTCACCTCCAACGCCACCCATGCGCTCAACATCGCCATCCGCTCCCTGGTACAGCCAGGAGACCGGGTCGTTATCTCCGGCTATGAGCACAACGCCGTCACCCGGACCCTGGCGAGTATCCCGGAGGTGACAGTCCAGGTAGCCGTTGGCGGCCTCTTTGACCAGGCAGGCGATCTGGTGGCTTTTGCCCGGCAGATAGACGAGAACACAAGGGCAGTCATCTGCACCCACGTATCCAATGTGTTCGGTTATATTCTGCCCGTGGACGGCATTGCCGCTCTGTGCCGGGAGAGAGGCGTACCGCTGATCGTGGATGCCAGCCAGTCCGCTGGCATCCTCCCGGTGTCCGCAAAGCAGTGGGGTGCGGCCTATGTGGGACTGCCGGGACACAAAGGGCTGTGCGGCCCCCAGGGGACGGGGGTGTTGGTGTGCGGAGGCGGGCAGACGGCGGTTCCACTGCTCACCGGAGGGACGGGCAGCGAGTCCCTGAATCAGCAGATGCCGGATTTTCTGCCCGACCGCCTGGAGGCAGGGACCCACAATATCCCGGGAATCGCCGGATTGCTGGCAGGCGTGCGGTTTATCCGCCGAAAGGGAACCGATACCATCCTCCGCCATGAGCGGCGGTTGTCCGATCGGTTGGCTGGGGCGCTGGCGTTGATTCCGGACGTTCGGGTCGTTCGCCCGGATGCGCCGGACTGTCGAACCGGCGTCCTGTCCTTTCTGGTGGAGGGGAAGGACTGCGAGGTGCTGGGAAATGCCCTGGCTGACCGGGGCGTTGCTCTCCGGGCAGGACTGCACTGTGCTCCTCTGGCCCACCGTACCGTCGGGACGCTGGAGACGGGGACCCTCCGGGCCAGTGTCTCTCCCTTTACCACGCCAGGGGAGGTGGACGCTCTGGCATCTGTGCTTTGCAGCTGTCTGGAAAAATAGAAGTGGATACGCTTGCCATTCCCGGGCTTTCGGAGTATACTATTTTGTGTATGAGTAACCCCCTGCCCCGGTTTGGCAGGCGTGTTCGATCCTGCGGAGGAAATGCCATGTTGACGATCACTCCCATAGCCCTGAGTGCTTCCCAGCTCAACCTGTTTCAGCAGCTGGGAATGTATATACAGACCATCGGCCTGTCCGACCTGCTGGACGTGGCCATTATTGCCGTTATTTTCTACTATGCCATCAAGCTGGTACGGAAGTCCCAGACCGGCCAGGTGTTCCGGGGCGTGGCCCTGGTAGTCGTTCTGCTGTGGCTGTCCGACCTGTTCAATCTCCACGTGCTGAACTTCCTGCTCAACAGCGTGGTTCAGGTGGGCTTCCTGGCCCTGATTATCGTGTTTCAGCCGGAGATCCGTCACTTTCTCACCCAGGTGGGCACTGGCAATCTGCGGCACTATCTGGGTCGTCAGGGAGAGACCAACGTGGTGGAGAATGCCATCGTTCAGACCGTCGCCGCATATCGGGAGATGTCCAAGAAAAAGGTGGGCGCCCTCACTGTTTTCGAGAGAAACAGTCTGCTGACCGACTGCCTGCACACCGGGACCGCTCTGGATGCTGCCATCTCCAGCGAGCTACTGGAAAATATCTTTTATCCCAAGGCTCCCCTCCACGACGGCGCCGTCATCGTCCGGGAGGGCCGGATCGTCGGGGCCGGTTGCGTGCTGCCCCTGTCCGGGAATACCAACATCAGCAAGGAGCTGGGCACCCGCCATCGGGCAGGGCTGGGCGTGACAGAGCACACGGACGCTGTGGTCGTCATCTGCTCCGAGGAAACCGGGTCCATCTCGGTAGCCACCGACGGTATGCTCAAGCGGCACTTGTCTGCGGAGACGCTGGAACAGCTGCTGCGTAACGAGCTGCTGACGGAGGAGGAGAACAAAAAGAATGTCATCCCTTCGCTGAGAGCCATCCTTGGTTCTATCTGGAAAAAGGAGGACGAGGACCATGTGGAATAAGATCAAGAACAGCCGTCTCTCCTACATTCTCCTCTCTATCCCGCTCTCTATCGTCTGCTGGCTCTATGTGGATCTGGCGCAGCAGCCGGACGCCCAGGTGACCATCACTGGCATCCCTGTGACCTTCATCGGCGAGGAGACCCTGGAAGCAGAGGGCCTGCTCATCACCGGGGAGACGCCCACCATCAATGTCGTGGTCAACGGGCCCAGAAGCGTTATCACACAGCTCAACAACAGCAATATTATCGTCACCGCCTCCACCAGCTCCATCACAGAGGCGGGGGTATATACTCTGGAGCTGAATATCAATCTGCCCAGCTCTGTCACCAGCTCCAGCTCCAGCGACGTCAACATCGTCTCCAGAAGCGCCTCTGCGGTAGATGTGACAGTGGTTCAGATGGTCAGCAAGACGGTGACCATCACGCCGGAGTTTACCGGTTCTGTGGCAGATGGCTACTACTCGGACGACGAGAGCTTTGTTCTCCAGCAGAAGGAGCTGGAGATCAGGGGAGAGGAGAGCGTCGTCGATTCGGTGAGCTACGCCAAGGTGATCCTCAGCGACACCGGGCTGACAGATACCTGGTCAGGCTGGCTGAGCATCGTTCTCTGTGACAAGGGCGGGAACGAGGTATCCACCGACGATCTGGCCCTGGAGACAGAGGCTATTTCGGTCACCTATTACGTCCAGTGCATCAAGGAGCTGACCATTGCCGTCGACCTGATCTCCGGCGGCGGAGCGACCTCGGAGAACGCCGAATGCACCTACTCGGTGGAGACCGTTACCGTCGTGGGCCAGAGCGTCAATCTGGACGATCTGGAGACGCTGACGGTGGGTGAGGTCGACCTGGGCCAAATCGCCACCACCGGAGAGTACGAGTTCAGCATTGAGGAGGCCCTGCCCGACGGCGTGAGCCTGATGAGCAGCGATACCACCGTCAAGGTGCAGGTCACCATCACTGGGCTGGAGATCCGGATCGTGTCTACCAGCAACATCGTTTTGGAAAACAAGACAGAAGGCTGGAACTACGATGTGGCAGATGTGGAGATCAGGCTCCGGGGAAAGTCTGAGGACTTCGACCTTCTCACCAACGACGACATTCAGGTCACAGCAGATCTGGACGGCGTAGAGCTGGTGGACGGGGAGACGGTCTCTGTACCGGCCACGGTGGAGCTCTCCGGCATCTCTGACCTGGGCATCCTGGGCAGCTATAATGTCAGCGTGACAACTACCCTCATCCCGGAGGAGACTACTGAGGAGGAGACGGCAGACACCGCTGACAGTGGTGCCGTCGCTAACAAGACCGGAAACTGATTTCCACGGTTGGAATCGCTTTACAGAATCCGAATATTTTGGTATAATATATGATTGAACCTGTAAAAAGGGGAGGACAAGCATCCAATGCTGAACAGTATGACCGGTTATGGCCGGGGAGAGGTGTTGCTGCACCAGCACGCCATCGTGGTGGAGCTTCGCAGCGTCAACAATCGTTATTTAGATTGCAGCGTCCGGCTGCCCCGGGTCTATGCCTGTGCAGAGGATGCCGTCCAGTCGGAGGTAAAGGCCGCAGTCTCCAGAGGTAAGGTGGAGGTCAACGTCACCGTGGACGCCTCTGGATCCGACGCTGTCTCCGTCACTCTGAACCAGCCTGTGGCCGCCGGATACCTCAAGGCCCTGCGGGAGATGGGAGAGACCTTTGGCCTCCGGGACGATGTCTCCGTATCCCTGCTCTCCCGGCTCCCTGACGTATTCCGGGTGGAAAGGGCCCCTGAAAACCTGGAGCAGCTCACCGAGGACATTCGCCAGGTCACCCGGATGGCGCTGACCGATTTCAACGCCATGCGTGCCCGGGAGGGTGAAAAGCTGGCAGAGGACCTGCTGGGCCGCCTGGACACCCTGGAGGGCTATACCTGTCAGGTAGAGGCCCGTTCGCCGGAGACGGTGACCGCCTATCGGGAGCGTCTCACCGTCAAGCTCCGGGAGGTGCTGGAGGACCGCCAGATCGACGATGCCCGCATCCTCACCGAGGCGGCGATCTTTGCCGACAAGGTGGCTGTGGCGGAGGAGACGGTTCGCCTTCACAGCCATATCAACCAATTCCGGGGCATGATCCGCCAGGGCGGCGTGATCGGCCGGAAGCTGGACTTCCTCATTCAAGAGATGAACCGGGAGACCAACACCACGGGTTCCAAGTGCAACGATCTGCAGCTGTCTACTATCGTAGTGGACATGAAGGCGGAGCTGGAAAAGCTCCGGGAGCAGGTCCAGAACGTGGAATAAAGATTTTGACACATAAAAGCTCACAAAGGAGGCGGCGGGATGCTGCTGCTGAACATCGGCTATGGCAATATGGTGGCCGGCGACCGTATCGTGGCCATCGTCAGCCCGGACTCAGCACCCATTAAGCGCATCGTCCAGGAGGCAAGGGAGAAGGGCGTTCTCATCGACGCTACCTATGGACGTAAAACGAAATCCGTTTTGATCGCAGACACTGGCCATGTAATCCTCTCTGCGCTGACGCCGGAGGTCATCGCAGGACGACTGGAGGGGCGTGAGCCGGGTAAGGAGGAAGAGGATGAATACCAGAGCTAGAAAGGGCCAGATCGTCGTCATCTCCGGGCCGTCCGGGGTCGGAAAGAGCACCGTTATCTCGGAGGTGCGTACCCAGCGGCAAAGCCTTACCTTCTCCATCTCCTATACGACCCGCAAGCCCCGGGAGGGGGAGGAGAACCACGTTCACTACCATTTTGTGAGTGAAGAGACCTTTTCCCGTATGATCGAGGCGGGGGAATTTTTGGAATATGCCTGTTACCAGGGTCACTACTATGGCACCTCACGGGCCGACGTAGAGGCGCTGATCCGTTCAGGCCGGGACGTACTGCTGGATATTGAGGTCCAGGGCGGCGCTCAGGTGCGGCTGCTCTGCCCGGAGGCCACGTTGATTTTCGTCATTCCCCCCTCCTTTGGAGAGCTCTCCCGCCGGCTCCATGGCCGCCAGAGCGAGAGCGAGGAGGTCATCCAGGGGCGTCTCCAGCGGGCCAGGGAGGAATATCAGGAAATCCCCTCCTACGACTTCCTGGTGGTCAATGACAAGGTGCCCCAGGCCGCAGAAGAGGTCCTCTCTATTTTGAAAGCACAGGATTGCCGGGTCTCTGCCCGGTTGGATATGATTAAGGAGGATATTGTGCTATGATTCTCTATCCCATGAACGAGCTGATGAAGAACGACATCAACAGCCGATATGAACTGGTCAACCTGGTAGCTCACCGGGCCAGAGAGATCTCGGTTGCAGAGACTGCGGACGAGCCGCTGACAGAGAAGCCGGTGACCATCGCACTCAACGAGGCCCGGGCGGGTCTGATTCATCGGCCTGTCATGCAGCAGGAGACGGTTGAGGCGTGAGCCGCCAACCGGTCAACCGATTTGCAGGGCAAGAGGCGTCGGGGACTTTGTGCCTCTGACGTCCCTTGCCTTGCGTCATGTTCTGTGCCGGAGAGGAGGTGAGCGTCTTGGAGCCGGTGCTGTGCTGCAAAGTGGCGGTGGCTTCGGCCACCTATGCTATTGACAAACCCTATACCTACCTCGTTCCGGACAGCTTTTCCCAGACGCTGCGGCCCGGTATGCGGGTCATCGTCCCTTTTGGAAAGGGCAACCGCCGGTCTGAAGGTCTGGTCCTCGATGTGGCTCTGGAGCAGCCGGAGGTGCAGTTGAAATGGCCCAGCGCCATTTTGGACGAGGAGCCGGTAGTAGACGCTGACGGTATCCGCCTGGCCCTCTGGATGCGGGAGCGATATTTCTGCACCGTCTACGATGCGGTCAAGGCCATGCTTCCCGCCGGGCTGTATTATGACCTCCAGGACAGCTATCACCTTGCCCCTGGCATCGACTCCGCCGCCTGGCAGGAGGAGCACCCCTGCAGCGAGACGGAGAAACGGGTGTTGTCTCTGATCTCCGACGGAGGAGGCAGTATCCAGCGTAAGGCCCTCCGGGAGGCATTTGGACAGACCAACCCCTCCAGGTCACTGCGCCGTCTGATGGAGGACGGTGTATTGCAGCTGGAGACCAGCGCCCAGCGGGGCGTGGGCGACAAGAGCGAGGAGGTAGCCACCCTGGCTGTCTCCCAGGAGATCGCCAGAGAAACGGTCTCCAAAAGCCGCTCCAAGGCCCGAAAGGCGGTGGTAGAGCTGCTGTGCAGCGTCGGCTCCGCCTCGGCGAAGGATGTGACCTATTTCACCGGAACCAGCCGCCGCACCCTGAAAGATTTAGAGAAGGCCGGTCTGGTCACTCTCTTTCATCGGGAAATCTTTCGCCGCCCGGAGACAGACGATGCCCCTCATCAGGAGCCGCCGGAGTTGACCACCGAGCAGCAGGCAGCCTATGACGGACTGACTGCCCTTCTGGAGCAGGAAAAGCCCGCCTGCGGCCTGCTCTACGGCGTCACCGGCTCAGGGAAAACCTCAGTCTATATCCGTCTGATTCACCGGACATTACAGCTGGGGCGCACCGCCCTGGTGCTGGTGCCGGAGATTGGCCTGACCCCTCAGATGATGCGCCAGTTCATCGCCCAGTTTGGAGACCGGGTGGCCGTGCTGCACAGCTCCCTCTCTGCCGGAGAGCGGTACGACGAGTGGAAACGGGCCAGAAGGGGAGAGGCCAGCGTGGTCATCGGCACCCGTTCGGCGGTCTTTGCGCCTTTGAAAAACATTGGCCTCATCATCCTGGATGAGGAGCAGGAGGCCAGCTACAAGTCGGAAAATCTCCCCCGGTATCATGCGGCGGAGGTGGCAAAGTTCCGCTGTACACAGCAGAACGCCCTGCTGGTTTTGGGTTCGGCTACCCCGTCGGTGGAGAGTATGTACCTGGCTCAGACAGGGAAATACCATCTGTTCCGGCTGGATCGGCGGTACAATGGCCGTGAATTGCCCCGGGTGCTCCTCTCCGACACCCGGGAGGATCTGCGGCAGGGGAATGACTCCTCCATCGGCGGCGTACTCCGGGACGAGCTGTCGGAGAACCTCCGCCGGGGCGAACAGTCGATTTTGCTGCTCAACCGCCGGGGAGCCAGCCGAATGGTCATCTGTGCTGAGTGCGGCGAGGTTCCCCAGTGCAGCCGCTGCTCCGTCCACCTGACCTATCACAAGGCCAACGGACGGCTGATGTGCCATTACTGCGGCCACAGCGAGCCGCTGCCCAGCCGCTGCCCGGTCTGCGGCGGACCGCTGGTTTTTGTGGGCTACGGCACTCAGCGGCTGGAGGAGGACTTGGCGGAGCAGTTCTCTGGCACGCCCGTCCTGCGGCTGGATGCGGACACTGTCTCCGCTGCCCACACTCACCGACAACTGCTGCAAAAATTTGAGCGGGAGAAGATTCCCATCCTCATCGGCACCCAGATGGTGGCAAAAGGTCTGGATTTTGAAAACGTAACTCTGGTGGGGGTGATCGATGCAGATATGACCCTCCACATGGACGATTTTCGGGCAGGAGAACGCACCTTCTCCCTGCTGACCCAGGTAGTAGGCCGGGCCGGGCGTGGCCTGCGGGAGGGGAGAGCGGTCATACAGACCTTCCAGCCCAAGAACAGCATCATCACCGCCGCCCGGCAGGACTATGACGGCTTCTACGCCGAGGAGATTCATCTCCGGTCCATGCGGCAACTGCCCCCCTTTCGTGACCTGATCGTTCTGACCGTCACCGGGCCGGAGGAGGGAGCGGTGCTGCGGAGCAGTATGCGGCTCCGGGATGGGCTCATGGCCTGGCAGGGGAGTCCGCTGATGGAGCATACGCCTTTTTCTGTGCTGGGCCCAGCACCGGCCAATATAGTCAAGGTGAACGGACGCTACCGCTACCGACTCACCGTCACCGGACGGAATAACCGCCCCATGCGCCAGATGATTTCCCAGCTGCTGCGTGCGGCGTCAGAGGATAAACAAAATCGGGGGTTGGCCGTATTTGCGGACGTCAATCCTATGGATGGATAAATAACGGGAGGAAAGCATCATGATTCGTAACATTGTCAAAAAGGGAGACTCGGTGCTGAACAAAGTCTGCCACCCTGTCACTAAATTTGATGGCAAGCTCCATCGCCTGCTGGACGATATGAAGGAGACCCTGATCGACTCCAACAGCGTGGGCCTGGCCGCTCCTCAGGTGGGTATCCTCCGCCGGGTCGTCGTGGTCATGAACGAGGAGGAACACATTCATGAACTGGTCAACCCTGTCATCGTCTCCTCCTCCGGAGAGCAGACCGGGCTGGAGGGCTGTCTCTCCCTGCCGGGGCGGTACGGCTACGTCACCCGGCCCATGATCGTCCGGGTCAGAGCCCAGGATCGGAACGGAAACTGGTTCGAGGTGGAGGACCAGGGGCTCACCGCCCGGTGCTTCTGCCACGAGCTGGGCCATCTGGACGGGCATCTGTTTGACGAGCTGTGCGACCGGACCTACTCCACCGAGGAGCTGGACGAGATGGAGGCCGCCGAAAGCGAGGCGGAGTGATGCGTATCGTCTTTATGGGGACGCCGGAGTTCTCAGTCCCCTCTCTGAATCGTCTGATTGCCGACGGCCATGAAATCGCCGCCGTCTACACCCAGCCGGACAAACCCAAAAACCGTGGGATGAAGCTGGCCTTCTCTCCGGTGAAGGAGGTGGCCCTGGCCCACGGAATTCCTGTCGTACAGCCTCAGACGCTCCGGGAGGAGGGGACGCTGAAGACGCTGGCAGCGTTCCGGCCCGAGCTGATGGTGGTAGCGGCCTACGGGAAAATCCTGCCCCGTCCCTTCTTTGAGATGCCTCCTCTGGGCTGTATCAATGTACACTCGTCCCTGCTTCCCAAGTACCGGGGGGCTGCCCCCATCAACTGGGCGGTCATCAACGGTGAACGTGAGACCGGCGTGACCATTATGGACATTGCCGAGGCGCTGGACTCCGGGGACATTTTGGCCCAGGCAACCACCCCCATCGACCCGGACGAGACAGTGGAAACCCTCCACGACCGGCTGGCAGAGATGGGCGCCGACCTGCTCAGCGAGACGGTGGACAAAATCGCCGCCGGGACTGTCCAACGGACGCCCCAGGACGATTCCCTGGCCACCTATGCCCCCATGCTCAGCCGGGCCCTTTCTCCCATTGACTGGAGCCACAGCGCCCGGGCGATTCATGACCAGGTCCGGGGACTGGTCCCCTGGCCCGCCACCACAGCTCAGGTGGGCGGACAGACCTTTAAAGTATTCGCCACCCAAGTCACTGAAGAGAGAACCGGAAAAACCGGCGGGACGCTGCTGGGGACGGATGACCGGGGCATCCTGATAGCCTGCGGCGACGGCGGCGTGTTGCGTATTACGGAGGTCCAGGCCCCCGGCAAAAAGCGGATGAAGGCCGCCGACTATCTCCGGGGCCATCCTCTGGCGTAACAGAGACAGAACAGAATGAGGTAAATGACCATGGATATGTCCCCCAAGGAATATGTGGTTGCTCAAATCGTCGGCGATTATGCCATGCTCCGCCGGACAGACGCACCCTCCGATCAAATGAATCAGGTGGCCCTGGCACTGCTGCCGGATGGACTGGAGGTGGGCTCCTGTCTGCGCTGGGAGCTGTTCGCCTATACCCTGCTGGACTGATATGGAGGAGAAAATCACTGCCACATCTGCCCGGGCAGTGGCGCTGGAGGTGCTGATTGCCTGCGAAAAGCGCCACGCCTGGTCGGACAGCGCACTGTCTGCCTCCATTCGGCGGGCGAAGCTCTCCGCCCGGGATGCAGCCCTGACCAGCCGTCTTTGCTACGGCGTGCAGCAAAATCAGCTGTTGCTCCTCTACTGGCTGGAGCAGCTCTGCCGTGTCCCCGTGGAGCGGTTGGAGCTGCCGATCCGTCTGATCCTGGAGCTGGGTCTGTACCAGCTGGCCTTTCTGGATCGTGTCCCCGCCCACGCCGCCGTGGACGAGAGTGTCAAGCTGGCCCGGGCGCAGAGCAAAAATCCCCGGTCTCCCGGCCTGGTCAACGGCATTCTCCGGTCCTTCCTGCGCCAAAAGAATATGATACCTGCGCCGGACTCCCTCTCCGTCCGCTACAGTCATCCCCAATGGCTGGTAGATTTATTGGAAAATGAGGTTCCCGAGGGCACCCTGGAGGCGCTGCTCCAGGCGAATAACGGTCAGCCGTCCACCGTCATTCAGGTCAATACCCTAAAAACAGACGGTGAGACGCTGGCACGCCGCCTGGCAGGGGAGGGGGTCAATGTGGAGAAGCACCCCTTCCTGCCGGACTGCTATCAGCTGTCTGAGACTGGAGACCTGAGCCGTCTGGCCAGCTTCCGGGAGGGACTGTTCCAGGTGCAGGACGCCGCCGCCCGTCTGGCGGTACTGGCCGCAGGGCCTCGACCCGGTATGGCCGTGCTGGACGCCTGCGCCGCCCCAGGAGGCAAGAGCTTCCAGGCAGCCATGGAAATGGGGGACAGGGGTTCCATCCTCTCCTGCGATCTCCAGGCCAAAAAGCTCTCCCGCATCCGGGAGGGAGCGGAGCGGCTGGGCATCGACTGCATCACCACCCAGGCCATGGACGGGCGTGTGTTTCAGCAGGAACTGGAAGGAAAATTTGACCTGGTGCTGGCAGACGTGCCCTGCTCCGACCTGGGCATTATCCGCAAAAAGCCGGACATCCGTTACAAGGAGCCGGAACCGCTGGAGCATTTGCCGGTGATCCAACGGGCCATTTTGGACAATGTCTCTCGGTATGTGGCCCCGGGCGGTGTGCTGCTCTATTCCACCTGCACCGTCCTGCGCCGGGAGAATCAGGAGATCGTATCGGCGTTCCTCTCCGGGCATCCGGACTTCCATCTGGAGGCATTTTCCCTGCCCGGCGTGGGAGATTGTGATGGAATGCAGACCCTCTGGCCCCATCTCCATGGGACTGACGGATTCTTTATGGCGAAATTGAGGAGAGAGATATGACGGACATCAAATCCCTGTCTCGTCCTGAGCTGGAGGCTCTGCTGGCAGATCTGGGGCAGCCAAAATTCCGGGCCAAGCAGGTCTTTCAATGGCTTCACCGGGGCGTTGCATCCTTTGAGGAGATGTCCAACCTGCCGAAAGCCCTCCGGGAGCAGCTGGCGGAGCAGTGTATCCTCACCGCTCCCCAGGTGGAACGGAAGCGGGTCTCCCGGCTGGACGGAACGACCAAATATCTCTGGCGACTGGGGGATGGCAACTGCGCGGAGTCAGTGCTGATGCGTTATCACCACGGAAACACTGTCTGCGTCTCCTCTGAGGTGGGCTGTCTCATGGGCTGTGCCTTCTGCGCCTCCACCCTGGGCGGACTGGTCCGCCGACTCACTGCCGGGGAAATTTTAGATCAGGTTATTTTTGTTCAGAAGGAATCCGGGGAAAAAATCTCCAACGAAAATTGCAAGTGCAAGTTGAACACATCCGCGAAAAATTTTTAATAGAGT
>JAJQEM010000041.1 GCA_021201635.1 Clostridiales bacterium | reverse complement strand
GATTCAATCGCTATGGATTTTTTAGGTGTTCAACTTCATTTTACAATCGACCGACGAAAAAAGAAGAAAAAACAGGCAAAAAATGCTTGACATCCGCCATGGTATCCGGTACAATAACCCATGGTGCGCTCCGGCGCACTGTGCGATGATGCAGGAGATTGCGGGAGGATTCCCGGTAACTTCTGCGGAGTATGTCCGGGCTGGATCCGGGCGGCTGTGATGAACCACGATGCTCTCAGGGGTGTAGATCGCCTCGCATGGTGGATACGGCCGGCGGTTTTCGTCGGCTTTCCTTATGACGTGGAATGATACACACGGCACGGCGGTTGATTTCAGCCAAGCAGAACGATCCAAATAAAACCGGCTCATGTACAACAAGTACGAAACCCAAGGAGGAAAAAACCATGGCAAACCAAACCATCCACATCCGTCTGAAGGCCTATGACCATCAGCTCATCGACCAGAGCGCTGAGACCATCGTCCAGACTGCCAAGCGCAACGGCGCCGCCGTCTCCGGCCCCATCCCCCTGCCCACCAAGAAGGAGATCGTCACCATCCTGCGTGCGACTCACAAGTACAAGGACAGCCGGGAGCAGTTCGAGCGGCGCACCCACAAGCGTCTGATCGACATCCAGAACCCCACCCCCAAGACGGTGGAGGCTCTGATGAACCTTCAGCTCCCCGCAGGCGTGGAGATCGAGATCAAGCTGTAATCAGCTCGGTATCTCAGACATTCCTTTGTTAGCACCCGTTCTCCGCCTGCTTAGCCGTGAGCGGAGGGGTCATGTTGACGCAGCGCTGCCAGTCCAATGGGCATCTGCCTCAACCAATAACCTGAATAAGGAGGAAATTCCGAAATGGAAAAAAAGGCGATCCTCGGCAAAAAGGTCGGTATGACCCAGATCTTTGACGAAGCCGGCAAGGTGATTCCCGTCACCGTCATCGAGGCGGGGCCCTGCACCGTGGTTCAGAAAAAGACCGCCGAGAAGGACGGCTATGAGGCCGTCCAGCTGGGCTTCCAGCCCACCACCGAGAAGCATCTGACCAAGGGCCAGAAGGGCCACCTGGCCAAGGCCGGTGTGAGCGAGATGCTCCGTGTACTGAAGGAAGTCGATGTGGACAGCTATGACCAGCTCAGCGTAGGCGATGTGCTCAAGGCCGACGTCTTCGAGGTGGGCGACAAGGTAGACGCTGTGGGCATCAGCAAGGGCAAGGGCTACGCCGGCGTCATCAAGCGCCACGGCGCTCAGCGTACCCCCATGAGCCACGGCGGCGGCCCCGTCCATCGTCATGCCGGCTCCATGGGCTCCACCTCGACCCCCAGCCGTATCCGCAAGGGTAAGATCGGCGCCGGTCAGATGGGCAACGAGCAGGTCACCATCCAGAACCTGGAGATCGTCCAGGTAGACCCCGAGATCAATCTGCTGGCTGTCAAGGGCGCAATTCCCGGCCCCAAGGGCGGCGTTGTGGTCATCAAGAGCACCTCTAAGGTCAACGTGGCCAAGAAGGGCGACGCCGGTATCTCCAGCAACCCGCAGAAGGCTTCCGCCCGTGTGAACCCGCAGAAGGCTTCCGCAAGAAAGCACTAAGGGAAAGGAGAGTACCACAATGTCTAATGCAAAGCTTTATGATCTGGCCGGCAAGGAGCTGGGCGAGGTCGAACTGGCGGATTCCGTCTTCGGCATCGAGCCCAACGTGGCTGCCGTCCATGCAGTGGTCAAGAACCATCTGGCCAACTGCCGTCAGGGTACTCAGTCTGCCCTGACCCGTGCCGAGGTCTCCGGCGGCGGCAAGAAGCCCTGGCGTCAGAAGGGCACCGGCCGTGCCCGTCAGGGCTCCACCCGGTCTCCCCAGTGGACCCACGGCGGCGTCGTTTTCGCCCCCAAGCCCCGGAGCTACCGCTACTCCCTGAACAAGAAGCTCAAGCGCCTGGCACTCAAGAGCGTCCTGTCCGACAAGGCTCAGAACGGCAACGTGGCTGTCATCGAGGGCCTGGAGATCGAGCAGCCTAAGACCAAGACCATGGTTGGCCTGCTGGACACCATCAGCGCCGGCAAGAGCGTGGTCATCACCGACGGCGTGAAGCGGGGCGTGGTCCTGTCCAGCCGGAATATCCCCGGCGTCATCACCACTCCCGCCAACAACCTGAGCGTCTATGACCTGGTCAACGCCAAGACACTGGTCATCGACAAGGCCGCCCTGGCTACCATCGAGGAGGTGTACGCATGACCGCTTATGACATCATTATTAAGCCCGTCATCACCGAGCGTTCCATGATGGGCAGCGCTGACAAGAAGTACACCTTCATCGTCAGCCCCAAGGCCAACAAGGCCGAGATCGGCAAGGCCGTGGAGGAGATCTTCGGCGTGAAGGTCTCCAAAGTCAACACGATGAACTATGATGGCAAGGTCAAGCGCATGGGCGCAGGCCGTCCCGGCCGCCGCTCCGCCTACAAAAAGGCGATCGTCACGCTGACCGAGGATTCCAAGACCATCGAGTTCTTCGAGGGCATGGCGTAAGGAGGTAACGTAAATGGCGATCAAGACTTATAAGCCCACAACGCCGGCTCGCCGCCATATGACGGTCTCTGCGTTCGAGGGCATCGACAAAAAGGCAAAGCCTGAACGCAGCCTGACCCAGTCTCTCCAGAAGAGCGCAGGCCGCAACAGCTACGGCCGCATCACCGTCCGTCACCGTGGCGGCGGCGAGCGCCGGAAGTACCGCATCATCGACTTCAAGCGGCTCCGGGAGGACAACGCCACCGTGATCCGTCCGGAGTATGATCCCAACCGGAGCGCCAACATCGCCCTCATCCAGTATGAGGACGGCACCAAGGCTTATATCCTGGCTCCCGTTGGCCTGAAGCCCGGTCACATCATCGAGACCGGCGCCGACGCCGACATCAAGCCGGGCAACTGCCTGCCCCTGTCTGCCATCCCCCTGGGCACCGTCATCCACAACATCGAGCTGCACCCCGGCAAGGGCGCTCAGCTGGTGCGTGCCGCCGGTGAGCAGGCTCAGCTGATGGCCAAGGAGGGCGACTCCGCCCAGATCCGTCTCCCCTCCGGCGAGTACCGCCTGGTCAAGGCCAACTGCAAGGCCTGCATCGGCCAGATCGGCAACGAGGACCATGCCAACATCCATGTGGGCAAGGCCGGTCGGAAGCGTCACATGGGTTGGCGGCCCACCGTCCGTGGGTCCGTCATGAACCCCAACGACCATCCCCATGGCGGCGGCGAGGGCCGTGCCCCCATTGGCCGTCCCGGCCCTGTGACCCCCTGGGGCAAGCCCGCTCTGGGTTACAAGACCCGCAAGAAGAAGAATCCCACCGACAAGTTCATTGTCCGTCACCGCAACGGCAAATAAGGAGGCTGGAAGATAATGAGCAGATCTGTCAAGAAAGGCCCCTTCTGCGCCCCCGAGCTGCTGAAGCGGGTCGAAGAGATGAACAAGACCGGCGAGAAGAAAGTGCTGAAGACCTGGAGCCGTGCCTCCACCATCTTCCCCGCCTTTGTGGGCCACACCATCGCAGTCCACGATGGCCGCAAGCACATTCCGGTGTATATCACCGAGGATATGGTCGGCCACAAGCTGGGTGAGTTCGCACCCACCCGCACCTTCCGCGGCCACAGCGGCGGAAAGACGAAGTAAGGAGGCGTCGGAACATGAGTGAAGCAAAAGCTACCCTGACCTACGCCCGTATCGCCCCCCGCAAGGTCAACATCGTCGCTGACCTGATTCGGGGCAAGGATATTGACCTGGCCGTGGGCATCCTGAACAATACCCCCAAAAAGGCGTCTCCCCTTCTGGCCAAGCTGGTGAACAGCGCAGCCGCCAATGCCGAGAACAACAACGGCATGGACCGCAGCAAGCTGTATGTCTCCGCCGTCTATGCGAACCCGGGCCCCATCATGAAGCGGATGCAGCCCGTGTCCAAGGGCCGGGGCTACCGAATCGACAAGCGTACCAGCCACATCACCGTCGTGGTGAGCGAGAAAGCCTAAGGAGGAACAGTTATGGGACAGAAAGTGAATCCCCACGGCTTCCGTGTGGGTGTGATCAAGGACTGGGATTCCCGCTGGTACGCCCGTGACGAGAAGGTCGGCGACCTGATCGTTGAGGACCAGAAGATCCGGAAATTCCTGAAGAAGACCCTGTACAGCGCCGGTGTGCCCAGAATCGAGATCGAGCGTGACAGCTCAAAGGTCCGTATCTATCTGCACTGCGCCCGGCCCGGCATGGTCATCGGCAAGGACGCCACCGAGGTGGAGCGTCTGCGCCAGCAGGTGGAGAAGATGATCGGCAAGCCCGTCCAGCTCTCCATCGTCGAGATCAAGCGCAACGAGGTGGATATGAATGCCCAGCTGGTGGCTGAGAACATCACCCAGCAGCTGGAGAAGCGGATCTCCTTCCGCCGTGCCATGAAGAAGGCCATCAGCAGCGCCATGCGTGCCGGGGCCAAGGGCATCAAGATCTCCGCCTCCGGACGTCTGGGCGGCGCCGAGATCGCCCGGGTGGAGCATTATCACGAGGGCACCATTCCTCTGCAGACCCTCCGGGCCGACATCGACTACGGCTTCGCCGAGGCCGCTACCACCTATGGCCGGATCGGCATCAAGGTTTGGGTGTATAAGGGAGAGGTCCTGCAGCAGACCCTGCGCACTACCCCCCGTACCCTGGACCTGTCCAAGCCCTATCGTGAGCGCTCTGACCGGCCCAACCGCCGCCGTGACGGCAACCGCCGCCCCTCCGGCGACCGGAACGCCAGCGGCAGCTATAACCGCAACCGGGACAGCCGTCCCAGCGGCGGCTATAACCGGCCTGCCAACAACGGCGCTCCCCGTGCAAAGGAAGGAGGCAATCGCTGATGCTTCTGCCGAAGAGAGTAAAGTACCGCAGAGTGCAGCGGGGCCGCATGACCGGCAAAGCCACTCGCGGCAACACCGTCACCTACGGTGAATATGGTCTCCAGGCCGCCGAGCCCGCCTGGATCAAGTCCAACCAGATCGAGGCCGCCCGTGTCGCCATGACCCGTTATACCAAGCGTGGCGGCAAGGTGTGGATCAAGATCTTCCCCGACAAGCCCGTCACCCAGCAGGCTGCCGGCTCCCGTATGGGTAAAGGTAAGGGCTCCCCTGAGTATTGGGTCGCCGTTGTCAAGCCCGGCCGTGTGATGTTCGAGATCGCCGGCGTCCCCGAGGCCACCGCCCGGGAGGCTCTGCGTCTGGCCGCCCACAAGCTGCCGATCAAGACCAAGATCGTGAAGAAAGAAGCCGTTGTGGAGGGTGGTGAAGCGTAATGAAGGCAAAAGAGATCCGCGCTATGTCCGCCGCTGAGCTGGACGCCAAGCTGGTGGAGCTGAAGAAAGAGCTGTTTAACCTGCGCTTTCAGCACGCCACCAATCAGCTGAGCAATCCCCAGAAGCTGGCCGATGTCAAGCACGACATCGCCCGGGTAAAGACCATCATCCGCGAAAAGGCCGCTGACTAAGGAGGAGCATGAATATGGAAAGAACTTCTTCCCGCAAGACCAGAGTCGGCCTGGTGGTTTCCGATAAGATGGACAAGACGATCGTGGTGGCCATTGCCGACCGTGTGGCTCACCCCCTGTACAAGAAGATCGTCAAAAGAACCTACAAGCTCAAGGCCCATGACGAGAACAACGAGTGCCGTGTCGGTGATCGTGTCCGGGTCATGGAGACTCGCCCCCTCTCCAAGGATAAGCGCTGGAGACTGGTCGAGATCATCGAAAAAGCGAAGTAAGGAGGTGCCGATAGATGATTCAGGAAGAAACTCTGCTGAAGGTTGCTGACAATACCGGCGCCAAGGTACTGAAAACCATTCGGGTGCTGGGCGGCTCCCGCCGCAAGTACGGCAACATCGGCGACGTGGTCGTCGCCTCTGTCCGCAAGGCAGCGCCCGGCGGCCAGGTGAAGAAGGGCGACGTGGTCAAGGCTGTCATCGTCCGCTCCGCCTTCGGCGTCCGGCGTGCAGACGGCTCCTACGTCCGCTTCGACGAGAACGCTGCCGTCATCATCAAGGACGATAAGACCCCCCAGGGTACCCGTATCTTTGGGCCTGTCGCCCGTGAGCTCCGTGACAAGGATTATCTCCGTATCCTGTCTCTGGCTCCCGAAGTGATTTAAGGAGGGCACCCAGATGAAGAAAATCAACGTGAAGAAGGGCGACAAGGTCATTGTCCTCTCCGGCAAGGACGTGGGCAAGACCGGCGAGGTCATCGCCGTCCTCCCCAAGGAGAGCAAGGTCATTGTCGAGGGCGTCAACGTCTGCTTCCGGCACACCAAGGCCCGGAAGCAGGGCGACGAGTCCGGCATCATCAAGAAGGCCTGCCCCATCTATGCCTGCAAGGTCATGCGGGTCTGCCCCAAGTGCGGCAAGCCCACCAAGGCCGCCAGCAAGATCGTGGACGGCAAGAAGACCCGCATCTGCAAGAAGTGCGGCGCTGAGATCTGAGAGAGGAGCGAAAACTGAAAATGCCTACTTTGAAGGATAAATACAATCAGGAAGTCGCCCCTGCTCTGATGCAGAAGTTCGGCTACAAGTCCGTCATGCAGATTCCCCGCCTGGAGAAGATCGTGGTGAACGTGGGCTGCAGCGAGGGCCGTGAGAACGCCAAGGTGATGGACAACGTGGTCAATGATCTGACCACCATCACCGGCCAGAAGGCCGTCATCTGCAAGGCCAAGAAGAGCGTGGCTAACTTCAAGCTCCGTGAGGGCATGCCCATCGGCGCAAAGGTCACGCTCCGTCAGGACAAGATGTGGGAGTTCCTGGACCGGCTGTTCAACATCGCCCTGCCCCGTGTCCGTGACTTCCGGGGCATCTCCGCCGATTCCTTTGACGGCCGGGGCAACTACGCTCTGGGCATCAAGGAGCAGCTGATCTTCCCTGAGATCGAGTACGACAAGATCGACAAGATTCGGGGCATGGACATCGTCATCGTGACCACCGCCAACACCGACGAGGAGGCCCGTGAGCTGCTCGGTCAGCTGGGCGCTCCTTACGCCAAGTAAGGGAGGAGACTGAACATGGCAAAGACTTCTATGAAGATCAAGCAGCAGCGCCCTGCGAAGTATTCCACCCGCAAGTACAACCGCTGCAAGATCTGCGGCCGGCCCCACGCCTACCTGCGCAACTACGGCATCTGCCGTATCTGCTTCCGTGAGCTGGCCTACAAGGGCCAGATCCCCGGTGTGAAGAAGGCCTCCTGGTAAGGAGACGCCCCTTCCCCCAATGGGAATTTGATCCGTTCCAACGCGTCAGAAGTCATGGGAAGACCCTGCCGGGGCGGCGGCGTTCGTCACCGCCTGCGGCATGAGTTCCCCTGATACCCTGGCGCTTGACAGGGGGCGGCAGCACCGTCCGCCTGTAACCTTTTCTCAAGGAGGTCAAAACGTAATGCACATCACAGATCCCATCGCAGATATGCTGACCCGCATCCGCAATGCGAACGCCGCCAAGCATACCACCGTGGACGTCCCTGCGTCCAACATGAAGAAGTCCATCGCTCAGATCCTGCTGGACGAGGGCTATATCAAGAACTTCCAGCTCATTGACGACGGCACTCAGGGCATCATCCGCATCACCCTGAAGTACAACGGCAATGAGAAGGCCATCTCCGGCCTGCGCCGTGTCTCCAAGCCCGGTCTCCGGGTCTATGCCGGCGCCGACGAGCTGCCCCGTGTGCTCCACGGCCTGGGCATTGCAATCGTATCCACTTCCAAGGGCGTCATGACCGACAAGGCTGCTCGTGCGGCTCACGTCGGCGGTGAAGTCCTGGCGTTTGTCTGGTAAGGAGGTAACACAGAATGTCTCGAATTGGCAGAATGCCTATCGATGTCCCCGCTGGTGTTACCGTGACCATCGCTGAGGACAACGCCATCACGGTCAAGGGCCCTCTGGGCGAGCTGAGCCATCAGTTCCCTGCCGCCATCACCGTGAAGCAGGAGGGCAATGTGATCCACGTCACCCGCCCCAACGACGCCAAGGAGAACCGGGCCGCCCATGGCATGACCCGTTCCATCCTCAACAGCATGGTGCTGGGCGTGACCAAGGGCTTCTCTAAGGAGCTCCAGGTCAACGGCATCGGCTACCGTGTGGCCAAGCAGGGCAATCAGCTCGTCATGAACGTGGGCTATTCCCACCAGGTCTTTGTGGACGAGGTCCCCGGCATCACCCTGGAGTCCCCCGAGCCCAACAAGATCATCGTCAAGGGCTGCGACAAGCAGCAGGTGGGCCAGGTGGCCGCCCGCATCCGTGAGATCCGTCCTCCCGAGCCTTATAAGGGCAAGGGTATCAAGTACGCCGATGAGGTCATCCGCCGCAAGGAAGGCAAGACCGGCGCCAAGAAGAAGTAAGGAGGTGTGCCTAAATGATTAAAAGACCTAATACCAACGCCCAGCGCATCAAGCGCCATAAGAGTGTCCGTTCTAAGATCTCCGGCACCCCCGAGAGACCCCGTCTGAACGTTTTCCGCAGCGAGACCAACATCTATGCCCAGGTCATTGACGACACCAAGGGCGTGACCCTGGTCTCCGCCTCCTCTCTGGAGAAGGGCTTCGAGGGCCCCGGCAGCAACGTAGAGGCCGCCAAGAAGGTGGGCAAGCTGGTCGCAGAGCGGGCCAAGGCCGCAGGCATCGACACCGTGGTCTTCGACCGTGGCGGCTACCTGTACCACGGCCGTGTGCAGGCCCTGGCGGAGGGCGCCCGTGAGGGCGGCCTGCAGTTCTGATCGGAGGAGGATAGAAAATGGCTAGATTTGAGAAACCCCAGAGCGAGTATATCGAGAAGCTCGTCTATCTGAACCGGGTCAGCAAGACCGTCAAGGGTGGCCGTGTCGCCAAGTTCACTGCGCTGATGGTCATCGGCGACGGCAAGGGCAAGGTCGGCTATGGCCTGGGTAAGGCTGCCGAGGTGCCCGAGGCCATCCGCAAGGGCCTGGAGGCCGCCAAGAAGAACATGATCACCGTGTCCACGGCGGGCACCTCCATCCCTCATGAGGTGGTGGGTTCCTTCTCTGCCGGACGGGTGCTGCTCAAGCCCGCCCCCGAAGGCACCGGCGTCATCGCCGGCGGCCCGGTGCGTGCTGTGATGGAGGCCGCCGGCATCAAGGACATCCGTACCAAGTGCCTGCGTACCCGCAACCCCAACAACGTGGTCGCCGCCACCTTCGAGGGACTGAAGAGCCTGCGCACTCCTGAGCAGGTCGCCGCCACCCGGGGCAAGTCCGTGGATGAGCTGTAAGGAGGTCGGACGAAATGGCAAACAAAAAGATCACTCTGGTCAAGAGCCTGAACGGCCGTCTCCAGAAGCACAAGGCCACCGCAGCCTCCCTGGGCCTGCGCAAGATCGGCGACACCACCGTCCAGCCTGACAACGCTCAGACCGCCGGTAAGCTCGCCCAGATCGGTTACCTCTGCAAGGTGACCGACGCTGAATAAGGAGGGTATGTTGCTATGAATATTCAGGATCTCTCTCCCGCCCTGGGCTCCACCCATCCGGCGAAGCGCAAGGGCCGCGGCCACGGCACCGGCAACGGCAAGACCGCTGGCCGGGGCCACAAGGGTCAGAAGGCCCGTTCCGGCGGCGGCGTCCGCATCGGCTTTGAGGGCGGTCAGATGCCTCTGACCCGCCGTCTGCCCAAGCGTGGCTTCCACAACATTTATGCCAAGCCCCTGGACGCCGTCAATGTGAGCGTGCTGGAGCAGTTCGAGGACGGCTCCACCGTCACTGTGGACGACATCATCAAGGCTGGCGTCATCAGCAAGAGCAAGTACGGCATCAAGGTCCTGGGCAACGGGGAGCTGACCAAGAAGCTCACCGTGAAGGCCAAGGCGTTCTCTGCATCTGCGAAAGAAAAAATCGAAGCAGTTGGAGGAAAGGCCGAGGTGATCTAAGTGATTGAGACGATCCGCAATGCCTGGAAGATCCAGGAGCTTCGTCAGAAGTTACTCTTCACCGCCTTTATCCTGCTGATCTTCCGCCTGGGCAGCGCCATCCCGGTGCCGTTTATCGACACCACCGGCCTGCAGAGCTACTTTGACGCAGCGTCCAGCAACATCCTGGCGCTGATGAACGTCATGAGCGGCGGTTCCTACAGCAGCGGCACCGTGTTCGCCCTGTCCATCCAGCCCTATATCAACGCCTCCATCATTATCCAGCTGCTCACCGTGGCCATCCCGGCCCTGGAGCGGCTGGCCAAGGACGGCGGCGAGGACGGCAAGCGAAAGATCGAGCGCATCACCCGCTACACCACCCTGGCTCTGGGCCTGCTCCAGGGCTTCGGCTACTACACCCTGCTCCGGTACAACGAGCTGCTCTCCAACGAGGGCGTGTGGGCCGGAATCGTCATTGTGATCACCTTCACCGCCGGTTCCGTGTTTGTCATGTGGCTGGGTGAGCAGATCACCGAGTTCGGCATCGGCAACGGCATCTCCATGCTGCTGTTCGGCGGCATCATCTCCCGGTTGCCCACCGCTGTGTACTATATGTATATCGGCGTGACCAACTGGGCAAACGGCGTCACCGACGAGGACTCCATCGTCATCGCCGGTTGGGCGGTGCCCCTGATCATCATCGGCATGCTGCTGCTGGTCATCTTCGTGGTGTTCATCAGCGGCGCTGAGCGCCGCATCCCCGTCCAGTACGCCAAGCGTGTAGTGGGCAGGAAGATGTATGGCGGCCAGTCCTCCAACATCCCCATGAAGGTGAATATGTCCGGCGTTCTGCCCATCATCTTCGCCCAGACCATCGCCAGCCTCCCCGCCACCATTGCGGCCTTTGTGCCGTCTCTGGAGGATTCCACCTTTATGCAGATCTTCGACAGCGACGGCGTGGTGTACGCCATCGTGTACGTGCTGCTGATCGTGGGCTTCAGCTACTTCTATGCTACCATCCAGTTCAACCCCGTTGAGGTGGCCAACAACCTGAAGGCCCAGGGCGGCTTTATCCCCGGCTACCGGGCTGGCCGTCCCACGGCTGACTTCCTCAGCCGGGTGCTGAACCGGATCACCATGTTCGGCGCCATCTACCTGGGCATCATCGCCCTGCTGCCCATCATCACCGGCAACCTGATCGGTCTGAGTGCCCTGTCCATCGGCGGCACCTCCGTCCTGATTGTTGTCTCCGTGGCCCTGGATACCCAGAAGGCTCTGGAGTCCCAGATGGTGATGCGCACCTACAAGGGTTTCCTGAACTGAGGAGGGCTGAGGGATGAAACTGATCCTGTTAGGCGCTCCCGGCGCAGGCAAGGGGACCCAGGCGGAGATACTGAGCAAAAAGCTGTCCATCCCCACCATCTCCACCGGCAATATCCTCCGGGCCGCCGTGAAGAACGGCACTCCCATCGGCCTGAAGGCCAAGGAGTATATGGACGCCGGTGCGCTGGTGCCCGATGAGGTCATCATCGGGGTCATCACCGAGCGCCTGGCGGAGCCGGACTGCGCTGGCGGCTATATCCTGGACGGGGTGCCCCGCACCCTGGCCCAGGCGGACGCTCTGGAAGCAGCCGGTGTCCACTTCGACGCCGTGGTCTCCATCGAGATCAGCGACGAGGAGATCGAGCAGAGGATGAGCGGCCGCCGCACCTGCCTGAACTGCGGAGCCACCTACCATGTGGTGGCGGCTCCCCCCAAGGCAGAGGGCATCTGCGATGTCTGCGGCGAGGCACTGACCCAGCGAAAGGACGACAAGCCGGAGACTGTTCGGGCCCGGCTCAAGACCTACCATGCCGAGACGGAACCCCTCAAGGGCTACTACGAGAGCCGGGGCGTGCTGAAGATGGTGGCCAACCAGGGCACCATCCCCGCCACCACCCAGGCGATCCTGGCCGTCCTGGGCGAATGATATGTCTGAACGTATCACGCTGAAATCCCCTCACCAGATCGAGCTCATGCGCCAGGCCGGGCGGCTCGCTGCCATGGCCCGGGCGTATGGGGGAAGTCTGGTGCAGCCGGGCATCACCACCCGGGAGATCGACCACGAGATTGGGAAATTCATCAAAAGTCATGGGGGATACCCCTCCTGCTACCACCTGTACGGCTTCAAGGGTAACGCCTGTATCTCGGTCAACGATGAGATTATCCACGGCGTGCCCTCCGGCCGGAAGCTGAAGGAGGGGGACATCGTCTCCATCGACCTGACTGCCTGTGTCGGCGACTACCGGCTGGACAGCCAGGGGGTGGCCGTGGGCGGCTACCACGGCGACTGCTGCGCCACCTTCCCCTGCGGCGAGATCTCTGAGGAGGCCCGCCGCCTCATCGAGGGGACGGAGCGTGCCTTCTGGGCAGGCTTCCGGATGGCAAAGGCAGGCAATCATGTCTCCGACATCTCTCGGGCGGTGCAGACCAGCGCCGAGGGTGACGGATACAGCCTGGTGCGGGAGTACACCGGTCACGGCATTGGCCGTAGCGTCCACGAGGCGCCGGAGGTGCCCAACTACGTCTCTCCCCGCACGGTGAGCGGCAGCCCCCGCCTGTATAAGAACATGGTCATCTGTGTAGAGCCCATGGTCAACGCAGGCTCCGCCCGCATCCGCAATCGCCGGATGCCCGACGGCTGGGAGGTCCCCATGACAGCGGACGGCAAGCTGGCCGCCCATTACGAAAATACCATTCTCATCACTGAGGGCGAGGCCGAGATCCTCACCCGGTGCGGAGATTGATATGGCAAGCATCCACCCTAGTCAAATCGTTCTCTCCCTGGCCGGACGTGACAGGGGACAGCTCTTCTTCGCTGTAAAAGAGGAGGGGGACTTTGTCCTGCTGGTGAACGGTAAGGGGAGAAAGCTGGCTGCCCCCAAACGGAAGCGCAAAAAGCACGTCCGGGGGGTAGGGACCAGCGCACATCCGGCAGCCCAGCGGCTGCACAGAGGCGAAGCGGTCAGCGACAGGCAACTGCGCACTGCATTGGCCGCCTTCCGCAACTCAGAGTTCCCGGTATGGCCCGAACAAGGGCATCCATTGAAGGAGGAAATCAACTCATGTCCAAAGACGATATGATCGAGCTGGAGGGCGTCGTGAAAGAGTCTCTGCCCAACACCACCTTCCTGGTGGACATCGGCAAGGGCCACACGATCCTGGCTCACATTTCCGGCAAGCTCAGGATGAACTATATCCGGATCCTCCCGGGAGATAAGGTGACTGTCCAGATGTCCCCTTATGATCTGACGCGCGGCCGGATCACCTGGAGAAGCAAATGATCCCGGCAAAATAACCACAGCCGGGGCCGTGGAAAGACGCCCTCTGGACAAGGGAACGGTTCCACGCAGCAAAACAGGAGGTAAGACGATGAAAGTAAGACCGTCAGTCAAGCCCATGTGCGAGAAATGCAAGGTCATTAAGCGCAAGGGCAGAGTTATGGTGATTTGCCCGAATCCCAAGCACAAACAGAGACAAGGATAAGGAGGTGTATTGACTTATGGCACGTATTGCCGGCATTGACCTGCCCAAGGATAAGCGCATCGAGATCGGCCTGACCTATATCTACGGTATCGGCCGCACCAGCGCCAACAAGATCCTCGCCCAGACCGGGATCGACCCCAACACCCGGGTTCGCGATCTCACCGAGGCTCAGGAAGCAGCTCTGCGTGAGGTGATCGGACACCAGTATATGGTGGAGGGTGACCTGCGCCGTAACGTGGCATTGGATATCAAGCGCCTCATTGAGATCGGCTCCTATCGTGGTATGCGCCACAAGAAGAGCCTGCCCGTCCGTGGCCAGCGCTCCAAGACCAACGCCCGCACCCGGAAGGGCCCCAAGAAGACCATTGCCAACAAGAAGAAGTAAAGGAGGGATATGAACAATGGCCAAAGCTAAGAAGACTGTCGTGCGCCGCCGCCGCGAGCGCAAGAACGTGGAGAAGGGCGCCGTGCATATCCGCTCTTCCTTTAACAACACCATGGTCACCGTCACCGACCTCCAGGGCAACGCCCTGAGCTGGGCCTCCTCCGGTGGCCTGGGCTTCCGGGGCAGCCGGAAGTCTACTCCCTTTGCCGCTCAGACTGCCGCTGAGACTGCCGCCAAGGCCGCCATGGAGCATGGTCTGAAGACGGTGGAAGTCTATGTGAAGGGCCCCGGCGCCGGCCGTGAGGCCGCCATCCGTGCCCTCCAGGGTGTGGGCCTGGAAGTGACCCTCATCAAGGACGTCACTCCCGTCCCCCACAATGGCTGCCGTCCTCCCAAGAGAAGACGCGTCTGATCACGAGAAGGAGGAAATAGACTATGGCAAAGAACACTCAGCCCATCGCCAAGCGCTGCGAGGCTCTGGGCATCTCCCCCGCCGTTATGGGTTACAACGGCAAGAAGAGCAACAAGCGCACTGCCAAGAATCAGATGCGCAAGAAGAAGAGCGAGTACGCCCTCCAGCTTCAGGAGAAGCAGAAGGTCAAGTTCATCTATGGCGTCCTGGAGAAGCAGTTCCGCCTCTACTATGAGAAGGCGGAGCGGGCCCCCGGCGTCACCGGTGACAACCTGCTGACCAGCCTGGAGCGCCGTCTGGACAACGTGGTGTTCCGTCTGGGCTTCGCCATGACCCGCCGTGAGGCCCGTCAGCTGGTGAGCCACGGCCACTTCCTGGTCAACGGCAAGCGGGTGAACATCCCCTCCTACCAGGTGAAGGCCGGCGACGTCGTCGAGGTCAAGGCCAGCAGCCGCTCTTCCGTGCAGTTCAAGCGTTTCCTGGGTGAGGACGCCATCGTCGTGTCCGTCCCCGCCTGGATGGAGCGGGAGAAGGAGGCCCTGAAGGGCACCATCACCCGTCTGCCTGAGCGGGCCGATGTGGACTTCCCGGTGGAAGAGCACCTGATCGTCGAGCTGTACTCCAAGTAACCGACCACCCTCAAGGAACCTCTGAGACAGAGAGGCATTTCCCCACGGGCGTGGCCTGTGGGGGAGTGCCGAGAGAAAGGGGAACGGCGGGCAGCCGTATCATGGCCGTCTGCCGCCCGTTGAATCAGTGCTTCCTCAGAATTGGTAAGCTGTAAACCAAGGGGAGCCATCGCTTCCCTGTAACGAGGAGGGTTAAAGTTATATGGTAGAAATTGAAAAGCCCTGCATCGAGTGCATCGAGGATCCCAACGATGGGAACTACGGCAAGTATGTGGTAGAGCCCCTGGAGCGGGGCTATGGCACCACCCTGGGCAACGCCCTGCGCCGCATCCTGCTCTCTTCTCTGCCCGGTACCGCTGTCACTACCATGAAGATCGCTGGGGTCCAGCATGAGTTTTCCACCATTCCCGGTGTGAAAGAGGACGTGACCCAGATCGTCCTGAACGTCAAGAAGATCATCGCCAAGCTGTACAGCAGCTCCGTCAAGACGGTCTATATCCAGGCCTCCGGCGAGGGCGAGGTCACTGCTGGCGACATCAAGGCGGACAGCGAGGTGGAGATCCTCAACCCAGAGCTGCACATCGCCACTTTGGGCCCCGAGGCGTCCCTGAATATGGAGCTGACCCTGAGCCACGGCCGGGGCTATGTCCCTGCCGACCGGAACAAGCCGGCGCAGACCATTATCGGCGTCATCCCGGTGGACTCCATCTATTCCCCGGTTTTGAAGGTCAACTACACGGTGGAGAACACCCGTGTGGGCGATATGACCAACTATGACAAGCTGACTCTGGAGGTATGGACCGACGGCACGATCACGGCCCGGGACGCTGTTTCCCTGGGCGCTAAGATCCTGTGTGACCACTTTGTCCTGTTCACCGACCTGTCGGAGAGCGTGGGCCGCAGTACGACTGTGGTGGAGAAGCCGGAGACCCAGCGGGACAAGGTGCTGGAGATGACCATTGAGGAGCTGGACCTGTCCGTCCGTTCCTTCAACTGCCTGAAACGGGCCAACATCAACACCGTCCAGGATCTGACGGAAAAGACCGAGGACGAGATGATGAAGGTCCGTAATCTGGGCCGGAAGAGCCTGGAGGAGGTCATCAACAAGCTGGCGCTGATGGGCCTCTCCCTCAAGAGCGAGGACAACAACTAACAGACGTTTCGTCCCAGACGGAACTTTCGAAGGAGTGAATTGTAATGGCTGGTTACCGCAAACTGGGGAAACCCACCGACGCCCGTATGGCTATGCTGAGACAGCAGACCACCGATCTGCTGAACTACGGTCAGCTGACCACCACCGTCACCCGGGCCAAGGAGATCGCCCCCCTGGCGGAGAAAATGATCACCCTGGCCAAGCAGAACAATCTGGCGGCATACCGTCAGGCCCTGTCCTTCCTCACCAAGGAGGAAGTGGCCAAGAAGCTGTTCGACCAGGTCGGTCCCAAGTACGCTGAGCGCAACGGCGGCTATACCCGGATCGTCCGGAATGGCTTCCGCAAGGGCGACGGCGCAGAGACCGCTATCGTCGAGCTGGTGTAATATCGACAAAGTAAAACAACCTCTCTGGAGCGTCCAGAGAGGTTGTTTTTGCGTATTTTCCGGAGGAAATAAGGGCTTTAACCCTGGGTCCGGGCGAACTCCTCCACGATGCTCACCAGCTCCGCCCCAATGCGCTTCTGGGCCTCCACGGTGCCCGCCCCGATGTGGGGGGTGCAGCTCACGGCGGGGTGAGAGGCCAGCGTCCAGTTGGGGTCCTTTTCGCTGTTCCACACGTCCAGGCCCGCCGCCCGGACCTTGCCGCTCTCCAGCGCCTCCAGCAGAGCGGCCTCGTCCACGTTGGCCCCCCGGGAGACGTTGATGATGACCACGCCGTCCTTCATTTGGGCGATGGAATCCCGGTCCACCAGGGGCCGCCCTCCGCTGGGGGCGCAGAGGACGATCACGTCAGAGCGGCGGAGCAGCTCCTCCATGGGGACAAAGTGCATCGTCTCGCACTCGCAGCCCTCTGGCTTCCGGCGGTGGACAGTGGAGAGCACGTTCATGCCCAGGGCCTGGGCCTTGCGACCCACCAGCTGCCCGATGCACCCGTAGCCGATGACCCCCATGGTCTTTCCCGCCACCTCAAAGCCCCTGGAATAGGCTTTTTTCTCCCAGCGCTGCTGGCGCATGGTGTACCCGGCGATGGAGATGCTCCGGGCGCAGGAGAACAGCAGGGCGATGGCCAGCTCCGCCACAGCGTTGGAGGAGGCGTTGGGGGTGTTGCGCACCTCTATCCCAGCGGCGTTGGCGTAGGGGATGTCGATGTTGTCCAGCCCCACCCCCGCCCGGATGATGAGCTTTAGCCGCCCGCCCCGGGCGGCGTCGATCTGAGGCGCTCTGATTTTGGTAGCTGACCGGATGATGGCCACGTCGAAGCCCCGCAGGGCCTCCCCCAAAGCTTCCGGCTCGTAGAACTGGCAGACGACCTGAAAGCCGTCCCGCTCCAGCTGGGCCACCGCCCCGGCGTCCATGCCGTCGGTGACTAAAATGCGTACTGACATGGGAATTCCCCTTTCCGTTTCCGTTGGTGTCCGCACCCCAGGGGCGGAGCATGGCAGGTTCGGAAATGGCCCTCCCTGTGGGGGCGGGGAGGGATAAGGCGGCCGGGCTGCGCGGGGCGCAGTCCGGCCTGTGTGTCGTGTGTCAGATGTGGGCCTTTTCGTACTCCTTCAGGAAGGCCACCAGCGCCTCCACGCCTTCCCGGGGCATGGCGTTGTAGATGGACGCCCGGAGGCCGCCCACGCTTCTGTGGCCCTTGAGGTTGTCAAAGCCCGCCGCCTTGGTAGCGGATACCACGTCGGCGTCCTGCTCCTTGGAGGGGGTGACGAAGGGGACGTTCATCAGGGAGCGGTCCTCCTTCCGCACGGTGCCGGAGAAGAGCTTGCTCTCGTCCAGGAAGCCGTACAGGATGGCGGCCTTCTCCCGGTTCCGCTTATCCATGGCCTCCAGGCCGCCGTTTGCCAACAGGTACTTGAACACCTTGCCGCAGCAGTAGATGTCCCAGCAGTTGGGGGTGTTGTACATGGAGCCGGCGTCGGCGTGGGTCTTGTAGCTGAGATAGGTGGGAACGGTGGTGGGCAGGTCGTCCCGGAGCAGATCCTCCCGGATGATGACCACCGCCATACCGGCGGGGCCCACGTTCTTCTGCACCCCTGCCCAAATCAGGCCGTATTTCGTCACATCACAGGGCCGGGAGAGGAACATGGAGGACTGGTCGGACACCAGGGGCTTGCCCTTGGTGTCGGGGGTCTGGAAGAAGGTGGTGCCGTTGATGGTCTCGTTCTCGCAGATGTAGACGTAATCCGCCTCCGCCGGGATGTCCAGGTCAGAGCAGTCCGGGATATAGGAGAAGTTCCCGTCTTTGGAGGAGGCGACGATCTTTACCTCGCCATACTTCTTTGCCTCGGCGATGGCCTTTTTCGACCAGGCCCCCGTCTCCACATAGCAGGCCACGCCGTTTTTCATCAGGTTCATGGGGACCATGGCAAACTGGAGGGTGCCGCCGCCCTGGACAAACAGCACCTTGTAATTGTCCGGGATGCCCATCAGCGTCCGCAGGTCGGCCTCCGCCTCGTCTGCAATCTGCTGGAACACCTTGGAGCGGTGGCTCATCTCCATGACGCTCATGCCGCTGCCCCGGTAATTCATCACCTCGGCGGCGATCTCCTCCAGCACCGGCTCCGGCATCATGGCAGGGCCTGCGGAAAAATTATAAGTACGTCCGTATTTCATAGTGGTCTCCTCCTCATTCTCTTTGCCGCATACCTCTGCTGTCCTGTCTATAGTATACGGCAATTCTCCGGCCATTTCAACCGGCTTTTGAAAAAAAGTAATGTTGCCAAAAGAATTGTCAGCCATGTTACACCCGGACCAGCCCCCGGGTGGTCAGCCGCAGGGTGGGGATGACGGGCAGGGACATGAAGCTCAGGGTCATAAACGGGTCGATCCCCTCGTTGACCCCCAGCTCTGCCGCCTTCGCCTTGGCATCCTCCAAGTGGCGGTTGATCTCCTCCAGGGGCAGATCGCTCATGAGCCCGGCGATCTCCAGCACCACACCCGCCACGGGACGGCCCCCGTCCACTACGGTAATGCCCCCGTGCTGGGCGATGATCTGGTTGGCGGCGGCGGCCATTTCATTTTCGTCCGCCCCCACCACGATCAGGTTGTGGGAGTCGTGGGCCACCGAGGTGGCTACCGCTCCCCGTTTCAGGCCGTAGCCCTGGAGATAGCCCAGGCCGATGTGTCCGGTGTTGTGGTGCCGCTCGATGACGGCGATCTTCAGGATGTCCCGTTCCAGATCCACCCCCGTCGCCGTGCCGTTGTCGGTGGAGACGATCTCCCCGGGCACCATGCCGATGACCCCCAGGGGCTCCTCCGTCCGAAAATCCTCCGGGATGAGGGGAGAGACGTGGAAGGTGTCGTGGGCCAGGGCGTCCAGGTCAGGACTGACCTGTGGCCTGGGAATGTCGGACAGGGCCCCGTTCTCATAGCGGCACACGCCGCCCTTCCACACCTGCTGCACCCGGAAACTGGTCAGGTCGTCCACCGCCACCAGGTCCGCCAGATAGCCGGGGGCGATGGCCCCCCGCCCGTCCAGCCGGAAATACTGTGCGGCGTGGAGGGTGGCCGCTTTCACGGCGATGATGGGGTCCACTCCGTGGCGGTTCACCGCCTCCCGGATGATGTAGTCGATGTGGCCCTTCTCCAGCAGGTCGTTGGGATGCTTGTCGTCGGTGCAGAGCAGACAGCGGGAGGCGTACTGCGGAGTGAGCAGAGGGGCCAGGGCCGCCAGATTGCGGGCGGCGGTGCCCTCCCGTATCATGATGTACTGTCCCCGCTCCAGCTTTGCCAACGCCTCCTCCAGGGTGGAGCACTCGTGGTCGGAGCCGATACCGGCGGCGATGTAGGCGTCCAGCTCCCGCCCGGCAAGGCCCGGGGCGTGGCCGTCCATCCGTTTCCCGTGGAGCTGGGCGGCGGCCAGCTTGGACAGCACCCCCTCATCCCCGTGGGTGACGCCGTAATAGTTCATCATCTCCGCCAACCCCAGCACCCGGGGATGGTCATAGAAGGAGTCGATGTCCCGCCAGCTCAGCTCTGCCCCGGACTCGTCCATGGGGGTGGAGGGAACGCAGGAGGGCAGCAGGAACAGCACGTCCATCGGCAGGCCCTCGGTGGCCTCCAGCATATAGTCGATGCCCTCCGTTCCCATGACGTTGGCGATCTCGTGGGGGTCGGAGACCACGGCGGTGGTGCCGTGGGGCAGCACCGCCCGGACGAACTCCCCGGGGGAGGCCAGACTGGACTCCAAGTGGATATGCCCGTCAATCAGGCCGGGGAGCAGTACCTTCCCGGTCATGTCCAGCTCCTGCTCCCCCTCATAGCTGCCGATTCCGGCAATGCGGTCGCCCACGATGGCGATGTCGGCGGTGCTGATCTGGTCGGTAAATACGTTGACATAGGAGGCGTTTTTCAGCACCAGATCGGCCTTCTGCCGCCCGGTGGCCGCCTCGGTCAGCCGCTTTCGGGCGGCAGTGCCCCGGCGGACCGCCCCATTGTGACTATACTCCATGACAGACCTCCATTCCGCAGGCGCCTTTGCACACGCCTGCAACGGCTGATAACTGCACTTACAGACGTTATTCTAGCACAAAAATATGGTTTTGGACAGGGGGACAGAGAACTTTGGGGCGAAAAGACGCAGACCGACCCTACTCCAAGAAACGCTCCACCACCTCGGCCACCCCGTCGTGGTTGTTGTCCCGGCAGGTGACGGCGTCCGCCGCCGCTTTGACCGCCGGGCCGGCGTTTGCCATGGCCACGCCGCCGCCCGCCGCCCGGATCATGGGGATGTCGTTGGCGGCATCTCCCACCGCCACGGCGTCCCAGAGGGGGATGTCCAGCCGGGCGCACATGGCGGTCAGCGCCGTCCCTTTGTTCATCCCCGCCGGGACGATTTCCAGATAGTACGGGCTGGAGAAAAAGCAGTCCAGTTGTTCGGACATCTCCCGGTGAATCCAGCCCTCGAACGCCTCCACCGGGGCTCTGTGGGAGAAGTCGATGGCCATGGCCTTCACCGGGGGAACCGTCAGGTCCCGGCGCACGTCCTCCACCACCCGATAGTCCATCTGGATGGGGGCGCAGTACCGGCGCACCGTCTCGTTGTCGTTGCATCGCTCCACCACCACGTCCCGGTCGTCGTAGGTCTGGAGGAATACGCCCCGGCGGTTGGCCTCGTCAAAGAGGGCGTAAAGGTCGTCCCACGCCATGCTCTGACGGAACAGCTCCCGTTCCTCGGCGCAGTCCCAGACCATGCCGCCGTTCATGGCGATGATATAGCACCCCTGCCCGGTGAGCCCCAGTCTCCGGGCCTGAATCAGGGCGCTTTTCAGAGGCCGTCCGGTGGTGATGACCGCCCGGTGTCCCCGGGCGAGGGCATCCTGAATGGCCCGGTAATTGGCCCCGGACAGGGACTTGTCGTCCCGGAGAAGGGTGCCGTCTAGGTCCAGAAAGAGACATTTTCCCATACAACCTTGCGCCTCCCTGCTGTGTGATGGCATTGGTTCGACTGACAGTTTAGCATAAGATGGGCCCTCTAGCAAGGGATTTTGCGGGATGCAGGGCAGACGCCTGTTCAGAAAAAATTCAGAAAGTTTTAAGACAAATTTTATTGGTCGATTGTAAAAGGTCGATTGTAAAATGAAGTTGAACACCTAAAAAATCCAT
>JAJQEM010000037.1 GCA_021201635.1 Clostridiales bacterium | reverse complement strand
ACTCTATTAAAAATTTTTCGCGGATGTGTTCAACTTGCACTTGCAATTTTCGATCCTTATTTATAAACTGATAGCCGTTTTTAAAAAGAACGTTGTATATGGATTGCTAACTGTGATAGCCATCTTTCTAATTCCTCTGGCGTGTAATGCCACACTGCTTCTTGTCACTAGCGCCAATACACTCCTCATGGTCGGAGGAATGACAATGCTGTTTCCACTTTTCCTATGCTTGTTTGATGACTTCATGAACAGGAAACTGCTTCACTCGTCCTTTTTGCTTTGCCTTGCAGGTATGCTCTGGATTAATGTGTGTGTTGTAGGCAATGACCAGTTGGCAATGAGAGAAGGAAGAACAGCAGTTGTAACGATTGCAGAAAACATTGTTACCAGATTGGCAGATGAGGGGTATATCAATGCCGAAACAGACACAACAATTGCCATTGTCGGAAGGCCGGCTGAAAATGTAATGTTTGCGCAAACAACTGCATGGAAGCAAGCAAACAAATATGCACAGTTTGGAGGAGCATATTGGTATGCCGACGCTGGGAATAATAGGCGTTCGTGGAATGGTTTGCTGGTAGGCTACTGCGGTATACAGTTGAATTTCTGTTCTGATGATACGTTTAAAGAGTTGATTGCAACCAGCACCATTGCGGAAATGCCGTGTTTCCCTGATGAGGGCTCGATTTGCGAGGTGGATGGCATAGTTGTAATAAAGGTGTCAGACTACTACTAAGTCAAATGTATTTTCACAGTCAAACAGGATGGTGAAACCATATGAATACTCATCCACTCCTTTATATTGTCATCCCATGCTACAACGAGCAGGACGTGCTGCCCATCACCGCTCCCTTGTTTCTCAACAAGCTGAACGAACTGATTTCATCCGGCAAAATCAACGCAGACAGCAGGATTCTGTTCGTCAACGACGGCTCTAAGGACCACACATGGGAAATCATCTGCGATTTGGCAGGCAAAGATCCCCATTACATCGGTATCACCCAAAGCCGGAACCGGGGCCACCAGAACGCCGTCCTGGCTGGACTGATGGAAGCGAAGGACCAGTGCGACATCACCATCTCCATCGACTGCGACGGGCAGGACGACATCAACGCCATGGACGCCATGGTGGACGCCTATCTGGACGGCTGCGAGGTGGTTTACGGCGTCAGGAGCAAGCGGGAGACGGACACCTTCTTTAAGCGCGTTACCGCAGAAGGCTTTTACAAGCTCATGAACTGGATGGGAGCAGAGGTGGTATTCAACCACGCAGACTACCGGCTCATCAGCAGCCGTGCCCTTCAGGAGCTTGCGAACTTCAAAGAGGTGAACATCTTTCTACGGGGCATGGTTCCCCTGGTGGACTTCAAGAGCACCAGCGTCTACTACGAGCGGGCAGAGCGAATTGCCGGGGAGAGCCATTATCCGCTGAGAAAAATGCTGGCGCTGGCCTTTGACGGCATCACGAGCCTGTCGGTCAAGCCGATTCGGATGATTACCGGCCTTGGCCTGATTATTGCCGTACTGAGCTTTATTGGCATCGTATGGGCAGTGGTGAGCAGCATTTTGGGCAGGACCATCGCAGGATGGACGAGCACGGTCTGCATCGTCTGTTTCATGGGCGGCGTACAGCTGCTGTGCCTCGGAGTGATCGGCGAGTACATCGGGAAAATCTACCTGGAGACTAAGGCTCGCCCGAGATATATTATCAGCGAGCGGACGTATGAAAAGGATGCGCCCCGTGAAGAGGCACATTCATCAACCGAAGCTCACTGAATTGCTATGCCGCTGTCAAAGTGAAAGCCTGACCAGATCGCCCTGGTCAGGCTTGCTTTTTATCAAACGCCCACCCTGGAGGAACCATATCATGTTGTCTGACCGGCTGGCTTTCTCTGCCTGTTTTGAAAAAGATGATGAAATTATCCTTGACGGTAAGGGCGAAAGGCTTTAAAATAGGGAAAATAGGACATATCTGCGCTTGGAAAAAGCTGGGGTCAACGGGGACGCAACGCCTGTATGCCCCGGCAGGAGGGGAGGACAGGGAAGACATGATTCGGATCGCTGTGGTAGAGGACGATCCCATTTACACCGCACAGCTCAAAGACTACCTGACACGGTATGAGAAGTCGGTTGGGGAAAAGCTGGTCGTCACCTGTTTCTCCGATGGGGACGAAATCGCCGTGGGCTATAAGGCGGAATATGACATTATTCTGCTGGACATCGAGCTGGGCTTTATGGACGGTATGACGGCGGCGGAGGAGATCCGAAAGCTGGACACCGAGGTGGTCATCATCTTTATCACCAATATGCCCCAGTACGCCATCAAGGGCTACGCTGTGGACGCATTGGATTATGTGCTCAAGCCCATCTCCTACTATGCCTTCTCCCAGCGCATTGACCGGGCTGTGGCCCGGATGCAGCGCCGGAGCCGCCGCTACCTCTACGTGGGCGGAAAGAACGGCGCTCAGAAGCTGGAGCTGTCCCGTATTTGCTATGTGGAGGTGGACGGCCATAAACTGACCTACCACACCCTGGACGGGGACGTGACTTCCTCCGGCGCCATGAAGGATGTGGAGGACAGCGTGGACAAAAAAATGTTCTTCCGGTGCAATAAGGGCTACCTGGTCAACCTGGAGCGGGTAGACGCCATCCGGGGGGACAACGCCATTGTCAATGGGATGGAGGTTCAGATCAGCCGCTCCAAGAAAAAGGCCTTTCTGGACGCTCTGAACGACTACATCAACGAGGTCGGCAAATGACTGGGGTAGAGCAAAACATACCTTTCTACTGGACGGCGCTGGCCCATTGGGTGGCAGGGCTGCTTTACGTGACTCTTCTGCCCCGACGTCTGGAGGGCTGGCGGTTTTGGACAGCCTCCGCTGTGCAGCTGGCGCTCCAGGTAGGTTATATGGCCCTCATCGTCGATTTGACCGGCATGGCGTTCAACCTGGGCATGATGGGGATGGCGGCGCTGACCGCACTGCCCTTCGCCGTGCTCAACCAGACTTGGTGGGAGAACCGCATCTATTACTGCGCCCGGGCCTTCATCCTGGGGGCCTTTATGTGCTCTCTGGGCTGGCAGCTGTACGCCTATTTTGAGGATCTGTTTTCGGCCTTGGATTCACTGGCGTGGGAGGCTGCCTTTATGCTGCCCATCTGCGCCGCCGTCATTGCACTCATGTGCTACCTGGAGGGGAGCCACCGGGAGGTGGACCGGGAGATGGAGGTGACGCCGGTGGCCTGCGGCATTGCGGCGCTCATCGCCCTGTTCATCTATATTTTCAGCAGCCTCAGCTTTTCCAGCACCGAGACCCCCTTCAGCGGGGCTACCTACGCCGAGGCATTTAACATCCGCACTATCGTCTATCTGGGAGGGGTGGCCATCCTCTACGGGCTGCATTTGCAGCTCTGCGACGCCCACGCCCGGACAGAGGTCACGGCGCTGCAAAATATGCTGGATATGCAGTACGCCAACTACCGGATGAGCCAGGAGTCGGTGGACCTGGTGAACCAGAAGTATCACGACCTGAAGCATCAGATCGCCATTCTCCGGGCAGAGGTGGGCACGGGACAGAAGCTGGAATACCTGGATCAGATGGAGCAGGAGATCAAGGCATATGAAGCCCAGAACAAGACGGGCAACGAGGTGCTGGACACTATTCTCACCGGAAAGAGCGTCTACTGCCAGAATCACGGTATCGAGCTCACCTGCGTGGCCGACGGCAAGGCCCTGGACTTTATGGACGTGATGGATCTCAGCACTCTGTTCGGCAACGCCTTGGACAACGCCATCGAGAGCGCGAGCAAGCTCTCCGACCCGGAGCAGCGGCTGGTTCACCTGTCGGTGGCAGTGCAGAAGGGTTTTCTCCGCATCCGGGTGGAAAACCGGTGCGAAGAGGGCTATACGGTGAAAAAGGGCCTGCCCCTGACCACAAAAAAGGACACCCGGCTCCACGGCTACGGCCTGAAAAGCATCTGCCGGACGGCGGAGAAGTACGGCGGCTCCGCCACCGTCAGCGCCTCCGGCGGGTGGTTCGAGCTGCGCATCCTCATCCCGCTGGGGGGAGAAAAAACAAAAGTTAAATAACGTGCCGCCCGGAAAACAGACGGATTTCTGTCATGTGCCAGTCCCGTTTCATAAGGGACTGGCATTTTGCTAAAGTTTTACCCCACCGTTTTAGTCAGTTTGACCAAAACGATTTTCGGATTATGCACCAAAATCAACGGATTGTGCAGTTTGGGTGGACGATTTGTAAAAAGCGTTGTATAATGTGTGCAAGCAAATGGGGGATGATGTTCACACCCCCAAACGACTGCTGCGCACAGGAAAAGGAGGAACTTATGTTAACTATCAGCAGATTCACCGTGGAGAACCTGACGAAAGGCTGTGTCACCGACGAGGCAAAGCCCCGGTTTGCCTTCGCCTTGGACAGCGATGGCAGCGGCGTCACCCTGAAGGAGGCCGTCCTGAAGGTGGGGGACTGGAAGACCACAACGGACAGCCAGATTGGCATCCACTATGCCGGCCCCGCCCTGAAGCCCTTCACCGTCTATCCCGCAGAGCTGACGGTCACGGCCAGCACCGGGGAGAAGGCCACCGCCGCCCTCACCTTTGAGACCGGCCGCCTGGGCACCCCCTGGAAGGGGGAGTGGATCAGTGACCCCGGCTACTCCTTTACTGAGGAAAAGGTGTCTCCCATCCCCATGACCTTCCGCAAGACCTTCCAGGGCAAGGGGAAGATCGCCTCTGCCAAAATCTATGCCACCGCCATGGGCATCTACGAGCTGACCATCAACGGCAAGAAGGTGGGCGACCAGTACTTCGCCCCCGGTTTCACCTCCTACAAGACCCATCTCCAGTACCAGACCTATGACGTTACCGATCTGCTCACCGGCAACGACACCATCCAAGCGGATGTGGGCGGCGGCTGGGCTGTGGGCTCCTTCGTCTTTACTCGGAAAAACCGGATCACCGCAGATCGACAGGCTTTGCTTCTGGAGCTGCGGGTCACCTATGCCGACGGCAGCCAGGAGGTGGTGGGCACCGACAGCAGCTGGGAGGTCACGGAGGACGGCAATTACCGCATGACCGACATCTACGACGGCGAGACCTACGACGCCACCGTGGATTTGCGCAAGGCCAACTGGCGCAAGGCGGCGAAAGAGACCCTGCGGGTGAACCCCGACATCATGGCGGACTATGGTGCACCCGTCCGGGCCCATGAGGAGCTCAAGCCTGTCTCCTGCAACAAGCTGCCCTCCGGCGAGCTGATCTACGACTTCGGTCAGAACTTCGCCGGTGTGGTGAAGTTCACCGTAAACGGCAAAAAGGGCCAGGTCATCACCATCAAGCACGCCGAGATTTTGAATCCGGACGGCACCCTGAACGTGGCCTTCCTCCGCACCGCCAAGGCTACCGCCACCTATACCTGCACCGACGGCGTGCAGACCTACTCCCCCCGGATGACCTATATGGGCTTCCAGTACATCAGCGTGGAGGGCGTGGACCAGGATAAGATCGACATTTCCGCTCTGGCCCTGTACTCCGATGTGGAGATGACCGGCAGTTTCTCCTGCTCTAATGATATGCTCAACCGCCTCCAGAAGAACATCGAGTGGGGCGCAAAGTCCAACTTCATGGACATCCCCACCGACTGCCCCCAGCGGGACGAGCGGATGGGCTGGACGGGGGACATCGCTGTGTTTGCCCCCACCGGCTGCTATAACTTCGACATCAGCCGGTTCCTGGAGAAGTGGCTGCTGGACGTGAAGGCGGAGCAGCTGCCCAGCGGCGGCCTCCCCAACACTGTCCCCGTCCAGGGCTACGGCTTCCCGGCCACCATGCCCAATATGGCGGTGGCCTGGTGGGACGATGCCTGCATCCTGGTGCCCTGGGCGGAGTACCAGGCCCAGGGCGACGTGGAGCTGCTGCGGAAGATGTACCCCTCCATGAAGAAGTATGTGAAGGCCAGCAAGTTCTGGTGCAGCTTTGGCTTCGGCAAGAACCGGTACATCTGGAATGTGCCCGGCGTGCTGGCCTTTGGCGACTGGATCGCACCGGACGTGCCCCAGATGAGCCAGTGGCAGGCCAGGGTCAAGTGGACGGGCACCGCCTCCCTCCGCAACACCAGCGACATCGTCGCCAAGGTGGCGGAGATCCTGGGAGAGAAGGAGGACGCCGCCTACTACCGTGACCTGAGTGACAAGACGGCGGACGCCTACTGCTCTGTCCTCACCGACGGCAACGGCAAGCTGCTGGAGGAGTTCCAGACCGCCTATGTCCTGCCCATTTACCTGAATATGTTCCCCGACAAGGCCACCCAGGACAAGGCCACCGAGAATCTGGTGGCCCTGGTGGAGAAGAACGACTACTGCATCGGCACCGGCTTCCCCGGTACCCCCTATATCCTCTTCGCTCTGGCGGACAACGGCCGGGCGGATGTGGCCTACAAGATGCTGATGAACACCAAGTGCCCCTCCTGGCTGTACGAGGTCAAGATGGGAGCCACCACCATCTGGGAGCGGTGGGACGGCCTGGACGAAAACGGCCAGTGCCCCATCGGAGACGATGGCACCGACATGATGATCTCCTATAACCACTACGCCAGCGGCGCTGTGGGCGACTTCCTCTATCGCCGGGTGGCGGGCATTGAGAATATGGAGCCGGGCTACAAGTCCTTCCGGGTGAAGCCCATCCTGGGCGGCGGCCTGAACTGGGCCAAGGGCTCTGTCCGCACCCCCTACGGCGTGGCCGCCTCCGAGTGGAAGCTGGAAAAGGACGTGTTCACCATCACTGTCACCGTCCCTGTGGGCACCACCTGCCAGCTGGTGCTCCCCGACGGCACCGAAAAGACCTTGGGCAGCGGCAGCTATACCTGCTCCTGCAAGGCATAACATCGTTTATCTCCTCATCAGAGGTAAAATTGGGAGAGCCTGACGGCCCTTCCGAAACAAATCCGGAGCCTCTGCTCCAGAGGCCGGAGTGCACCCGGCCTCTGGAGTCCCCGGCTCCCAGACAACAGAAAGGAAATGAAGCAAGATGAGCAAAAACGAAAAGGGTGGCTTCTGGAGCACACCGCTGACAAGCAGCGCTATTAAGACCGACAGGGTAAAAATGCCCGAGATGCTCCTGGGTTATCTGGTCGGTCCCTTCGGCGCCCTGCTGTCCTCCGGTATCTTCACCAGCTTCCTGAACAAGTACTTCACCGACGTCCTCCTGCTGGACACCAGCTTCCTGTCCATCCTGCAGGTGGTCTCCACCATCCTCATCGTGGCGGCCAACCTGATCGTGGGCCAGCTGATCGAGCGCACCCGCTGCCTGGCCGGTAAGGCCCGTCCCTGGGTGCTGCTGTCCGCCCTGACCCTGTCTATCGGCAGTCTGCTCATGTTCATCGTCCCCTTCGAGAGCGAGATTGCCAAGATGGTATGGATCGCCATCGCCTACAACCTGTACTATGCGGTGGCCTACCCCATCTACAACACCGCCAACTCCACTATGATCGCTGTCTCCACCCGGAACAGCCAGGATCGGGGCGCACTGGCCTCCTTCACCAACATCGCCGGTCTGGGCGTCATGGGCGTTGGCTCCATGATCTTCCCCATCCTGGTGTCCAACGTCATGGGCAACGACCAGAATATGTGGTTCCTGGTCATGCTGGCCATCGCCATCTTCTCCGCCCTGACCATCTTCCTCCAGTACAAGTTTACCCGTGAGCGTGTCACCGAGGAGAGCATGACCGAGGGCGAGGAGCAGAAGAACGCTGCGCCTCCTCTGGGCGAGCAGCTCAAGGCCGTCACCAGCGAGAAGTGGTGGTGGGTCATCATCCTGTTCTACATGGTGTTCCAGTGGTCCGGCGCCATCAAGAACGGCTCCATGAGCTATTTCTGCCAGTGGGTGGTGGACGCCACTCCCCTGGGCGGCGACTGGGGCGTTGCCCAGACCCTGCTGAGCATTATGGGCGCTATCCCCATGGCTGTGGCCGCTGTCTTTGTGGTTCCCCTGTCCAATAAGTTCGGCAAGGCCAAGGTGGTCTTTGTGGGTCAGATCGTGGGCGTCGTCGGCGGCATCATTGCCGGTCTGGGCGGCTCCAACATCGTCCCCGTGGCCATCGGCGTGGCCATCAAGTGCCTGGGCTCCTCTCCCGCCTGCTACCTGATCCTGGCCATGCTGGCCGACGTCATCGATCACATCGAGTTCAAGAGCGGCATCCGTACCGACGGCCTGACCATGAGCATTTACAGCTCCCTGATGGTGGCCGCTACCCCCATTATGAACGCCGTCTTTATGGCTCTGCTGGGCTCCGGCTATGACGCCACTGCCACTGCCCAGACCGCCGCCACCCAGTCCACCATCGGCGTCAGCTACATCTGGATCGAGACGGTCGCCTATGCCGTCTGCGCCGTGCTGATTGCCCTGTTCACCGTGGAGAAGAACCTCCCCGAGGAGCAGGCCGCCATCGCCGCCCGCAAGAAGGGCTAAACCATCCCCCTTTGTGAAGCATTGCCGTCCCCCTGACCGAAATCGGGAGACTGGGACGGGGGACGGCGTGTGGATAAAATCATATCATACAGGAGGTAAGACATGAAAAACAAGAAGCGTGCCGGTCAGCGCCGCTGGCGTGGCCTGACGGCACTGACTGCGTCCCTGCTGGCCCTGTGTGTGGCAATGTCCCCCATCGTGGAGACCTACCGCACCAACCTGGACAGTCTGCTGGGCACCAGTAGCACTCAGGTCGTCTCTGATGACGACGAGGACACGTCCGAACTGTACAGCTATACATCCGACTACTCCTCTACCACCGAGCTGGTGCAGGCCATCGCTGACCTGGGCGAGCAGATGAGCGAGGAGGGCAGTGTTCTGCTGAAGAACGAGAACAACGCTCTGCCCCTGACCGAGGAAGAGACCCAGAAAATATCCCTGTTGGGCTTCTCCAGCTACTATCCGGTCATGGGCGGCGACATGGGCTCCAGCCTCACCGAGAACGAGGGCACGGATGCGGATACCGTGGACTTTGTTGAGGCGCTGGAGGCCAAGGGCTTCTCCATCAACGCCGATCTCCAGGCCCTGTACAGCTCCCTGGAGTCCAGCTTCGTCACCGAGGTGGAGAGCTGGGGCAGCACCATCACCTATATGCGCATCACCACCCCCTCCACCGACGGCTACTTCACCAGCAAGGAGCCCTCTCAGGCGGATATGTCCGCCGCTGACGCCGACTGGCAGAGCAGCATGGACGACTACAACGTGATGATCGTCACCATCGCCCGTTCCGCCAGCGAGAACGGCACCTATCTCCCCGGCGAGGACGGCGTGGATCCTTCCCAGGATCTGAACCAGACCGACGCCCTGGGCCTGTCTGACGACGAGTGCGACCTGATCAACGCTGCAGTCGAGGCCAAGGAATCCAACGGCGGCAAGGTCATCGTCATCCTGAACAACGCCAGCGCCATGGAGATCGAGGAGATCGCCGAGAACGACGGCGTGGACGCCATCCTTCAGGTGGGCCTCCCCGGCGGCTACGGCTTCTACGGCGTGGCTGACATTCTCTCCGGTGACGCCAACCCCTCCGGCCATCTGAGCGACACCTATGCGGTGGACAACTCTGCCGCCCCCTCCGCTCAGAACTTTGGCAACTTCACCTGGACGAACGCCAACTCTGACTACTCCATCAACTCCGCCCAGGTTGAGGCCGAGGGCATCTACATCGGCTACAAGTACTATGAGACCCGTTACATGGACTCCGTCCTGGGCCAGGGTAACGCTACCTCCTCCACCGGCAGCAGCACCGGTTCCGACTGGAGCTATGACAACGAGGTGACCTACGCCTTTGGCTACGGCCTGAGCTATACCACCTTCGAGCAGACCCTGGACAGCCTGGAAGTGGATCTGGAGAACCAGACCGTCACCGCTACCGTCACCGTCACCAACACCGGCGACGTGGCCGGCAAGGACGTGGTCCAGCTCTACGTCTCCGTCCCCTACACCGATTACGACATCGAAAACGGCGTGGAGAAGGCGGGCGTGCAGCTGCTGGACTATGAAAAGACCTCCGAGCTGGGCGCCGGTGAGAGCGAGACCGTGACCATCACTGCCGATATGCAGTACATGGCCTCCTGGGACTCCACCTCTGACAACGCCGCAGGCACCTCCGGCTGCTACATCCTGGATGCAGGCGACTACTACTTCACCATCGGCAACGGCGCTCATGAGGCCGCCAACAACGTCCTGGCCGCTCAGGGCTACACCACCGCCGACGGCATGACCGAGGACGGCGACAGCTCCCTGGTTCAGACCTGGACTCTGGACGCCCTGGACAACACCACCTTTGCCACCACCAAGAACGGCACTGCTGTGGAGAACCAGCTGGAGGACATGGATCTCAACTACTGGATGGAGGGCACCGTGACCTACCTGACCCGGAACGACTGGGACGGCACCTTCCCCATCACCTATGAGAACCTGACCGCCACCGACGAGATGCTGGACGTCATGGACAACGACAACTATGAGATCACCGCCAACGGCGACGCCTCCTCCGTCATCTTCGGAGAGGACAACGGCCTGACCCTGGCAGACCTCAAGGGCGTCACCGACATCGAGGACGAGAGCTGGACCCTGCTGATGAACCAGATCGAGCTGGAGGACTGCATGATCCGCACCGGCTTCGGCGGCACCAGCACCAAGGCCATCGACTCCATCGGCTCCCCCGAGGTCATCCAGAACGATGGCCCCAACGGCATCTACTCCTACACTCTGGGCACCTATGCCTCCTCCGAGGACTCCGGCGACCCGTACTATGTCACTGAGGACGACCCGAACTACAGCTACACCGCTGGCGTCATGGCCAATGAGACCGTCATCGGCTCCACCTTCAGCAAGGAGCTGGCGCAGGCCTACGGCGAGGTCATGGGCAACTACTCCCTGTGGTCCAACCTGACCATCTGGTGGGGCGTCGGTTGCAACATCCATCGCTCTCCCTACAACGCCCGTAACCACGAGTATTACTCTGAGGACTCCGTTCTGACTGCCTTCCAGGCTGCCGCCACCGTCACCGGCGCTATGGAGTATGGCTGCCTGGCCGCTCCCAAGCACTATGCCTACAACGACACCGAGATCAACCGCTCCGGCGTAGCCGTGTTCGCCACCGAGCAGGCCGCCCGTGAAGGCGAGCTGCGCTGCTTCCAGTCCGCTGTTGAGGACGCCGGGTGCCTGGCTATGATGACCGCCTACAACCGGATCGGCTGCTACACCGACAACTCTCACACCGGCCTGATGATCAACATTCTCCGCGAGGAGTGGGGCTTCCAGGGCCTGATGAGCGAGGACTTCATTCAGACCGCCAACTACTCCGTGCTGAAGGAGGCCGTTCTGAACGGTATCACCATGAGCTGCAACACCGGTGAGAGCACTATGGCTGCTGTCTCCGCTATGTGGGATTACTGGACAGTAGAGAACGTCAGCGAGGACGAGACCATGCTGACCGCTCTGAAGCAGGCCATGACCTGGCAGGCCTATGCCATCGCTAACTCCAACGCCATGGACGGCTACTCCTCCACCTCCCACGTGGTCAGTGTCCGCACCTGGTATGACAACTTGCTCACCGGTCTGCAGATCGGCTTCGGCGTTCTGACCGTGGCCTGCGTGGTCATGTATGTCAGGGCCGCCCGCCGCAAGGAAAACTGAGAACGGAGGGACGAAAATCATGAAAAACAAATCTGCTGGTTTCCTTCTGACCATTATCACTCTGATAGTCGGAGCGGCCGGTCTGGTGGCCTATCTCGTCAACACCGGCACCTCCTACTTTGCCAGCCTGGGGGTCAGCCCCATCGTGGCCGGCTGCGCCGGAGCCGCCGTTGTGGCCCTGCTGGTCTACCTGATCGTGGACGGCAAGAGCAACCAGACCTGGGCGGACATCCTGCCCGTAGCCGCCTCCGCTCTGCTGATGATCTCCGCCATTATGCTGGTCAGCGTCCGTGTGGCGGGCATCGCCTCCATCATGACCTTCGAGAACAATGCCTCCAACGTGTCTGACATGACCGGAGCTATCATTGCCATCGCCGTCCTGGTGGTCGCCGCCATCCTGAGCATCATCTCCTCCTTCTTCGATGTGAGCAAGGAGTAATCGGTTTCCATTCACCCCGGCCGGGCGGTATGCCGCCGTCCGGCCCTATCCGTAAGCGATCATTCCTGCACAACTGCACATAAGACAGACTGCCGCAGGCGAGAGCCTGCGGCAGTTTTGCGCCTGCCCGACAGTTTGCAACGGCTGCCGCCTGACCGGAAAGCGCCTTGACACTGATGAGACACTCTGTCGCTCAGCGCAGCAAACAAAGCAAGAGGACAGCGATCCCTTTCCGGGACAGCTGTCCTCTTGCTTTTGATTGTCAGCCTTACAGCTCCGCCCACCAGACCACCGAGTCGGAGGCCAGGGTCTTGGGCAGATCCAGCACCCGCTGATTGGAGGAGCCCCGGAACCGGAGGGTGATGTCCTTCTGGACCTGGATGAACTCCCCGTCCACCAGCACGTCGATGTAACTCAACAGCTCCTTGGTGACATCCCAGTCTCCCAGGTGGCCGGTGAGCAGGTCAGACTCCAGGGTATAGCCGGAGTAGGCCCAGATGGTCTTATCCGGCAGCTCCCGCCTGACCCGGCGGAGCAGGGGGAGAATGGCGGCCTGGTTGGCAGGCTCAAAGGGCTCGCCTCCCAGCAGGCTCAGACCGGTGATGTACCAGGGGGTCAGAGCCTGGATGATTTGATCCTCCGTCTCCTGGGTGTAGGGCTGTCCATACTGAAAATCCCAGGCCTCCCGGTTGAAGCAGCCGGGGCAGTGATGGGTGCAGCCGGAGACGAACAGGGACACCCGTACCCCAGGACCGTTGGCGATGTCGTGGGTCTTGATGGTGGCGTAATTCACGGAAGGGCCTCCTTTCAGGCGGGGCGGGTGGGCTTACAGGTGCAGCACCCGTGCCTTGATCTCCTTGGTCTTGCCCTCGTTCCAGAAGTTCTCGCCCAGATAGCCGCAGGTGCGGCGCACCACGTTCATCTTCCGCTGATCCTTGTTGCCGCAGCAGGGGCACTCCCACTCCATATCGTCGTTGATGGTGATCTCTCCGTCATAGCCGCACACCTGGCAGTAGTCGCTCTTGGTGTTGAACTCGGCGTACTGGATGTTGTCGTAGATGAACTGCACCATGGTCTCCAGGGCGGGGAGGTTGTGACGCATATTGGGGATTTCCACATAGCTGATGCAGCCGCCGGTGGAGATGGCCTGGAACTGGCTCTCAAAGGTGAACTTGGAGAAGGCGTCGATCTCCTCCCGCACGTCCACGTGGTAGGAGTTGGTGTAATAGCCCTTGTCGGTGACGTTCTCCACCGTGCCGTACCGCTCCTTGTCGATGCGGGCAAAGCGGTAGCACAGGCTCTCGGCAGGGGTGCCGTAGAGGGCGAAGCCGATATTGGTCTCCTCCTTCCAGCGCTGCACGGTGTCCTTCAGGTGGTGCATCACCTGGAGGGCGAACTCGGTGCCGCCGGGCTGGGTGTGGCTCTTGCCGGTCATGAGGTAGGTCAGCTCATACAGGCCGATATAGCCCAGGGAGATGGAGGAATAGCCGCCATAGAGGTACTTGTCGATGGTCTCGCCCTTTTTCAGCCGGGCGATGGCGCCATACTGCCAGTGGATGGGGGACACGTCGGAGCGGACGCCCTTCAGGGCGTTGTGGCGGCACATAATGGCCTCCTTGCAGATCTCCAGACGGCGGTCGAACTCCGGCCAGAACTTGTCCATGCCCCCCCGGACCTCCAGGCCGATCTGGGGCAGGTTGATGGAGACCACGCCCTGGTTGAACCGGCCCTCGAACTGGTACTCGCCGTTCTCGTTTTTCCAGGGAGCCAGGAAGGAGCGGCAGCCCATGGGGGAGAAGACGTTGCCCTCATAGTTCTCCCGCATCTTCTTGGCGGAGATGTAGTCGGGATACATCCGCTTGGCGGAGCACTGGACGGCCAGGCGTGTGAGATAGTCGTACTTGCCGCCCTTGAGGCAGTTGTTCTCGTCCAGGACATAGACCAGCTTGGGGAAGGCGGGGGTGACGTAGACGCCGCTCTCGTTCTTGATACCCTGCATCCGCTGGCGGAGAATCTCCTCCACGATCATGGCGTTCTCCTCCACATAGGGATCATCGTCCCGGATGTAGAGGAAAAGGGTGACGAAGGGAGACTGACCGTTGGTGGTCATCAGGGTGTTGATCTGGTACTGGATGGTCTGCACGCCGTTGGACAGCTCGGTGCGCAGCCGCTCCTCCACCAGGCTGTTCAGCAGCGCCTCGTCCATTTGGCCACCGGCGGCCTCCAGGATCTTCCGGCGGAACTTGTCCTTGCTCCGGCGGAGATACTTGCCCAGGTGACTCATATCTACGCTCTGACCGCCGTACTGGTTGGAGGCCACGCAGGAGATGATCTGGGTGGTGACGGTGCAGGCCACCTGGAAGCTCTTGGGGCTCTCGATGAGCTTGCCGTTCATCATGGTGCCGTTGTCCAGCATATCGCCAATGTTGATGAGGCAGCAGTTAAAGATGGGCTGGACGTAGTAGTCTGCGTCGTGGAAGTGGAGCAGCCCCTCGTCGTGGGCCTTGGAGATCTTGTCCGGCAGCAGGATACGCCGGGTCAGGTCACGGCTGACGATACCGGCGATGTAGTCCCGCTGAGTGGAGGCCACGGTGGTGTCCTTGTTGGAGTTCTCCTCCGCCATCTCCTTATTGGAGTTGTGGAGCAGATCCAGGATGTCGTCGTCGGTGGTATTCTGGCGACGGGCCAGGGAGCGGATATAGCGGTAGAGGATGTAGGCCTTGGCCAGCTCATACTTGCCCAGACCCATAATCTGCTGCTCTACCATGTCCTGGATGTCCTCCACCAGCAGGCGGGGACGGTCCTTTCGCATGACCGAGTCGGCGATGTCGTCGATCTGGTTCTGCTCGATGCGGTAGTCCGGCTCTACGGCGTCGTTGGCCTTCTGGATGGCGACGACGATCTTCGACCGGTCGAAATCGACGGTGGTGCCGTCTCTCTTAATGACTTTCATGGGAAGTACCTCTCTTTCTGGGATAGAAGTCGTAAGAAACTGCCATCCCAAAGGGACAGCAGGAGGGCTGCACGGGAAGATAGAGCCGCCAGGCCAGGGCAGTCTCCGGCAATACGGCTCGGTAAGCACTACTATAGCAGACTTGAGAGAGAATTGCAAGAGGGAAAATGAAATTTAACACAAGATGTTGTGGTCATAAGCCGAGGAGAACGGAAAATTGGCACAAGATATAGATTATGGATACCTGGTATGGGGACAAAAAGGACACAAAAAAGCCCTTCCACCCGGGGATATGGGGAAAAACCGGTGCAAATCGGCGTCAGTTGAGGGAGACATAATGATTGGGAGAATCGTTATGGGAGGGGAGAGGGGACACCAGATGTTGGGGTGTGCCGACTGAGGGTAACAAGCAGTGACTTCGCTGGGAGTCAGTACGAATTCGCCAGGGTGCCTGTCCTGTCGTGGGTGCGTGCTGCACCCCTCCACCGCCTTGCGGCGGTCCCCCTCTACCGCTTTGCGGCACTTACGCCCTTTCAGGGGAGGTAGGAGCGCGGCGGTTCTCTTTGGCTCCCCTGAAAGGGGAGCTGTCGCCATAAGGCGACTGAGGGGTGCAGCACGCACCACCAGCACGCTGAAAACCTCTGGCGAATTCGTACCGCCCCCACTCCCTCATACCCCCGCCCCACGCCGCATAGACTACCCCAAAAAGGAGGGGGTCAGCATGGGAGAGCGCCGCTGGGGGCAGTTTCTGGAGCGGACGGCGGAGACCTTTGATCTGCCGGCGGATGTGGTGGCGGGGGCGCCACGGATGGAGCTGGTGGGCAGCCGGGAGTTCTGGATGGAGGGACACCGGGGCATCCTGAGCTATGGAGAGGAGGAGATCCACATCAGCGGAGGCCGTCTGGTGGTCTGCGTCCGGGGGAGCGGGCTGGAGCTGCGGTCCATGAACGCCAATACCCTGTGCATCTCCGGGGACATCTCCGGGCTGACCCTGGAGTAGCGGATGCGTCGGGCGATCAACTGGCTCCGGGGAACGGTGACGCTGGAGGTCTGGGGTCCCTTCCTGGAGCGATTTTTCAACATCTGCGCCGCCGCTGGGCTGGGCCTGTGGGATGTGGAGACCCAGGAGGAGCACCGGGCCAGAGTGACTCTGGCGCTATGGGATTTGCGCCGGGCCGGGAAGCTGGCGGAAAAGGCGGGGTGTGAGACGAAGGAGGTGGGTCGGGGCGGCCTCCCAGCTCTGATTTTGAGCTGCCGCCGACGGTACGGCATGGCGGCAGGGCTGATCGCCCTGACCCTGCTCTTTGGGGTGCTCAGCCGGGTTGTCCTGGTGGTGGAGGTGGAGGGCAACGAGACTGTCTCCACCTGGGAGATTCTGGCCCAGCTCCAGAGCGAGGGCTTCGGCGTGGGGAGCTACGGCCCCGGGGTGGACGTGCGGGCGCTCTCCAACCGGATGCTCATGGAGATGGAGGAGCTGAGCCTTCTCACGGTGAACATCTCCGGTATCCGGGCCACCGTCATCGTCCGGGAGGCGGACCCGGTGCCGGAGGTGGCGGACGAGCGGGCGGCGGATCTGGCGGCGGCCCAGGACGGGGTGATCGTCCGGCTGGACGTGACAGAGGGCCGGACGGTGGTGGAGGAGGGACAGGCGGTGCTGGCGGGAGAGGTGCTGGTCTCCGGGCTGCTCACCCACGAGCTGGGAGACGGCAGCGGCACCGTCTGGGCCACCCAGCAGGTGCGGGCGGCAGGGGAGGTCTGGGCCCTCACCCGGCGCACTCTCTCCGCCGCCACCCCTCTGGAGGCCCTGGTTTTGGATGAGAACGGGGCGGTCACAGAGGGATGGGCCGTGGAAATTTTGGGAAACCGGCTCAATTTTTATGGAAACAGTAGCAATCTGGATGAGAGATGTGATAAAATAACGATGCAATATCCCCTGACCCTCTCTGACGGCACGGCGCTGCCCTTCGGCGTGTGGAAAACCACCTGGCAGAGCTGGAGCGACGAGCCGGGGGCCATCGACCCGGACTGGGCGGAGGGCCTCCTCCGGGAGAGCCTGACCGAGCGGCTGGAGGCCCTGGTGGGAGAGGGAGAGGTCCTGAGCACCCAATGGGAGGTCACGGCCACAGACGGGGCGATGACCGTCACCCTGACCGCCCAGTGTCTGGAGAATATTGCCCGGACGGTGGTGCTGGAGGAATAGGGAAAACACAGAAAGAGATGAACCCATTTGACCACAGAACAGAGCGTCAGCATTGAGCGCATGGAGGAGGCCGTCAACCTGTTTGGGGCCTTCGATGAGAATATCCGTCTGGTGGAGCAGGAGTTTCAGGTCTCCATCGTCAACCGGGACGGGGAATTAAAGGTCAGCGGCGAGGGAGAGAACGTCCGCCTGGCGGTGCAGGCGCTCAACGGCCTGCTCACCCTCTCCGGCCGGGGGGAGGAGCTGAACGGACAGACCATCCGCTACGTCCTCTCCCTGGTGCGGGCGGGTCGGAGCGGGGAGATCGACTCCTTTGGCCGGGACGTGCTGTGCATCACCGCCCGGGGCAAGCCCATCAAGGCCAAGACGGTGGGACAGACCCACTACGTCCGGGCCATCCAGAAGAACACCATCACCCTGGGGGTGGGCCCTGCGGGAACGGGCAAGACCTATCTGGCGGTGGCCGCAGCGGTGGCGGCATTCCGGGCCAAGGAGGTCAACCGGATTGTGCTCACCCGCCCCGCCGTGGAGGCGGGGGAGCGGCTGGGCTTCCTGCCCGGCGACCTCCAGAGCAAGGTAGACCCCTATCTCCGCCCTCTGTACGACGCCCTGTTTGAGATGTTGGGGCCGGAGACCTATGAGAAATACGCGGAGCGGGGGAACATCGAGGTAGCGCCCCTGGCCTATATGCGGGGCCGTACCCTGGACGACTCCTTTATCATCCTGGACGAGGCCCAGAACACCTCCAAGGAGCAGATGAAAATGTTTTTGACCCGCATGGGCTTCGGGTCGAAGATCGTCATTACCGGGGACGTGACCCAGATCGACCTGCCCTCGGACAAGGTGTCCGGATTAAAGGAGGCCATGCGGGTGCTGGACGGGGTGGAGGACATCGCCATCTGCCAGCTGACCGGTCAGGACGTGGTGCGCCACGTGCTGGTGCAGCGCATCATTGAGGCCTACGAGAAGGACGAACAGCGGCAGAGCCGCAAGAATAAGAAGTGAGGGACGACACCATGAACCACGAGATCATACTCAGCTCCGACCTGGAGGAGCCGTTTCCCTATGAGGAATTACTGAACCGGTGCATCACCACCGCCCTGGCTCTGGAGGGGGTGGACGTGCCCTGTGAGGTGGACGTGCTCATCACCGACGACGAGGGCATCCACCAGATCAACCTGGAGCAGCGGGAGGTAGATCGGGCCACAGACGTGCTCTCCTTCCCCATGTTCTACTTCCGCCCGGGCAAGCCCCCCAAGGGAGATGCCCTGGATCTGGATCCAGAGACGGGCCTGCTCCCTCTGGGAGACATGGTCATCTCCTACCAGCGGGCCGTCGTTCAGGCGGAGGAGTACGGCCACTCCGTCCAGCGGGAGCTGGGCTATCTGGCGGTCCACTCCGTCCTCCATCTGCTGGGCTACGACCACATGGACGAGGGCGAGGAAAAGCGGCAGATGCGGCAGCGGGAGGAGGCTATTATGGAGGCGCTGGAGCTGAGCCGGTAAACCGGGCTGGTGGCGAATTCGTACCGATTCCCGGCGACTCCACACCATCAAACATCACAGACGACAAAGAGGTAACACATGGAACAGACGACCTGTGCAATGATTGCAATTGTGGGCCGGCCCAACGTGGGCAAGTCCACCCTGTTAAACGCTTTGGTGGGGGAAAAGGTGGCCATCATCTCCGCCAAGCCCCAGACCACCCGGAACCGCATCACCGGGGTAGTCACCCGGAATAAGGCCCAGTATATCTTCCTGGACACCCCCGGCCTTCACCGGGCCAGGACCCGGCTGGGGGAGTATATGGACAACGTCTCCCGCTCCAGCGTGGCGGACGTGGACGTAGCGGTGCTGGTGGTGGAGCCGGTGCCCTCTCCCGGGGAGCCGGAGCGGGAGCTGATGCGCCGGATGGAGCAGCTGGCCGTCCCCTCGGTGCTGGTCATCAACAAAATTGACCGGTTAGAGCAGAAGGATAAGCTGCTGGCGGTCATCGACGCCTATCAGAAGGAGCACAGCTTCGACGCCGTGGTCCCCGTCTCCGCCAAAGAGGGGGACGGGGTGGAGGAGCTGATGGGTGTTTTAAAGGACTACCAGGTGGAATCCCCCTGGTACTTCCCGGAGGACGCCTTCACCGACCAGCCGGAGCGGCAGATTATGGGGGAGATTTTGCGGGAAAAGCTGCTGACCTCCCTGGACAAGGAGATCCCCCACGGCACCGCCGCCTCCATTGAGCGGTTCCACGAGCGGCCCGACGGGGTGGTGGACATCGAGACCATCATCTACTGCGAGAAGGAGAGCCACAAGGGCATCATCATCGGCAAAAAGGGCGCCATGCTGAAAAAGATCTCCTCCCAGGCCCGGGAGAGCATGGAGGAATTCCTGGACACCAAGGTCTATCTCCAGACCTGGGTGAAGGTGAAGGAGAACTGGCGGGACAACCCGGGCCTCATCCGCTCCTTCGGCTTTACGGAGGACTGACACGGTGGAGCCGGAGACAGCGCTGCGCCCCTGGCAGCGGTGCAGCGGGAGCGCTCTGAAATGGGTGGCTATCGTCGCCATGTTCATCGACCACCTGGGCTATACCCTGGTGTGGAGCGCCTATACCCAGAGTGGCAGCTCGGACTGGTATGAGGTCTATATCCTCATGCGGGAGATCGGCCGCATCGCCTTTCCCATCTTCTGCTTCCTGCTGGTGGAGGGCTTTCACCACACCCGGAGCCGGGGAAGGTACGCCCTCCGGCTGGGGCTGTTCTGCCTGGTGGCGGAGATCCCCTTCGACATCGCCTTCAACGACCCGGAAAACGGCCTTTTGGAGCTGGGCAGTCAGAACGTGTTTTTCACCCTGCTGCTGGGTTTTCTGGCCATGTGGGCCTGTGAACGGCTGCCGGAGCGCTGGCCCCAGGCCGGGCGGCGGCTGGCTCAGATCGGCATCGCCCTTGTGGCCGGCGTGGGGGCGGAGCTGCTGTGTACGGATTACGGTCTGTTCGGCGTGGTGCTGATTCTGGCCCTGTACTGGGGCAGCACCTGGCCGGGCCTGGGAGAGAGCTGGCATCAGGTGCTGCTGGGAGCTGTGACCATCGTGGCTTACTGCGTGCTGGAGAACAATTGGATCGAGATCTTTGCCGTCCTGGGCGTACTGCTCACCCTGACCTATAACGGACAGCGGGGCTCCGGGAAAAAGTGGTTCTTTTACATCTTCTATCCCGCCCATCTCCTGGTTTTGGGTCTGCTGGACAGAATGATTTTCTGACTGCCAGACATCCCCAGACATAAATCGACCCCGTTTTTGCCAGAGTAAGGGCGGGAGGGGAGCAGGATGAGGGAGCGGGAGACAGAACAGGAAACCGGCTGGACGCTGTTCCGGGAGACGGGACTGCCCCAGGCCTACACCTATTGGAAAATGTGCCAGCGGCAGCGACAGCGACAGAGGGAGGCCATCCATGCACGTCACCACCAGGGCCATCGTCCTGCGGGAAGTGAATTATAAGGAGTCGGACAAGATACTCACCGTCCTGACCCCCGACCTGGGCAAAATCACTGTACAGGCCCGGGGATGCCGGAAAAAGAGGAGCGGCCTCTCCGCCGCCTGCCAGCTGCTGGTCTGGTCGGAGATGACCCTGGCGGAGTTCCGGGGCCGGTGGACCGTGACCGAGGCGGAGGTGGAGCTGGAATTCCGCACCCTCCGCAGCGATCTGGAGAAGCTGGCCCTTGGCAGTTACTTCGCCGAGGTACTGGACAGCGTGGTCCAGGAGGAGGCCCCTCCCGGAGAACTGCTGTCCCTGCTGCTCAACTGCCTGTACGCCCTGGATCGGCTGGACAAGTCCCCGGCCCAGGTCAAGGCGGCCTTTGAGCTGCGGGCGGTGAGCCTGGCGGGGTTTGAGCCGCTGGTGGACGCCTGCGCCGTCTGCGGACGGGAGCCGGAGGAGCCCCGCCTGAACCTGACCCAGGGGGTGCTCCACTGCGCCGACTGCGGCCAGGAGGTGGGGGAGGGCATCTCCCTGCCCCTGACGGCCCGAACCCTGTCCGCCATGCGATACATCATCACCTGTCCCGGGAAAAAGCTCCTTTCTTTCCGGATGGAGGAGCGGGAGCTGACCCGATTGGGGGAGGTGTGCGAGGCATACCTTCTGACCCAGCTGGAGCGGGGGTTCCGGACGCTGGATTACTATAAGCAGATCGTGTTGAGAGGGTAGAGGCAAATTCGCCAGCAGCTTTTAGTGTTTCGATAGCCCCTACCGCTCTCCTTCAGTCTGCCCTACGGGCAGCCAGCTCCGCCGTCAAGCGGCACTTCCGCTTCGCTCCCTGCCTCAAAGAGGGAGCCGAGGGTTTTATGCCCTCCCCTTGGCTCCCTCTCTGAGGGAGCTGTCGCCGCAAGGCGACTGAGGGAGAGCGGCACGCACCCTCAACAAAATAGGCACTATCGGCGAATTCGCACCGACCACAGATAAGAAACAAACCATAAACATACGAAAATTGCAAGTGCAAGTTGAACACATCCGCGAAAAATTTTTAATAGAGT
>JAJQEM010000141.1 GCA_021201635.1 Clostridiales bacterium | reverse complement strand
GGACTCTATTAAAAATTTTTCGCGGATGTGTTCAACTTGCACTTGCAATTTTCGCCTCATTTTCCACACTTTTTCGGATTTGCCCTTTTTTCCAACGGAAAAAGTCATTGTTTCGCTCTGAGAAAGGAATTGGAAACGTTCCAGGCGGGTGTGGAAGCGTTTATTTTATCCTTTTTTACGTCAAAAGAAGCGCTGCGGAGATGGGAGACCGCAGCGCTTTTTTGTGACACCCTGTCTTGCCGCCGATCCTCTTTTCCCGTCGGCTGCACGGCGGCACATTTACGGGGCAGGCACTTGAAAAACCATAAACCCTATAGTATAATGGGTTTTATCATTTTACGAGGTGAACCCTATGATTTCAACAAGAGGCCGCTATGCCCTGCGGGTCATGATCGACCTGGCGGAGCATCAGGGCGGCGGCTATGTGCCCCTGAAGGAGATCGCCGACCGGCAGGAGATCTCCGAGAAGTATCTGGAGAACATCCTGAAGGCTCTGGTGCAGAACCGGCTGCTCACCGGCCTCCGGGGCAAGGGGGGAGGCTATCGCCTGGTGCGCTCCCCGGAGGAGTATACGGTGGCCAGCGTCCTCCGGCTCACCGAGGTGAGCATGGCCCCGGTGTCCTGTCTGGAGCCAGGGGCGGAGCAGTGCCCCCGGATGTCCGGCTGCCGCACCCTGCCCATGTGGAGAAAGCTCGACGACATGGTCAGCAGCTATCTGGACAGCGTCACCATCGCCGACCTGATGGAGACGGGAGAGGCGGGCAACGACTACGTCATCTGAGGCCCAGGCTCCGCCGTCAGGGTCAGCCCCTCCACTGCCGCCGAGACGGTGAGGACAGCCCCGGCGGGCAGTCCGCCCTCCAGCAGCAGCCGGGAGGCGGGGTCCTCGATGCAGCGGCGGATATACCGGCGCAGAGGCCGTGCGCCCAGGCTCCCGTCCCGGCCCTGGTCGGCGATCCGGGTCAGTGCGGCGTCTGTCACGTTCAGCGTGACCCCCAGCCGCCGGAACCGTTCCCCCGTCTGCCGGAGCATCAGCCCGGCGATCTGCCGCATTTCCCCCTCTCCCAGGGGCCGGAAGCAGATTACCTCGTCGATGCGGTTCAGAAACTCCGGCCGGAACAGCCGGAAGAGGGCCTTTCGGGCCGCCTGGCCCTCCGCCTCCTGTCCCGGCTTGCCGAAGCCCAGGGGCCGGCGAGCCTTTGCCAGCTCCTCCCCTCCTGCGTTGGTGGTCATCACCAGCACCGTATTCCGAAAATCTGCCCTTTGGCCCTGGCTGTCCGTGAGGGACCCCTCCTCCATAATCTGGAGGAGCAGGTTCCACACGTCGGCGTGGGCCTTTTCCAATTCGTCCAGAAGGATGACCCGGTAGGGACGCTGCCGCACCGCCTCAGTGAGCCGTCCGCCCTCCTCGTGGCCCACATAGTCCGGCGGGGAGCCGATGAGCCGGGAGACAGAGTGGACCTCCATATACTCGCTCATGTCCAGCCGCAGAAGGGCACTCTGGTCCCCGAACAGCGCCTCCGCCAGGGCACGGCACAGCTCCGTCTTGCCCACCCCGGAGGAACCGGCAAACAGGAAGCAACCGATGGGCCTTGTCTCCTCCTGGAGCCCTGCTCTGCTCCGGCGGATGGCGGCGCTGACCGCCCGCACCGCCTCGTCCTGGCCTATCACCCGGCGGCGAAGCCGCTCCTCCAGACAGAGCAGCCGCTCCGCCTCCCCCTGGGTGATGCTCTGCAACGGCACTCCCGTCCAGCGGGCGATTACCTCCGCCACGTCCTCCGCCTCCACCTGGGGCAGGGGCTGGACGCCCGGGCAGCGTCTCGCCTCCTGGAGCTGGCGGCGGAAGCTCAGCTCTGCGTCCCGGAGCAGGGCCGCCTGTTCAAAGTCCTGACTGCGCACCGTCTCCTCCAGCTGCTGCTGGACGGACTGGAGCTTCTCTTCCAGCCGGCGGCACCCGTCGGAGGGGGTCTCCAGCCGAATACGCACCCGTGCCGCCGCCTCGTCCATCAGGTCGATGGCCTTGTCCGGCAGGAACCGGTCGGGCAGATAGCGGACAGAGTAGTCCACCGCCGCCTCGATAGCCCCCTGGGAGATGGTCAGCTGGTGGTGGGCTTCGTACCGGGGGCGGAGGGCAGTGAGAATCGCCACCGCCGTAGCCCGGTCGGGAGGCTCCACCTGTATGGGCTGGAACCTGCGGGCCAGAGCTGCGTCCTTGCAGATGTGCTTTCGATATTCCTCCTGTGTGGTGGCCCCGATGACCTGTAGCTCTCCCCGGCTCAGGGCGGGCTTGAGGATGTCCGCTGCATCAATGGAGCCCTCCGCCGAGCCTGCGCCGATGAGGGTGTGTATCTCGTCAATGAACAGGATGATGTTGCCCAGCCGCTGGACCTCCCGGAGGATGCGTTTTACCCGCTCCTCAAACTCTCCCCGGTACTTGGTGCCCGCCACGGTGGAGGACAGATCGACAGCCAGGATCCGCTTTTCCCGGAGAGGCGAGGGCACCTGCCCGTCGGCGATCCGCTGGGCCAGGGCCTCCGCCACGGCGGTCTTGCCCACCCCCGGGTCACCCAGCAGGATGGGGTTGTTCTTCGTCCGGCGGCATAAAATCTGAATCATCCGGTCCAGCTCCTGCTCCCGGCCAGTCACCGGGTCCAGCCTGCCGTTTTCCGCCATTCGGGTCAGGTCCCGGCCAAACTGATCTAGCAGCCGGGACTCCCGCACTGTCTCCGTCTCCCGGCCCGCCTTTCGGGAGGGGGAGGCCGCTCCGCTCCCGTCCCCCATGAGGGCAGCCAGCTGACGGTAGACCAGAGGGCAGTCCAGCTTCGCCCGTTTCAGCAGCAGACAGGCCATGCCCTCCCGCTCCCGAAGCAGTCCCAGCATCAGGTGATCCGGCGTCACCTCGCCGCTCTGAAGGCGGCCCCGCTCCTCTGCCGCCAGCCGGATGATGTGTCGGCAGCAGGGGGTCAGGCCCAGCTCCGGGGCGGCTCCCGGCGTCCCCTCCCCCACCAGCTCCACCACCCAGCGGCGGAGGGCCGACTCCTGTACCCCGTGGCGGAGCAGCAGTTGTGCCCCCTGTCCCCGCTCAAAGTGGAGCAGGGACAGGAGCAGATGCTCCGAGCCAACGTAGCCGTGGCCCAGCCTGCTGGCGATCTCCCTGGAATAGCCGATGGCCTCCTGGGCCGTGGCGGAAAAGACTGTGTCTCCCATGATTTGTCCTCCTGTGAGAAGTGGCCCGACCTTCGGGCCGGTTTCCTCTATTGTAGTCCATCGGGAGGTCATTCAAACGGGGATTGTGGGAGAGCGGCAATTTATTTGAAAATCATCGGTCGATTGTAAAATGAAGTTGAACACCTAAAAAATCCATAGCGATTGAA
>JAJQEM010000124.1 GCA_021201635.1 Clostridiales bacterium | reverse complement strand
ACTCTATTAAAAATTTTTCGCGGATGTGTTCAACTTGCACTTGCAATTTTCGTTGAAAAGAGATGTCATTCCTCTGTCAACGCCGTCATTCAACGTTTGTGCCCAGGATAAACGCCCCCGCCGCCTCCAGACTGTCCGCAATGTAAGTGATCTCCAGCTCCGCCGGGGCCGTCTGGCCGGAGGGGTTGAGCCAGACGGTGTCGATCCCAGCCCCCACGCCGCCCCGGATGTCGCTGGAAATGCTGTCCCCCAAGAGGACGGTGCGCCGCTTCTGGGCCTCGTCCACTCCCAGGGCGGCGAACACCGCCTGAAAGTAGGCCAGCTCCGGCTTGCGGCAGCCCATCTGCTCAGAGACGTACATTTCGCTGATATAGGGCCGGATGGCCGCCCGGGACAGTCTCCCCTCCTGGGCGATGGTCAGGCCGTTGGTGACGATGACCAGCTTGCAATAAGGATACAGCCGTCTGCAAAGCTCCTCCGCCCCGGGGAGGAGATAGGACAGCGTCCCCAGCCGGGTGAGATAGTCACGATTCATCTGCTCCGGGTCTGCGTCCGTCCGTCCCAGCTCGTCCAGCAGCCGAGCAAACCGCTCCCGGCCCAGGCGGGGCTGGGGGAACTCTCCCCGGTCACAGGCGGCCCACAGGCCGTCGTTAATCTCCAGATAACGGCCCACCGTCCTCTCGTCCGGGGCAATGCCCCAGTCCGCCAGGGTCTGTCGGATGGCCTCCAGCTCGCTCCGGTCAAAGTCAAACAGGGTGCGGTCTGCGTCCAGCAGGACCAGGTCATACCGTGGCGTTTTCATCTGTTTTCTCCTCCTGCTTTTTCCCGCTAAGGATGGTGACATACCGGGGCAGGTTCTCCACCGTCAGTTCCCGGTGCTCCCCGCCAAACTCCCCGTCCAGAGTCCAGCTCACCGGCTCCTCGCTCTGGAACCGGACGCTGGCGGACTGGATGGAGGCGATATACTCGTTGGGCTGGCGGCTCATCAGGGCGGCAGCCACCTGGTTCAAGTCCAGCAGATTCTTCGGGGCACGGATAAGCACCACCTCGAACAGGCCGTCGTCCAGAATGACCTGCCGGTTGTTCGTCCCCTTGAAGCCTCCCACCGAGACGGAGTTGCTCACCATGCCGTAAATGTACTCGTCCTCCAGCTCACCTCCGTCCCAGGTCACCTTCATATGATAGGTTTTGAGGGTAGCCAGGCTCTTGATGCCGCTGAGGATATAGGCCGTCCGGCCAAACAGGTTTTTCATGGTCTGGGGGGTGGCGTAGGAGGTCTCCGTAAAGATGCCGAAGGCCGCCACATAGGAGAACAGGTGGTTGCCGTTTACCCGCCCCACGTCACAGTCCTGGGGATAGCCCGTCACCGCCAGCTCCGCCGCCCGGGCCATGTCGTCTCCCGGCAGCTCCAGGGTCTTGGAAAAGTCGTTGGTGGTGCCCGCCGGGATATAGCCCAGGGTGACGGGCCGCTCCCTGTCCTGGAGGCCGGTGACCACCTCGCTCAGGGTGCCGTCCCCGCCGCAGCAGACCAGGTGATCGTACTGGCGGGACAGGGCCGCCGCCGCCCAGACGCCGTCCCCCGGCCCCTGGGTGGCGTAGAGAGTGGGAAGATAGCCGTTCTTTTGGAACTGCTCCACCACCGAGCCCAGGCAGAGCTGGATCTTTCCCTTCCCCGCATGGGGATTATAGATAAACAGCAGGGTTTTCATCTCTGCTCGCTCCTTTCGTCTCATCTCATTGTCTGACAACGCTTTGCCATTATTATGAAAGAGACCGTCGGAAAATACAATGGCGATTTTGTAAATTTGGTCCTTCGCATTGGAATTTTTCGCTTCTCTGCTGAAAAAATTCATTCTTCTCCGCCGAAAAAAATCCATCTTTGCCCCATTGGAAGTCTTGCAAGGCGGGATTGCGGCTGATATAATAGGAAATGTACAGGCTCTGTCGGGTCATCGCCCGAAGCCTGCCGAAAAGATGTAAGTCGCCAATGGGCAAGGAATCCTGTCCACTGACGGTCACTGACAGGAGGAAAAGCACCATGGATATTCGCATTGAACTGACAAAAACCCCCAAGGAGAAGCCCACCGACGAGAGCGCACTGGGCTTCGGCAAGATCTTTACCGACCATATGTTCCTCATGAACTACACCGACGGACAGGGCTGGCACGACGCCCGCATCGCCCCCTATGGTCCCATCGCTCTGGACCCTTCTGCGATGGTGCTCCACTATGCCCAGGAGGTCTTTGAGGGCATGAAGGCCTATCGCATTGCCGATGGCTCCATCCAGCTGTTCCGGCCCTATGAGAACGCCCGCCGGTTCAACAACTCCGCCAAGCGTCTGTGCATCCCCACAATGGATGAGGAGCTGTTCGTCACTGCCGTCAAGACCCTGGTGTCTGTGGATAAGGATTGGGTGCCCCATTCTCCGGAGACCTCCCTCTACATCCGTCCCTTCGTCTTTGCCACTGACGCCCATCTGGGCGTCCACGCCTCCAAGACCTACCTCTTTGCCATCATCGTCTCCCCCTCCGGCTGCTACTATCCCGAGGGAATCAACCCCGTCCGCATCTATGTGGAGTCCAAGGACGTCCGGGCTGTCCGGGGCGGCACCGGCTACACCAAGTGCGGTGGCAACTACGCCGCCTCCATCCGGGCCGGCGAGGTGGCCGAGGAGAAGGGCTATGCCCAAGTTCTGTGGCTGGACGGCGTGGAGCAGAAGTACATTGAAGAGGTCGGCTCCATGAACGTCATGTTCAAGATCTCCGGCAAGATCGTCACCCCCGCCCTCACCGGCTCCGTCCTCCCCGGCATCACCCGGAAGAGCTGCATCGAGCTGCTCAAGAGCTGGGGCTATGAGGTGGAGGAGCGGCTGCTCTCCGCTCAGGAGCTGTTCGACGCCGCCGAGAGCGGCGCTCTGGAGGAGGCCTGGGGCACCGGCACCGCCGCCGTTGTCTCCCCCGTGGGCGAGATGGCCTGGAATGACCGCTCCTGCATCGTCAACGGCGGGAAGATCGGCCCCACCGTCCAGAAGCTGTACGACACCCTCACCGGCATCCAGTGGGGCAAGCTGGAGGACACCTTCGGCTGGATCGTCAAGGTGGACTAAATCTGATAGCAAGAAACGCCCGGGAGCTTCGGCTCTCGGGCGTTTGTGCGCTTATTGTTCGGTCTCAGCCGTTTTCCGCTGTCTCCTGGGGGGCGACGACCCAGATCTCCACCATCGCCGGCTCCCACTGGCAGGAGCGGGAGGCGCACCGCTGGGACAGCCACCGGAGCTGGAGAGCGCAGACGAACGCCACCGCCAGCACCAGCAGCACGGTCAGGCAGATTTTGAGCCATCGTTATGACCATTCCTTTCCGCTGCGCTCCAAGGCACCAAAGGGGAATGAAACCCAAGATCAGGGCAACAGCATTTACTTTTCTCTCAGGCCGTTGTACAATTATGTAAACAAA
>JAJQEM010000138.1 GCA_021201635.1 Clostridiales bacterium | reverse complement strand
TTGGTCTTGTGCGCCCTTTTTGGGTATCGTGCTTCGATTACAATGTTTCAACCTTTCCCTCCAAACGAAAACGCCTCCGCAGTCCTTGCGGAGGCGTTTTGAGCCTGTCGTAAAACGACAGGCTCTCGAACCAAATGCAAGCATTTCACACAGTTGTGCATTGCACACCGCCTGCGGGCGGCGTCTTATCGCTCGCACAGTTGTCGCCTCCCCGTGTCTTTTTGCCGGTACAGAAGGTGAATTGCCCCGCAGGGGCAAGAGAAGCCCCCTGGTGTGCGCCCGGCTGAAAAGACGTATTTCATTTTATTTCGTTGCTAACGCAACAAAACTCCTGCGGAGAGCTTCCTGAACTTTTTGATTGTTTTTTCAGACTAGCTTTTTTGACAGACTGAGACGGAGGAGCCGCCCTGGAACAGCTCCTCCGGTTTTTATTATGTAATTAAGGGCAGACGCACTCTCACGGCTGGTCCACGATCAGACCGTAGCCGCCGTCCTCACGGGCGTAGACCACGGCGAAGGCCTCGCCCTCGTCGGCGTTACGGAAGGCGAAGAAGGTGTGGCCCAGAAGGTTCATCTGGAGCACCGCCTCCTCGACGCTCATGGGGCGCAGGGGGAAGCGCTTGGCCCGGGCGATCTCCAGGGGAGCGTCGTTCTCAGGCTCGTTGCCCTCTACTCCGGTGAACTCCACCGGGTCAAAGGCGTCAGTGCGCAGGCGCTTGGACAGGCGGGTCTTGTTCTTCCGGATCTGGCCCTCGATGGTATCCACAGCGGCGTCGATGGCGGAATACATGGAGTCAGAATAGGTCTCGGAGCGGAAGATAGCATTGTCGGTACGCACAGTGACCTCCAGCTTGACCTGCCCCCGTTTCTTCTCCTGGAAACGGACGGTCGCCTCGGCGTCAGAACGGAAGTACCGATCCAGCTTGCCCACCTTTTTCTCGGCATAGGCAAGAACCTTTTCCGGCTGAGGAGATTTCTTGTCGATAAATGCGAATTTCACTGCAATTCAGCTCCTTCCTTGCGGCGTGGAGAAGGGAGGACCCTTCTGTGAGCCTATTATACCACACTTTTGAAAAAGGAAAAGACTAAATTGTAAATTTTGTAAAAATCCTTTCAGGTTTCTCTCTCACAGCACCGCTGAGGCGTGCCGGGCCACGTGACAGTTCAGGTTGACGGCGCAGGGGAGCCCGGCGATGTGGGTGGGATGGGCCAGGATGCTCACCTTCAGGGCGGTGGTGCGTCCACCCAGACCCTGGGGGCCGATGCCCAGCCGGTTGACCTTCTCCAGGATACGCTCCTCCATGTCCCGGTAATAGGGGTTCGGGTTGTCCTCGTCCAGGGGACGGAGGAGGGCACGCTTGGAGAGAAGGGCCGCCAGCTCGAAATCGCCGCCCAGGCCCACGCCCACGATCACCGGGGGACAGGGATTGGAGCCCGCCCGGGACACCGCCTCCACAATGGTGTCCTCCACCTGCTCCCGGGTGACGGAGGGCTTGAGCATGGAGAGGCTGGCCATATTCTCGCTGCCGAAGCCCTTGGGAGCCACGGTGATGGACAGCCGGTCTCCCTCCACCAGCCGGAGATGGAGAACGGCGGGGGTGTTGTCCCCAGTATTGACCCGGCGAAGGGGGTCGGCCACCACGCTGCACCGGAGATGCCCCTCAGTATAACCCAGGGATACCCCCCGGTCAACGGCGTCGGGGAGCAGACCGCCGGTGATGTGGACCTCCTGGCCCAGGTCACAGAAGACCACCGCCATGCCGGTATCCTGGCAGATGGGGAGCTGCCGCTCCCCGGCAAAGGTGAAGTTTTCCACCACGTCGCCCAAAATGGACTGACCCACCGGGGAGACCTCCATCTCCCGGGCAGCTTGAATGGCACAGCGTACGTCCTCCGGCAGCTGGCAGTTGGCCCGGATGCAGAGCGCCCGGACGGTCTGTGTGATCTGTTCGGCGGTGATCTCTCTCATTTGATGTATCTCCTTCTGCTGGTCATGATTTGTGATGTGCGGCTCACAGGGAAAAGGGCACCAGCTCCGGCGTTCGGTTTTGGTACAGGGCCACCCGGGGAAAGCCCTTTTGCTCCAGCAGGGCGTAGGCCTCCCGCAGGCCCCGGGCGGCGTCTGCGGCCCGGTGTGCGTCGGTGCCTACGGTGACCAATTTTCCGCCCAGATCACGGTACCGCTCCAGCAGCCAGCCGTACTCCGGCATCAGGGTCTCCGATTTGCTGCTGTTGACCTCCAGAGCCTTGCCGGTGCGGATCAGGGAGCGGAGCAGCTCGGTAATCCGCTCCTCATAGGGCCCCAGGCCCACCCTCTGGCCGTCCCGCTGGGCCATGTACCGGAGAGGATAGGGCAGGTGGGCCAGGGAGTCGAAGCTTCCCCAGGCCATCAGAGCCTCCAGCCCGTCAAAGTAGTCGTCCAGATAGCGATAGCACTGCTCCGGGCTGGTGAAGTTGACATAATAATAATCCTGCCAGCCCAGTGCGGCGCTGGCGTTGTGGATAGAGCCCAGGACGAAGTCCAGCCCCGGCTCCTGCAAGGCACGCTCGGCGGCGGCAAAGTCCGCCGGGGCGTTGCCCAGCTCCAGACCGTAGTGCAGCTCCATCTCTCCGCCCAGGGCGGCCAGCGCCTCCTGCTGCTGGCGGCGGGCAGGGGCCCAGTCGTAGACAGGGACGAGTTGATTTTTCTCATTGACCACGTCGCAGTGGTCGGTAAAGCACAGGACGCTCACGCCCCGGTCCAGAGCGGCCTGGGCCATCTCCTCCCGACTGCTGTGGCCGTCAAAGGAGACGGTGGAGTGAATGTGCTGATCGATGAGAGACATGGCGGCAGGACCTCCCGGGCGCAAATTTCCTGTGGATATTGTAATGCGTCCCGGTCAAAAGTGCAAGGGCAGGGAGGAAATCCGGGTCTGACTTTTCTGTGGCCTGTTTCTGTTGCTTTTCGTCGGGAGATATGTTATCCCGTGGCAGGCCCCTTCGGGGGCTGGGTGCTGCCCAATGCGGTGGCGGTTGGCCCCTTCACGGGGGCAGCTTCTTTTGCCCCCTGATTTCAGGAGAGGGGGGCTGCCCGATGAGTACATCAGAGTTCTATCAATTCTGCCTTGTGATTATCGGCATTGTCAGCCTGTTCTTTCAGGCAAAAAAGAAGTAACCGCCCTGGACCCTAACCTGGCGGTTACTTCTGTAACCAACAACTAGGGGCCGACCGTTACCGGGCAGCACCCCTTGCTGCATCTATAGTATAAACCGGAGCGGCAAAAAAGTCAATCTGCTATGCCCTCAGGGCAACAGCATTTACTTTTATTTATTCATAATGGGTTGCAATTGTGGATTTTTATTCGCTACAGCGGAGGAAACCTATCACAACTATTCGGTATTCGCATGTTTGTATCAGGTTAATTTGGACTATAGCCGCACTTTTTGTAAACTCAAAAAGTAAATGCTGTTGCCCTGC
>JAJQEM010000104.1:5038-23900 GCA_021201635.1 Clostridiales bacterium | reverse complement strand
CTCTATTAAAAATTTTTCGCGGATGTGTTCAACTTGCACTTGCAATTTTCGGAAATATAAAAAGGTCAATCTGGACTACAATATGTTCTCCATCAAGACCGGCATTTTCTCCAACGTCCTGGGGACGATGGTGTACACGGTGGCCTTTGGCTACTGCATTTTCCAGCTTCTAGCGGGAAATATCACCTACGGCACCATGACCCTGTTTCTCAGCCAGCGCTCCCAGCTCTCCAGCAGCTTCTCCTCTCTGGTGAGCATCATTCCCGGCATGCTCAACAGCTCCGTCTCCGCCCACCGTATCCGTGAGCTGGTGGAGCTGCCCCGGGAGGTGCATCTCACCGAGGAGTCGGAGGCCATGGCAAAGGCGGCGGAGGAGGGCTTCGAGGTGCGTATGACCGGGGTGGATTTCTCCTACGTGGAGCACGAGAAGGTCATCTCCGGCTCGGACTTCGTGGCCCGGCCCAACGAGATCGTGGCTCTGGTTGGCCCCACCGGTGAGGGCAAGACCACCATGATACGGCTCATCCTGGGACTGATCCACCCGGGCAGCGGCGAGGTGACGCTGGTGGACCGCCAGGGCAACCAGGTGGAGATCAACGCCGACACCCGGCGGTATTTCTCCTACGTCCCCCAGGGCAACACCATGATCTCCGGCACCGTGGCGGAAAATCTCCGCATGGTCAAGGAGGACGCCACCGACGAGGAGATCATCGAGGCGCTGAAAATCGCCTGCGCCTGGGACTTCGTCTCCAAAAAGGAGGGCGGCATCAACGGCAAACTGGGTGAGCGGGGGAGAGGCTTCTCCGGCGGACAGGCCCAGCGTCTGGCCATCGCCCGGGCGGTGCTCCGGGATGCGCCGGTGCTGCTCCTGGACGAGGCCACCAGCGACCTGGACATCGAGACGGAACGCCAGGTGCTGCGCAACATCATCCGCCAGTGGCCCAATAAGACCTGTATCGTCACCACTCACCGGCCCAGCGTGCTCAACCTGTGCCAGCGGGTCTACCGGGTGGTGGATACCCACGTGACCCAGCTCACCGAGGGGGAGTCGGCGAAAATGGTCATGGATTTTTAACTCTGGGGCTTGTCCCGGCAGGGAAAAACGTGGTACAATAACAGGCAGCAATCGTGTTTTCAGAGCCGGACAGCTCCGGCCATGAGAAGGGAGCCAGATGATGAAGATCAGTTCCAGCTATTTGATGCGCCAGATCGCCGGGGAGCATATCATCGTCCCCACCGGCGAGGCAGCCGTGGAATTTAACGGACTTATCACCGTCAACGAGATCGGTGCGTTCCTCTGGAAAAAGCTCCAGGGGGAGGCCACCGAGGAGGAGCTGCTCCAGGCTGTTCTGGAGGAGTACGACACCGATGAGGCCACCGCCCGGGCCGACATCCGAGCATTCCTCCAGAAGCTGGAGGAGAACGGGATTCTGCGCCAGTAACGTCAGGAAAGGCAGGACAGAGCAATACGAGGCAGAGTGAATATGTGGCTGCTGGGCCTGGCGGTGGTCGTGGGGGTAGTCTTCGGACTGACCCTCTGGAGCGAGATGTCCAGCGACATCAACCGCAGCCCAGAGATCAGCTTCACCGAGGACGCCATCACCGTCAGCGTCGCCGACGGCGACGAGGTGCTTTTGGAGGGCGTCACCGCCACCGACCCGGAGGACGGGGACGTGACGGATTCCGTGGTGATCGAGGGCTTATCTGAATTTGCCGATGACTACAGCCGCCAGGTGACCTACGTGGCCTTTGACTCCAACAACAACGTGACCAAGGCTACCCGCACCATTTACTACAGCGATTACTCCGCCCCGGTGATCGAGCTGACCTCCGAGTTAAAGGTGACGGTGGGGGAGCAGATCAATATTCAGGACTGCGTCTCTGTGTCCGACGTCTTAGACGGCAACATCACCAATCTGCTCCAGGTTACCGAGAGCAACTATGACCGCTACACGGCGGGGGAGTACTCCGTGACTCTGAAGGTGACCAACAGCGCCGGGGACACCACCGAGCAGGCCTTCACCATCGAGTGCGTGGACGCCAGCGAGGCGACCTCGGTTGGCATCGTTCTGACCACCTACAGCGTCACCCTGGACGAGGGGGCCGACTTTGACCCGGAGGACTATCTGGACAGCGTCACCGGACGGGATAAATACGGCGAGCAGCTGACGGTGGACGACGTGAAGATCACCAATCCGGTGAACACCAGCGAGCCGGGAACTTATACCGTAATCTACACCCTGACCGGAGACGGAGAGACGGGGACCACCCGCCTGACCGTCATCGTAAACTGAGGAGGCGAGAGCGTTGAACAGTTCCGGACATATGCAGCTGGAGTCTCTCCGTTTCCTGTTGCCTACCATCCTGGGGGATGTGTTCCGCCGATGGCTGGACATCCTTCTGGCGGGGCTGATCGCCGTGATGGGCGCCTATGTGTGGATCACCTGGAGCTGGCAGCCCCAGTACAGCACGACCGCCTGCTACGCCGTGATGACCAAGGCCACATCGGGATATGTGACCTATTCCACCAGCTCAGTCACCTACACGGTGGCTACCACCTTTAAGTATCTCATCGACAGCGACATCCTCCAGGCGGAGGTGGCGGATGCCATGGGGGTGGAGACCCTCAACGGCACCATCTCCACAGAGCTGCTGGAGGATACCAATATCCTCTATCTGACGGTGACATCCGACTCCCCGGAGGAGACCTATGAGATCATGAACACCGTCATGGACACTTACCAGGCTCTGGTGGATACCGTTTTGGGGAGCCTGACGCTGGACGTGCTGGAGCAGCCCAGCGTACCCACCGCCCCCAGCAACGAGCTGGATCGCACCCAGACGCTGGTGATGGCAGGGGGTGCTGCAGTGGCGGCGGTGATCCTGCTGCTGGCGCTGCTCTCCTATCAGAGGGATGCCATCAAGACGGATATCGACTTCCAGGAAAAGCTCAACATCAAACGGTTAGCCACAATCCCCAAAGAGCGGCGGAAGCTGACCCAGGGCCTGCGGAAGAAGCAGAAATATCTGCTGATTAACCAATATCCCATCAGCTATCAATTCACCGAGGCCATCGAAAAGCTGCGGGCCAGCTTTGAGTACCGGGCGGATAAGCATGACTGCAAGGTGATCCTGGTCACCAGTACCATGGCAAACGAGGGCAAGTCTACCGTGTCCATGAACCTGGCCCTCTCTCTGGCAAAGACCGGGAGTCGGGTGGTCTTTGTGGACGGAGACCTGCGCAATCCCACAACCCACTCCATGCTCAAGCTGGACAAGGAAATTCGGGGCGACTTGGGCGAGTTCCTCCAGGGAACCTGCGATTTCTCCGACGTCATTATCCAGCACCACAAGCCGGAGATGTTTCTGCTTGTGGGCCGGAAAAAATACGACAATGCTGCTGAGCTTTTGGGCTCCCATATGATGAGCGTGATGGTTCGGGAACTGCGGAACCGGGCAGACTATATCATTATCGATACTCCTCCTGCTGGTTTCATGATCGACACGGAGGAGGTCTCCAGCTACGCTGACGGCGTGGTTTTGGTAGTGCGGCAGAACGATTCCCCCACCAAGATGGTCCAGGACGTGCTGGATTCTCTGGAGCAGACCGGTATCCAGGTGCTGGGCTGCGTCTTTAACAATGTCCAGGCCTGGGGCGGCGCAGGCAGTGCCTCCTATCATGAGCACAGCCATCACAGCCGGGAACGCAGTTAAGGGGGTGTCGATGTGAGTCAATACGAAAAGACCGAGGTAGCCCAGGAGGAGGAGCTGATCGACCTCTCGGTACTGCTCTATCAGTTCTTTAAGGTGCTCCGCCGGATGATTGTTCTGGTAATCGCTTTGACGCTGGTTTGTGCCGGAGGATATTGGCTGATTCAGCGGATGAATTACGTTCCCCAGTACACCGCATCTACCCCCTTTGTGGTAAATTCGGACAGCAGCGGCATCGTCAACGAGTATTCTGACGCACTCTCTGCTGAGGAATTGTCCAAGCAGTTCCCGCAGATCATCAACAGCTCCGCTCTTCAAAACCGGGTCATGGACGCTTTGGGGATGGACTATATTCCGGGGACTATCACCTTGGAGCAGGTGGAGTCCACCAAGCTGGTGACGCTGAAGGTCACCGCATCCGACCCCCAGCTGGCCTATGATATTCTCATCGCCGTGATGGAGAACTATGAGGACGTGTCCGTGCGGGTATTGGGCAGCGCCACTATGACGGTCCTGCGGGAGCCAACCGTCCCGACCCAGGTAGATAACCCCTTCAGCGACTGGAGACAGCTGGCAAAAGGCGGCCTGGTGGGTCTGGCGGCCGGGCTGGCGCTTGTCCTGTTGTTCACTGTCACCCGGTTTACCATCAAGGACAAAGAGGATGTCAAAAAGCAGCTGAACATCACCTATTTGGGCTCGATCCCCAAGGTGATCGGACGCCGGATGGGCAGAGGCGCCAACGGACTGATCCAGGTGACCAATGATAAGGTAGGATTTGGATTTCAGGAGGGCGTGCGAATCGCCCGCTCCCGTGTCATCCGACAGCTTGGGATAGACGAAGACAAGCAGGAGCTGGCACATAAGATCATTCTGGTGACCAGTGCGGCAGCTCAGGGGGGAACGACGACCGTCGCCATGAACCTGGCCCTGGCCATGGCAGCCAAGGGAAAGCAGGTCATTTTGATGGATTGCAACTTCCGCAATCCCGGCATGAAACGGCGTTTTCTCCTCCAGAACGCTGACTACGGTACGGCTGACGTGCTCACCGGTCGGTGCAGTGTCAATGATGCCCTGATTTCCTACGGTAATGAGAACCTGCGGGTCATGCCGGGGACGCCCTTTGACGGCGACCCCTCAGAGTTAATTTTGCGGGGAGACATGGACCAGCTGCTCAGGGCGTTGGCTGATGCTTCTGATTATGTGCTGCTGGATACGCCTCCTGCCGGAACAGTGGCAGACGCCGGAAACCTGGCCCGTTACTGCGATGGCTCGGTGTTGATCATCAAGCAGGACAGCACCCGGGTCTCCCGCATCGTCCGGGCGCTGGAGGAGCTGTCGGAGAGCGGTACGCCGGTGCTGGGATGTATCCTCAACGAGACCGAGGGTGGCGGCGGAAGCTACGGCTATGGATATGGCTACGGATATGGTTATGGTTACGGCTATGGATATGGCTACGGCTATGGTTATGGATATGGCTATGGCCAGGGCAGCAAAAAGAGCGGAAAGTGACAGACAGTCCCGATAAGGAGGGGGTCCCATGGAGATCGAACGGAAATTCTGGCTGGAGCAGTTCCCTGAGCAGCTGCCCTTGGTGCGCAGACAACAGGTCTGGCAGGGCTACCTCTATACCGACCCCTCCGAGGTCCGCATCCGTCGAAGCAGGGAGGAGGACACTGGGCGGGAGCAGTATCGTCTCTGCATCAAGAGCGGCGGTGAGCTGGTCCGTCATGAGATCGAGACCGAGCTGACCCGGGAGCAGTTTGAGGAGCTGTGCCTCCTGCTGGAGCCGGGCAAGCCCCTGATCCACAAGGACTACCGGGCCTACGACATCGGTGACGGCCTACTCCTGGAGTGCTCTGTGGTAGACGACGGCGCATTTGCCTACGCCGAGGTGGAGTTTCCGTCAGAGGAGGCTGCCAACGCCTGGCAGCCCCCCGCCTTTCTGGGCCGGGAGACCACTTATGAACGGGGCTTTAAGATGAAACGGTACTGGCATGACCGGACCCTCTCCGGTGCTGTTCAGACCGGGAAAGGATGACATTTATCATGGAAATCAAGGAAATACTGTCCCATGTAGACCACACGCTGCTGGCTCCCTCCGCCACCTGGGAGGAGATCAGGGCCATCTGCGACGACGGGGCGGCCTACGGCTGCGCCAGCGTCTGCATCCCCGCCAGCTATGTCAAGCCTGCGGCGGAGTACCTCCAGGGACGCTGCCTTGTCTGCACCGTGATTGGATTCCCCAACGGCTATTCCACCACCGCCTCCAAGGTATTTGAGGCCGCCGATGCTGTGAGCAACGGCGCCGACGAGGTGGACATGGTCATCAACATCGGCTGGGTGAAGGATGAGAAGTGGGACGATCTGCTGGACGAGATTCGTCAGGTTAAGGCCGCCTGCGGCGACCACATTTTGAAGGTCATCATCGAGACCTGCCTGCTCACTGATGAGGAGAAGGTCAAAATGTGCCAGATCGTCTCCCAGTCCGGGGCGGATTATATCAAGACCTCCACTGGCTTCTCCACCGCCGGAGCCACCAAGCCGGATGTGGCCCTGATGGCCGCCAATGTAGAGCCTCATGTGAAGGTCAAGGCGGCAGGGGGGATTTCCTCTCTCCAGGACGCCGAGGACTTCCTGAACCTGGGCGCCGACCGCCTGGGCACCTCCCGTATCGTCAAGATCGTCAAGAGCCAGCAGTGAGCTGACCAAAATGTGTGCAGGGCCGCCCGAACGGGTGGCCCTGCACATTTTTATCCTTCAACTTCTTCGTTCTCTGCGGCGTCCCTTGCCCTTTTCCGCTGCCTCCGCTTCCATATCCACCGGATCAGGCGGCAGAGGAGATAGGGAACCGGGAAGCACAGCAGCAGCAAAATGCCCAGTCCCTGCAAGGTAAAGCTCCCTTGCGCCAGCACCTGATGGAGGAGCAGCCCGAAAATCACGCACTCCGCCGCCAGCAGCACTAGCTCCCAGGCCTGCCGCCGCTCCAGGAAGGAGCGGGACTTCGGATCGATGTACTCCATCACCTCGATGCTGTTGGCCTGGGCCAGCTCTCTTGCACCTTCGGTGAGGACGCTGTTGGTGACTACCATGCCCCGCTCGCAGTCGTAGTAGGCCATGCCGGCTACCGCCTCCTGGACGGCGGCTCCGCCCACCGCACCGGAGTAGTACTTGCACTGGATGGCATACCGGTTCCGCCCGTGGGTGGCCAGCAGGTCGACGCCGAAGTCCCCCGTTCGTGGGGTGAAGGTGATGTCTCGAAACCCCTGCCGCCGGAGCAGCTCCGCCACGTAGGTCTCATACTCGACTCCGTCCATCTCCTTTTTCCAAAAGGGCAAGAGAAGCACCTCCTCAATATGACAGCCGCCCCGTTTTGACAAAGCAGGGCGGCTGTTGACTGGCTGTTATTTCTTAAAGCTGTCCTTCAGGCTGACCGAACGGTTGAACACCGGCGCACCGGGTTTGCTGTCCTTGTTGTCCACGCAGAAGTAGCCCAGCCGCATAAACTGGAAGGAGGCGGGAGACTGGGCCTCTGCCAGAGACGCCTCCAGCTTGCAGCCCTGGAGCACCTCCAGAGAGCCAGGATTCAGGCAGGCCAGGAAATCCTTTCCGGCGGCGTCAGGGGCGGCGTCGCTGAACAGGTCGTCGTACAGTCGTACCTCTGCATCCACGGCGGTGGCGGCGTCCACCCAATGGATGGCAGCACCCTTGATCTTCCGCCCGTCTGCGGGGTCGCCGCCCTTGGAATTGGGATCGTACTCCGCTAGCACCTCCACCACGTTGCCTACCTCGTCCTTGACGCAGCCGATGCAGCGGATGACATAGGCCCCCTTGAGCCGGCACTCCAGCCCGTTGGGGGAGAGGCGCTTGTACTTCTTCACCGGTTCCTCCATAAAGTCCTCCGCCTCAATGTAGAGGTGGCGGGAGAAGGTGACGGTGCGGCTGCCCATGGAGGGGTCCTTGGGATGGTTCTCAATGGAGAAGGTCTCGCTTTGGCCTTCGGGATAGTTGGTGATGGTCAGGGCCACCGGACGGAGCACCGCCATGACCCGCCGGGCGGACTTGTCCAGATCCTCCCGGAGGCAGTGCTCCAGGAAGGAGAACTCCACCGTAGAGGCCGCCTTGGACACACCGTTGGCCTCGGAGAAGGCCCGGATAGAAGCGGGAGTGTAGCCTCTCCGCCGCAGACCGCAGATGGTGGGCATCCGGGGGTCGTCCCAGCCGGAGACGTAGTCCCCCTCCACCAGTGCCCGGAGCTTGCGCTTGCTCATGACGGTGTGGTCGATGCCCAGACGGGCAAACTCGATCTGCCGGGGCTTGTTGGGACAGGAGATGTTGTCGATGACCCAGTCGTACAGCGGGCGGTGATCCTCAAACTCCAGGGTACACAAAGAATGAGTGATGCCCTCCAGAGCGTCCTCAATGGGGTGGGCGTAGTCGTACATGGGGTAGATGCACCACGCATCTCCCGTGCGGTGGTGGCGCTGATGCTTGATGCGATAGATGGCGGGGTCCCGCATATTGAAGTTGCCGGAGGCCAGATCGATCTTCGCCCGAAGGGTCATGGCTCCGTCGGGGAACTCTCCCGCCCGCATCCGGCGGAACAGGTCGAGGGACTCCTCAGTGGGCCTGTCACGATAGGGGCTGGTGGCGGGGGTGTTCACGTCGCCACGGTTGGCGCTCATCTCCTCGGGAGAGAGCTGGCAGACATAGGCCTTGCCCGCCAGGATCAGTTCCTCGGCGAACTGGTACATCTGCTCAAAGTAATCCGAGGCATAGTAGAACCGGTCGTCCCAGTCGTAGCCCAGCCAGTGGATGTCCTCCTGGATGGCGTCTACGAACTCCACGTCCTCCTTGGTGGGGTTGGTGTCGTCCATACGGAGGTTGCAAAGTCCGTGATACTTCTGGGCGGTGCCAAAGTCCACATAGATGGCCTTGGCGTGGCCGATGTGGAGATAGCCGTTGGGCTCTGGCGGGAAGCGGGTGTGTACCTCCATCCCGGCGTAGCGTCCGCCCTCGGCGATGTCCTCGTCAATAAAATCGTGGATAAAGTTTTGGCTCATCAGGCTGTTGTCCTTCTCTGCCAAAGGAATCCCTCCCTCTCTTTCTCAGTGAGCCCTATTATATCCCAAAATCTGCCGTTTGAAAAGAGGGAAGAAAGCCAGAATTGATTTTTGCGCAGAGGGACGGTATCAAGCCTTGAATTATCTGCCCCAAACGGATATAATGAATTGGCATGACTGATGATTTTGATGACAGGATAGGAGGAATCTCCATGACCTTTACACACTGGCTGGAGGAGATGGACCGACACACCGTCGCCATCGTGGGCATCGGCGTCTCCAACGTGCCGCTGATCCGCCTGCTCACCGACCACGGCGTTCGTGTCACCGCCTGCGATAAGCAGACCCGGGAGAAATTTGGTGATGAGGCGCTGCTTCGGGAGCTGGAGGAGCGGGGCGTCCGGCTCCGGCTGGGAGAGGGCTATCTGGACGGCCTCGACCAGGACTATATTTTCCGCTCTCCCGGCATCCGGCCGGATATCCCCGCCTTTGAAGCGGCAAAGGCCAGAGGCAGCGTCATCACCTCAGAGATGGAGGTGTTCTTTGAGGTCTGCCCCTGCAAAAAAATTGCCGTGACTGGTTCTGACGGCAAGACCACCACCACTACCATCATCGCCAAGTTGCTGGAGGCCCAGGGCTATACCGTCCATCTGGGCGGCAATATCGGACACCCCCTCCTGGCGGAGACGGGGGAGATGGGGCCGGAGGACATCGCTGTGCTGGAACTGTCCTCCTTCCAGCTTATGACCATGCGCCGCTCTCCGGAGATCGCCGTCATCACCAATTTGGCCCCCAACCATCTGGACATCCACAAGGGGATGGAGGAGTACGTAGCGGCCAAGGAGAACATCTATCTATGGCAGGACAAGAGCGGCAGACTGGTGCTCAACCACGACAACGACTATACCCGCAGCTTTGCGGACAAGGCCCGGGGAACGGTCACATGGTTTGCCCGGCAGACGGAGGCACCTTCCGGGGTGGCGTTGGAGAACGGGTCTATTGTAGTCAAGGGGGACCGGGCCGTGCTGCCTGTGTCTGACATCCTCCTCCCCGGCGTCCACAACTGGGAGAACTATATGGCCGCCATCGCCGCCGTGGACGGCCTGGTGTCCGACGAGACGATCCGCACCTTCGCCAAGACCTTCGGCGGGGTAGAGCACCGCATCGAGCTGGTGGCGGAAAAGGCGGGCGTCCGGTACTATAACGACTCCATCGCCTCCAGCCCCAGCCGCACCATCGCCGGCCTCCGCTCCTTCCGGCAAAAGGTCATCCTCATCGCCGGAGGCTACGACAAGCACCTGGATTACGCCCCGCTGGGCCCGGAGATCGTGGCCCACGTCAAGGCCCTGGTGCTGAACGGAGCCACCGCCGGAAAGATCAGGGCGGCCACAGAGGCTGCTCCCAGCTACGACCCGGCTGCGCTGCCCATCTATGACGGCCTGGACTTCGCCGGGGCGCTGGAGCAGGCCCGGAGCATCGCCCGGCCCGGAGACGTGATCATCCTGTCCCCGGCCTCCGCTTCCTTCGACCAGTTCAAAAACTTCATGGTTCGGGGGGACACCTTCAAACAGCTGGTGCGGGCGCTGCCGGAGCACTGAGAGGAGAGAGCTGACTGTGAATTATTTCGACTGCCTGGCCCGGCTGAGCCAGGCTCCCGGCCCCTCCGGGTTTGAGGAGCGGGCGGCGGACGTGGCCTGTGAATTGTTGGCCCCCCTCACCGACCAGGTGCGCCGGGACCGGCTGGGGAGCGTCATCGGCCTACGCCGGTGCGGGAAGGAGAACGCCCCCAAAGTCCTGCTGGACGCCCATCTGGACGAGGTGGGCCTCATCGTCACCGGTATCGAGAAGGGATTTCTCCGCTTCTCCTCCCTGGGAGGCATCGATCCCCGTATCCTGCCTGACCGGGAGATCACCGTCCTCACCGACCCGCCTATTTTGGGGGTGGTGGCGGTCAAGCCGCCCCACGTCATGGCGGCAGGAGAGGAGGACAGCGTTGTGCCCCTGAAGGACCTGTACCTGGACATCGGCATGAGCCAGGCCCAGGCGGAACAGGCCGTTCCCCTGGGCACTCCCATGGTCTACCGGGAGGACATCCTCCGGCTGGCGGGGGACCGTATCGCCGGAAAGAGCCTGGACGACCGGGCCTGCTTTGCCATTCTTCTGCGCACCCTGGAGCTGCTGGAGGGGGAGACACTGAACGTGGACGTGGCGGTCCTCGGCTCCTGCTTTGAGGAGACCTCCGGGGACGGGGCGCTGGTGGCCACCTTCGCCGAGCGCCCGGACTGCGCTATCGCAGTGGACGTGACCTTCGGCATCTCCCGCGACGGGCCGGAGGAGACGGGCTTTGCCCTGGGCAAGGGCCCGGCGGTGGGCATCGGCCCCAACTGTGCCCGCTGGATGGTGGACGGCCTGCGGAAGGCCTGCGCCGCCCGGGACATCAACTGGAACCCGGAGGTCATGGCGGGCAATACCGGCACCAACGGCTGGGAAATGCAGGTGGCCCGGGAGGGCGTCCCGGTATCGCTGGTATCCCTGCCGTTGAACTATATGCACACGCCTCTGGAGGTCATCTCTGAGGGAGATGCAGAGCAGACTGCCCGGCTGCTGGCGGACTTTCTGCTGGGGCTGAGAGAGGAGGACGGTGTCCTGTGCTGGAAGAATTAAAGACCCTCTGCGCCCTCTCCGGTGTCTCCAGCCGGGAGGAGCAGGTGCGGGACTATATCCGTACCCAGGCGGAGCCCTACGCCGCCGACCTACGGACAGACCGCCTGGGCAACCTGATCGTGGAAAAGCGTGGAGCCAAGTCCGCTCCCGGGGCGCTGCTGCTGGCTGCCCACATGGACGAGGTGGGCATGATGATTGACCACATCCACAAGGACGGCACGTTGGGCTTTCAGTTCGTGGGCGGCGTGAACCGCCAGGTGGTCATCGGGAAAAAGGTCTATGTCGGACCCAACCGTGTCCCCGCTGTAGTGGGGATGAAGCCCATCCACCTGACCACCGCCGAGGAACGGAAGAAGGCTCCGCCCACAGACAAGCTGTATCTGGACATCGGCACCGACTCCCGGGAGGAGAGCGAAAAGCTGGTAGAGATCGGAGACGTGGCGGTCTTTTCCGACGACATCCGGGAGTTTGGCGATGGACGGCTCAAGGCCAAGGCCATCGACGACCGGGTGGGCTGTGCGGTCCTGCTGGACCTGCTCCGGCAGGAACTGCCCATGGATGTCACCTTCGTCTTTACCGTCCAGGAGGAGGTGGGCACCCGGGGGGCACTGGGAGCTGCCTTTGCCCTCCAGCCGAAAAACGTTCTCGTGGTAGAGGGCACCACCGCTGCCGACCTCCCAGGTATGGAGGGCGGCGCTCACGTCTGCCGGGTTGGCGGCGGCCCGGTCCTGCCCTTTATGGACAAGGGGAGCATCGCCAGCCGCAGGCTGTTTCTGCTCCTGCGCCGCCTGGCGGAGGAGAACAGCATCCCCTGGCAGACCAAGGAATATATCGCCGGAGGGACCGACGGCGGAGCCTTCCAGCGCAGCGGCTCGGGGGCCAGAGTGGCGGGCCTGTCCGCTCCGGTGCGGTATCTCCATGCCCCCTCCAGCGTTGTCTCTGTTGAGGATTGCCGCAATATGTGTCGCCTGGCCCGTCTGTTCGTGGACGCCATGGCACAGGAGGTATGACGATGAATACATTTGAAACCCTGTCCCGGCTGACCCAGACTCACGGGGTCTCCGGCAACGAGGGGAATATCCGCTCCCTTATCTGTTCCCTGGCCCAGCCCTACGCCGACGACATCCGGGAGGACGCCATGGGCAATCTCATCGTCCACCGGGCAGGAAAGGGGCCAAGATTGCTCTTTTCCGCCCACATGGACTCGGTGGGCCTGGTGGCCACCCACATCGACAAGGACGGCTCCATCCGCTTCGGCACGCTGGGGGGCTTCTGCGTCCCCGACCTGGTCCAGCAGACCTTCCGCTTCCAGAACGGGGCCTATGCCCTGTGCTGCGCCCGGGAGGACAAGCTGGAGGAGCCTAAGATCCGGGATCTGTACCTGGACATCGGGGCCGCCAACGAACAGGAGGCAAAAGAGCTGGTTCAGGTGGGGGACACCGCCGCCTTTGTCAGCCCCTTGAAGCATCTGAGCAAGAACCGGGTGTCCGGCTGCTTTTTAGATAACCGCATCGGTTGCCTGGCCCTGCTGAAAGCACTGAAGGATGTCACCGCCCCCGCCAACGACCTGTACTTTGTGTTCAGCGTCCAGGAGGAAGTGGGGACGAGAGGGGCCAAGCCTGCCTCCTTTGGGGTGGACCCGGACTATGGCATTGCGGTGGATGTGACCTGCGCCGACGACGTACCCGGCAGTCTCCATGAGGGTACCGCCGTTATGGGCAAGGGCGCAGCGGTGAAGGTGATGGATCGCTCGGTCATCTGCGCTCCCAGTCTGGTGAAGCGGCTCAATGATCTGGCCGCCGCCAAAGGCATCCCTGTCCAGCCGGATATTCTCACCTGCGGTGGCACCGACGCCGGCCCCATCCGCACAACCCGCAAGGGGGTCGTGACCGGGGGCATCTCTGTCCCCTGCCGCTACACCCACTCCGCCGTGGAGCAGTGCGACATGGAGGATTTGGACGCCTGCATTCGTCTCATCCGGGCGGTCTGCGAGGAGGCGCTTCCCACCGTATGAGTACATTGGAGCTATCCCCCCGTACTCTGGAGTTGGCAAAAGAGGCCCAGGCCGGCCTCCGGGAGCGGTTTGACGCCATTGATGAGATGGCGGAGCGCAACAGCCGGAAGGTGCTGGCGGCGTTCCAGGCCCATCGGGTGTCGGAGGCCTGCTTTGCGGGCACCACCGGCTACGGCTACGACGACCTGGGCCGGGACACCCTGGACAAAATCTATGCGGACATCTTCCAGACGGAGGACGCCCTGGTGCGCATCCAGTTTGTCAACGGCACTCACGCCATCGCCTCCTGCCTTTACGGCGTGCTGGAGCCGGGAGACGTGCTGCTCTCCGCCGTGGGAGCGCCCTACGACACCATTCAGGGGGTCATCGGCATGACTGGGGACTATCCCCTGAGCCTGAAACGCTACGGCATCGAGTACCGGGAGGTGCCCATTTCCCGGGAAAACGCCCCCGACCGGGCCAGACTGGCGGAGATGGCCGCCGACCCGAAGGTGAAGGCGGTACTCATCCAGCGCTCCAAGGGCTACTCCACCCGGGCCTCTCTCTCCGTCCGGGAGATCGGGGAACTGATCGCCGTGGTGAAATCGGTCAACCCGGAGGCGGTCTGCATCGTGGACAACTGCTACGGAGAGTTTGTGGAGGAGCAGGAGCCGTCCCAGGTGGGAGCAGGCCTGGTGGTGGGGAGCCTCATCAAAAACCCCGGCGGCGGTCTGGCCCCCATGGGAGGCTATCTCTGCGGCAGGGCGGACCTGGTGGAGCGGGCGTCCTACCGGCTCACTGTCCCCGGTATTGGTCGGGAGTGCGGGGCTACCCTGGGGAACAACCGTGCCCTCTATCAGGGCCTGTTCCTGGCTCCCCATACGGTGGCCCAGGCGCTGAAAACGGCGGTCTTTGCCGCCCGCATCATGGAGCAGCTGGGCTACGACACTGAACCTCACTCCTGGCAGGAGCGCCATGACATCATCCAGATGCTCTCTCTCCAGTCCCCGGAGCGGGTGGAGCGGTTTTGCAAGGGCATCCAGGCCGGTTCCCCGGTGGACAGCTTTGTCACACCGGTTCCCTGGGCCATGCCGGGCTACGATGTGCCGGTCATTATGGCGGCGGGAGCCTTCATCCAGGGGGCCTCCATTGAGCTGTCCGCCGACGCCCCCATGCGGGAGCCGTACACCGTCTATCTCCAGGGGGGCCTGACCTATGAGTCGGGCAAGACGGGTATCCTGCTGGCGGTGGAGGAGCTGCTGAAAAACGGGGAAAGCTAATCTGCATCCGCTCCATAATCAAAATAGGCGTCCGAGGCGTCGGAGACGCTGTCGAACTGGCTGAAATAGGTGTACGCCTCCGGAACCTGACCCAGCAGCACCGTCTCTGCCAGGGTGAGCCGGGCCGTCACCGTCTGGGTGGCCAGCCCGCCGGGCAGCAGCAGGACCACCTCTGTCTCCAGCACCAGCTCCAGGGTGTGAAGGGACTGGTTGATTCCCGCCGCTGTGAGGGCGCTTTCAAAGGCCCCCTCTACGCTGGAGACGGAGAGCACCCGCACCGGGATGCTCCATCCCCGGCCAGAGAGAAGGGACAGCCCCGTCAGCGTCCCCACCGGGACGGAGAGGGTTGTGTCCTCCATGGTCTCCAGCTCATCCAGGAGGGAGACGGTCAGTGTCTCCCGGAGGAGGTTGGCCTGCTCCATCCGGGTGGTTACGGCGGAGAGAGCCCCGCTGTCGTCGTAGTGCAGCTCCACCAGATTTTGAAACGAGCCGTCACCTTCGATGCACTCAGCCAGTACCGAGGCGGCAGTCCGGGCGATGCGGTTGGACAGCTCCGCCTGGGTGACGGCCAGGATGACGGGCCGAAGCTGACTGCTCATCCAGACAATGACGCCGATGCCCAGCCCCAGCCCTGCCAGCAGACTGAGGGCCAGCTGCCGGGCAGGGGAGAGCCGACGATGGCCCCTGGGCATTCTCGGAACGGGACCCCATTTTTTCAAGGAAACACCACCTCCCCTTATTCTATGCGGGAGAGAAAGCACAGGTGACAGAATGGACATTCAGACAGAGATCCGGGCCCTGCGGGACAAGCTGGAGCGTTGGAGCCACCAGTATTACGACCTGGACGCCCCCACTGTGTCCGACTATGAGTACGACATGGCACTCCGGGAGCTGGAGCGTCTGGAGGGCGAGCACCCAGAGCTCATCACCCCGGACTCGCCCACTCAGCGGGTGGGGGGACAGGCCCTGTCCCAGTTCCAGGAGGTGCGCCATGAGGTGCCCCTCCAGTCCCTCCAGGATCTCTTTGAACCGGGAGAGCTGACCGACTTTCTCCGGAAGGTGGAGGAGCAGTCGGAGCAGCACCGCTGGGTCATGGAGCCAAAGGTGGACGGCCTCTCCGTCGCACTGGAGTACGTGGACGGCGTCTTTGTCCGGGGGGCCACCCGGGGAGACGGTCAGGTGGGGGAGGACGTCACCGAGAATCTCCGCACCGTCCGCTCCATCCCCTTACAGCTGAACAACGCACCCCACCGGCTCATCGTCCGGGGGGAGTGCTATATGTCCAGGGCGGTGTTCCAAAAGCTGAACGCCCAACGGGAGGAGGCAGGGGAGCCGCTGATGGCCAACCCCAGAAACGCCGCCGCCGGTTCTCTGCGGCAGCTCGACCCCAAGATCGCCGCCCGTCGCCGCCTGGACTGCATCATCTTCCAGGCGCTGCTCATCGACGGACGGACGTTTTCCACCGACAGCGAAACCCTGGACTGGCTGGAGACGTTGGGCTTCTCCGTCATCGACCACCCGGTCTGCGAGACGGAGGAGGAGATCAGCCGCCGCATTGCAGAGCTGGGGGAGGATCGGGAGCGGTATCCCTTTGACATCGACGGGGCGGTGGTCAAGCTGGACGACCTGGCCCGGCGGGAGCTGCTGGGCTCCACTGCCAAATTTCCCCGTTGGGCGGCGGCGTGGAAATATCCCCCCGAGCAGAAGGAGACGGTACTCCGGGAGATCGTCGTCCAGGTGGGCCGGACGGGGGTGCTGACCCCCAAGGCGGTGGTGGATCCGGTGCGTCTGGCGGGCACCACCGTAACCAACGCCACCCTCCACAATCAGGACTTCATCACGGAAAAGGACATCCGCATCGGCGACACGGTTCTGCTGCAAAAGGCGGGGGAGATCATCCCCCAGGTAGTCAGCGTGCGCAGGGACCGGAGGCCGGAGGGGACGGAGCCCTATCATCTCCCCGCCGTCTGTCCGGTCTGCGGCGCTCCCGTGCGCCGGGACGAGGAAGGGGCGGCCTTCCGCTGCACCGGGGCAGAGTGTCCTGCTCAGTTGGTGCGCAACATCACCCACTTCGCCAGCCGGGAGGCTATGGACATCGAGGGCCTGGGTCCCGCAGTAGTGCAGCAGTTGGTGAACGCCGGGATGCTGTCAAGCCCTGCCGACCTCTACGACCTGGACGAGGGCCGGGTGGCCCAGCTGGACGGCATGGGCCAGAAGTCCGCCCGCAATCTCTCCCTGGCTCTGGAAAAGAGCAAGGGGCAGGGGATGGCCCGTCTGCTCACCGCCTTTGGTATCCGCCAGGTGGGCAGCAAGGCCGCCCAGACCCTGAGCCGTACCTTCCCCACCCTGGACGCCCTCATGGAGGCCACAGCGGAGGAGCTGACGGCGGTGGAGGATATCGGCGACATCACCGCCCGGAGCCTGACGGAGTGGTTCGCCGCCCCCCAGTCTCAGCATCTCATCCGTCGTCTCCGGGATGCGGGGGTCAGCTTTGAGAGCAAGGAGCAGTCGGTGGGCAGCGCCCTGGCGGGAAAGACCTTCGTCCTCACCGGTACGCTGACCTCCTACACCCGTGCCCAGGCAAAGCAGCTGCTGGAGGCCCAGGGGGCCAGGGTGGCCGGTTCCGTCTCCAAAAAGACCAGCTACGTGGTGGCGGGAGAGAACGCCGGTTCCAAGCTGACCCGGGCCAATGAGCTGGGCATCCCGGTCCTCTCCGAGGCGGAGCTGGCAGAGCTGCTCGGATGACAGATAGCAAAACACACTCCGGAAGTGTCTTACCGGAGTGTGTTTTGCTTTTATCCATCAAATGATCGTTCCCGTCTCCAGGTACAGGAGGAAATGACCCGCAAAAAGCAGGGCCACCGTTCCCTCCGGTCCCATGGGCCAGACCAGCTCCCGCTCCCGCTTCCAGCCGGTGAGCCGGGCGAACAGCCGGAACAGCCCCCAGCCCGCCACGGCTCCCAGGGTGTTCATCACCAGGTCGTCCACATCGCTGGCCCGGAAATTGACCAGCTGGCTCACCTCCACCAGAAGAGAGCAGCCCAGCCCGCCCAGTAGCGCAAAATAAAATCTGTCCCGGCTGTCCCACAGCAGAGGAGTGAGAAAGCCCAGGGGCACAAAGAGCAGCACGTTGAGCGCATACCCCACCGGGTCGATGCCCTGGGAGAAGGGGGCGAGATTCACCTCGCTACAGTCCCAGCAGATTCCGTTTTGCAGCGCCTCGGCCAGCGTGCCCGCCCCGGTGACTGTCCAGATACCGGCGATGTAGAGGATGTACAGGGCCATCCACAGCCAGCGGGTGCCCTCCATCCGGCGAATGCCCTTCGCCCTCTGCCAGCGGCGGAGAAGGGCGGTGACAGCCAGCCAGGGCAGGACGGCGGAGGACAGCTCGTAGAGCAGCTGCAAAAACGCTCTGCCGTCGAGAGAGAACACGGCGCAGGTCAGCAGGAACAGCCCGGCACACACCAGGGCCAGGGTGAGCAGCAGCATGGACGCCTCCTTTCCGGGCGGGCACCGTTCGTTTGCATCAGTCTGTGATGGTGAGGGACAGAGATTCTGCAAGCGTATCCGTCTCCGCCCCTACCTTGTAGCTGAGGGCGTGAGTCAGCCCGGAAAACACAACTGATGTCTCGCTGTCTGTCAGGGTGGCGTACATGATCGGTTCGTCACCGGCGTCGTTGGAGTACAGATAGAGCTGAATTTCCGCCCCATCCGGAATACTGTCTGCGGATACGGTGATCTCCCCTGTATTGGTGATGAGATAGTCCTGGGTGATCTGCACCTCTGTCTCATCTGCGGCCAGCTCCAGGGTCACATCGTTGCCGCTGAGAGCGATCCCCTCCGTGTTTCTTTGGGAGGCGCTAATGTCTGTGGTGTCAACAACGTTCTCCGATGTCTGGCCGGAGCAGCCCGCACAGGCCAAAAGACAAAATGTCGTGGCCAATAGCAGAAGAACTGGTTTCTTCATCATCATTTCCCTCCTTTAACCCTGTCTGTTTGTATCCCCAGGGGCCTTCCGGCCCCTGGGGTCTATTCTTATTCCTTGTCCTCTGGTTTAGAGTTCTCGGGTTCGCCCGAAGTGTCACCCTCCTTCGGCGGCTCCGGGGACGGCTCAGTGTCCTCCGCTTTCGCCGGTTCTGCCTCTGGGGGCATGG
>JAJQEM010000104.1:0-5028 GCA_021201635.1 Clostridiales bacterium | reverse complement strand
ATGGTGGGCGGCTCGGGCAGGGGAGGGGCCTTCGGGGTCTTTGGTTCCTCCGGCTTCTCCGGTTCCTCCGGCAGTGGGGGCGCAGCCGGGAAGGTGATGATGGCTTTGAACAGGTCGCCGTCCACCACCAGGTCGAACTGTCCGCCTTGGACGTTGGTGAGGTTCCGGGCGATGGACAGGCCCAGGCCGCTGCCCTCGGTGGTGCGGGAGGCGTCGCCCCGGACGAACCGCTTCATCAGCTCCTCGGGCGGGATGTTCAGCGGGTCGGCGGAGACGTTCTTCACCGTCACCACATAGTCGTTCTCCTGACGGGCCACATCCAGATAGACCCGGGTCCCTGGCATGGCGTATTTCGTGCAGTTGCCCAGCAGGTTGTCCAGCACCCGCCACAGGTGATGTCCGTCCGCCTGGATGGGACAGGGTTCCTCCGGGGTGGTGAGGATGGTGGTCAGTCCGGCGGCCTCCAGCCGGTCACTGTACTCCGCCGCCGCCTGCTCCACCAGCTGGACGATGTCCAGCCGCTCCAGCCGGACGGCCACGGTGCCGCTGGCCGCCTTGGACGCTTCCACCAGATCTTCCGTCAGCGTCTTAAGCCGCTGGCTCTTCCGATCCAGCACGTCAATATACTCCCGGATGGTCTCGTCCCCGATGTCCGCCTTTTTCAGCAGATCCACATAGTTGATGATGGAGGTGAGGGGGGTTTTCAGGTCGTGGGAGACGTTGGTGATGAGCTCCGTCTTGAACCGCTGGCCCTTGACCTCCTCCTCCACCGCCTTTTTCAGCCCCTGGGAGAGACTGCCCAGGTCGTTGGCGTGGTCCTTCAGGTCGGGGAGCATATGGCAGCTGTCCACCGTGGCGTCCAGCTTGCCGTCCACCATCTCCTTGACGGTCTTCCGCAGTTTGGCCCAGTCCACCGCCCACTTGCAGGCCAGGGCCACCAGTGGGAGCATTAGCAGCAGGAAGAGCAGCAGCGCCTGGAGGGGATACCAGTAGACCAGGTCGTCGAAGCCGATGACAAAGAACAGCCCTGCTGCCACATAGTACACGGCGCACCCCGCCAGCAGCTTCCAGTAGAGGGCCCACTGGGAGACGGCCTGTTTACAGCCGTTCAGTGCGCTCCTGCCCAGCTTTCCGCACCGGCGCAGGAGGCGGCAAATCAGGCTCCGCTGGCCCACCGTCCTGGTCTTGATCTGGGCGGCGAGCACCACCCAGGCGATGAGACAGCCCAGCGCCCCCGCCATTCCGGCCAGGCCCCAGACCATGGCGGCATAGGTCAGGGTCGTGTCGTCCCAGTAGAAACGGGAAAACTCCAGGGCGGCTCCTATGAGGGCCAGAGCGACCACGGCGACGATCGCCTCGATGGGCAGCTTATTCAGCCCCCGGAGGGCCAGCTCCCCCTCCCGGTTCCAGCCCCAGGCCCAGGTCATCTCCACCAGCAGCGCCAGGAAGAGCAGCAGAGAGATACCGGTGATCCACGCCGCTGGGGTGATATACTGCTCAAACTGCTGCCGGGCGAGGAATGCATTCTGGTAGCCCTGGGCGTATGCGTCGTCCGTCACCGGGTAGTCCTGGTCTACCCAGGTATAGATGGTGTAAAATGTCTCCGTCCCGGTGTAGACGTAGTAGTAATAGGATTCGTCCTCATAGTAGTCGGCCTCGTCCACCGCCTCGGTGGTGTCGGTGTCGGTGGTATTGGACTCCGTAGCCGTTTCACCATCATAGACGTAATCATAGCCGTAGTCCTCGTTCACATAGAGGGCTCCGTCGGCGGCGTTGGAAAGGACAGCCCTCCAACTACCATATTCATCCGCCAGGGAATCCACATCGTAATAGTAGGCGGAGGCATAGCTGGTCAGACTCCACTCCTCCTCGGTGCCCCGGACCAGCACCCAGTCGCCGGTGGCAGTGAGGTCCAGGTAGTAACCCACGTTCTCCTCGATGCCCAGCTCGTAGGAGCTGTACATATAAATACCACGATACTCCTCGGCGGCCTCCTCCACGGTGGCGTCATTATTGGACTGGAGAACGCCCCCGTCCTCACCGACGATCACATAGCGGAAGTTGGTCTTATCGGCGGATAGATTCTCGCTCAGCTCGGCGTACCACTCCTCACCGGCAGAGGTCAGCTCGTCTGCATACAGCGAGAGGAACAGATATTCCCTTGTGTACTGGCACTGGCTGTCATAGGTGTACTCGTCCACAGGGTCATAGTCCGTGTTGTATCTGGCGGCCAGGACGATCAGCACCCCTGCCCCAGTGCAGACCACCACCGCCAGCGTCCAGGCCAGCAGAAAGGCCAGCGCCTTGGCCACGCCGGAGCCCCGGAGACGGAATCCCTTTTTCATGTTACTGCACCTCCATTGTTATGCTAACTTGGGATGGTTTGGAAATGGGGAGGGTTTGCAGCAAACCCTCGCCTCCCTCTTTGAGGGAGGTGGCACGGCGAAGCCGTGACGGAGGGAGAGCGGCACGCACCCACGACAAGCGGAAAACCATCGGCGAACACGTAGTGAGTTGGTTTGGATTCGCCGGAAGTGTTATGTTCCGACGATGGTCCCTACTGCACTCCCTCAGTCAGCTTCGCTGACAGCTCCCTCAAAGAGGGAGCCAAGGGCCTATGCAAATCCAACCCCCTCACCCCTCCAGCTTATACCCCATCCCCCACACCACCTTGAGGTAGCGGGGATGGGCGGGGTCGATCTCCAGCTTTTCCCGGAGATGCCGGATGTGGACGGCCACCACGTTCTCGCTGCCCAGGAGGGGGTCCTTCCACACCGCCTCGTAGATCTGGGCGCTGGAGAGCACTTGGCCGGGGTGCTGCATCATCACCCGGAGAATGTTGTACTGGGTGGAGGTCAGCTCCACGGCGTCCCCGTCCAGCGTCACCTGCTTGGCCCGGTCGTCCATGACGATGGGGCCCACCTGGAGGACATTCCTGTCTCCGTCCGCCCGTCCCCCCAGCTGGGTGTACCGACGGAGGTGGGAGCGGACACGGGCCAGCACCTCCATGGGCTTGAAGGGTTTGGTGATGTAGTCGTCCGCTCCCACGTTGAGACCCTGGATCAGATCTACGTCCTCGCTCTTGGCAGTGAGGAACAGGATGGGAATGTTGCTGTTGGCCCTGATCTGCTTCGTGGCGGCGATGCCGTCCATCTGGGGCATCATCACGTCCATCAAAATTAAATCCACCCGATGCTCCCGCAGCACGTCGATAGCTTGCCGCCCGTTGTAAGCCCTGATGACTTCATAGCCCCCGTTGGACAGATAAATTTCCAGTGCAGCGACGATGTCCCGGTCGTCGTCCACCACCAAAATGCGGTTCATTGGCATCTCCCTCTTTCTGCTTCCGTTGTGAGTCTATTGTAGCAGGCATTTCTGAATTTGGGCGGCGTCGATTCTTAAGAGTTTCTTAATTTCCACCGCAGGATACACCGACAAAAAGCGCCCGCAGCTGCGGACGCTTTTGAAAGATCGAACGGATTATTTGACCTCGTGCCCCTTGGCACGGATGACGTTGACCACGTGATAGACGTACTCCTGGCACAGCTCGGGGGTCTCCGCCTCCACCATGACCCGGATGAGGGGCTCGGTGCCGGATTCCCGAACCAGAATACGGCCGGCGTCGCCCAGTCGGTTGGCCACATTGTCCACGGCGGCCCGGACGTCCGGGTCGTTCTGGGCGGCGTCTTTGTCCTTCACCTTCACGTTGACCAGCAGCTGGGGATAGACGGTCATGGGCTCGCACAGCTGGCTCAGGGTCAGCCGCTTGGCCTGCATGACCTCCATGACCTTGATGGAGGTGAGAATGCCGTCTCCGGTGGTGGCGTACTTGCTGAAGATGATGTGGCCGGACTGCTCCCCGCCCAGCCGGTTGCCGTGCTTGACCATGTGCTCATAGACATACTTGTCTCCCACAGCGGTCTTGACGTAGTCGATGCCAACGGCGTCCAGGGCCTTGTAGAGGCCGAAGTTGGACATGACGGTGGTGACCACCGTATTGGTGACCAGCTTGTCCCGATCCTTCATGTACCGGGCATAGAGGTACATGATCTCGTCTCCGCTGACCGCCTTGCCGTTTTCATCCACCGCCAGGCACCGGTCAGCGTCTCCGTCGTAGGCAAAGCCCACGTCCAGATGGTTGTCTACCACAAATTTCTGAAGGGTCTCCAGATGGGTGGAGCCGCAGTCCAGGTTGATATTGGTGCCGTCCGGCTCGTTGCCGATGACGTACACCTTGGCGCCCAGGGCCTCGAATACCACCTTGGCGATGGACCAGGCGGAGCCGTTGGCGCAGTCCAGGCCCACCCGTTTGCCCCGGAAGGAGTGGACTGCCAGGGAGATCAGATAGGCGATATAGCGATGCCGCCCGGAGTCGTAGTCAAAGGCGGCGCCGATGTCCGCCCCCGTGGCGGCGGGGATGTCCGGGCCCTTGCCGTCCAGATAGGCCTCCACCTTGTCGATGGTCTCCTGATCCATCTTCTCCCCCTGGTCGTTAATGAGCTTAATGCCGTTGTCATAGAAGGGGTTGTGGCTGGCGGAGATCATAATGCCGCAGTCGAAGCTGTCCACCTTGGCGATATAGGCCACGCTGGGGGTGGTAGTTACCCGGAGCAGGTACACGTCTGCTCCGGCAGAGGTGATGCCGCTGGACAGGGCAAACTCCAGCATATAGCTGGAACGGCGAGTGTCCTTGCCGATGACGATGCGGGCCCGTTTGCCGTCGATGGGGTGCTGATTGTAGTACCAGCCCAGGAAAAAGCCCACCTGGTAGGCCCGTTCAGCGGTCAGCGTCACATTGGCCTCGCCCCGGAAGCCGTCCGTCCCAAAATATTTTCCCATGTCAGATTCCTTCCTTTACCTCTGGATTGGATAATGTCTGCGAACAGAGCAAAACGGCCCGTCTGGGCCGATGTGGTATCAGAGCTTTGGATATTGTATCACAGCTGATTTATTTTTCCAACAGGGGATTTAAAATTTTGGTCGATTGTAAAATGAAGTTGAACACCTAAAAAATCCATAGCGATTGAA
>JAJQEM010000080.1 GCA_021201635.1 Clostridiales bacterium | reverse complement strand
GGGCAGCCGCCCGGTGCCGGGCTCCTCATCGGTGGGGGCGGGCTCTGCGGCCGGGGCCTCCGGGGCGGGAGACGGGGCCTCCTCTGTCGTCGTGTCCGTGCTGTCCACGGGGATGTCGATCTGGGAGCGTCTCGCCCGCCGGGTCTGGGGGGCGGTCTGCCGGGTGCGGCGGGGCTGAGGCGGGGCCTCCGGCTCCTCGTCGTAGCCGTACTCCGCCGCCAGGTCCGCCTGATAGGCCTCCTCCTCTACGATGCGCTGCTCCCGGCGCTCTCTCATGCGGTCATTGGCCGCCCGGATGCTGCGGAGCAGGTCGGCAGGGGTGGTACGGGTCAGGATGAGCACGATGGCGAACAGGGCCAGGATGCAGATGGGGATGGCCCCGAACCGGCTGAACGCAGTCACCAGCAGATTGGCCAGCGCCCCGCCCAGGGCCCCGCCGGAGGACATCTCCAGGCCACGGCTCCACAGCTCGGGGAACATACTCCACTGGAGGGTATAGCCGCCGCTCCAGGTGATGCACTGCACCAGAGCGCCCACAATGGTGGGGGTGACCAGGGCGGAGACGGTCCGCAAACGCACGGGCATCCCGTTGTGGAGGATGAGGACGATGGCCGCCCAAAGCAGCATAATGGGGGTCACCCAGTAGCCGTAGCCAAACAGGCCCCGCTCCAGCCGGACCAGCAGGTCGATGACCACCGCCTGGATGTTGAAATACCCAAAGGCGGAGAACACCGCCAGGGCGAAGCAGACTGCTCCCCCCACCAGCCGGGGCCGATAGTCCGGGCGGCGTCTGGCGTTCCGCTTTCCGGCAGTCTTTTTGCCGGAGGCAGTCTTGCCCTTCGCCGCAGTCGTCCTCTTTTTGCCGGAGGCGGCAGATGTGGATTTTTTCTTTGTGGTCGTTGCCATATGTGTGTGTCCTCTCGTAGAAAGGGTGATGGTTTTTTTAGCGGCTAGTGGCGGCCCCCTCTTGGCTCCCTCCTTGAGGGAGCTGGCTGGCCGTAAGGCCAGACTGAGGGAGTGCGGTAGGAGCTATCGTTCAGCAGAAAACTTCCGGCGAATCCGTACTAACTTTCTGCGTATTCGCCGTGATATTGTGCTTGTCAAGGGTGCGTGCTGCACCCCTCCACCAGCTTACGCCGGTCCCCCTCTACCGCCTTGCGGCACTTACGCCCTTTCAGGGGAGGTAAGGGAGCAGCGGTCTCTTTTGGCTCCCCTGAAAGGGGAGCTGGCTGGCCGTGAGGCCAGACTGAGGGGTTGCTGTAGGCACCAACGATAAGCTGAAATTTTTCGGCGAATCCGTACCGGTCCTCTGCGTATTCGCCGCAAAGCGGCAGATGAGGCCCGCTACTCCCCCCTATCCTATCACACTTTCCTTCGTTTTGCAAACAGTCCATGCAGTGTCGCAACACGACATCGGCACCCCTTCCGAGGTGCCGGTGCGGTATTTCTTTACTTGTTCAGGAAAAAGAAGATGACAGACAGGATGATGGTCAGGGCCCCCACGCCCCAGCAGTAGTAGGCGAAGCTGCCGAACCGGCCCTGGTCGGTGAGCTTTTTCACCACGCCGATGGCGAAGTAGCCGCTCATGGCGGCCACGCAGACCCCCACGATGTACACCGGCAGCAGGGACCAGTCGATGCCCGCCTGGAAGGCCTCCACCAGGGACAGAAGATTGGCCCCGATGACCGCCGGGATACTCAGCAGGAAGGAGTAGCGCACGGCGAACTTCCGGTCAAAGCCCAGCAGCAGCCCTGCCGAGATGGTGGCTCCGGAGCGGGAGAGGCCGGGAACGGTGGCCACCGCCTGGGCGCAGCCTACCAGCAGCACGTCTACCAGAGTGGCCGAGCGCACTGTCTTTCTCCCCTTGGCCAGCCGGTCAGAGATAAAGAGCAGCAGTCCGGTGATGAGCAGCGCCACCCCCACGAACCAGGTGTTGTCGTAGAGGCTCTCGATGCGGCTCTTGACGGGCAGGACGAGCAGCAGGGGCAGGGTCCCCACCACGATGAGCAGCAGCATCCGTCGCAGGGACATGGACTGGGCGTTGGGCCGGGACCTGCGCTGGCCCGCCAGCTCCAGGCACATATCGCCGAACTCCACCGCCATCCCCCGGATGTCGTCCCAGTAGTAGACAAAGACGGCGATGAGGGTGCCCAGGTGGAGCAGCACGTCAAAGAACAGGCTGCTCTGCTCCGCCGTCTGGAGGCCGAAGAAGTTTTGGAACAGGGACAGATGGCCCGAGCTGGAGATGGGCAGGAACTCCGCAAGGCCCTGGATCAGACCCAGAAGGATGGATGTGAGAAAGTTCATAAATGTGCCTCCTTTCAGAGGGAGCGGGCGGGCATGAACCTGGTCAGTTATGCCTCAAAAACGGCCTTCATGGCCTTGTAGGTCATATAGCAGTCCAGCTTGGAGGTGACCTCAAAGGGGGAGTGCATGGCCAGCACCGGGGTACCGGCGTCGATGGTGTCGATGTTGCGGTTGGCCATGAACATGGCGACGGTGCCGCCGCCGCCCTCGTCCACCTTGCCCAGCTCGGCCATCTGCCAGATGACCCCGGCCTTGTCCAGGGTGCGGCGGACCTGGCCCACCAGCTCGGCGGAGGCGTCGGAGGAGCCGCTCTTGCCCCGGGAGCCGGTGTACTTGCACAGGCCCACCCCCTGGTTCAGGAAGGAGGCGTTGCTCTTGTCGAACACCTCGGCGAAGTTGGGGTCATAGGCCACGGTGACGTCGGTGGAGAGGCAGAAGGACTTCTCATAGCAATCCCGCAGCTCCACCCCCTGGGCGGCGCAGAGACGGGCCACGAAGGTGTCGAAGGCCTGAGACTCCATGCCGCTGACGCCGATGGAGCCGATCTCCTCCTTGTCCGCCAGCGTGGCGATGCAGGTGCGGCGGGGAGTGCCCAGCTCCATCAGGGCGGAGAGGGCGGCATAGCCGCACACCCGGTCATCCTGGCCATAGGCCCCGATCATGGAGCGGTCCAGGCCCACGTCCACGGCGTTAAAGGCGGGGACGGCGCACAGCTCGGCGGAGATGAAGTCCGCCTCGGTGATGCCGTACTTCTCGTGGAGCAGCTTGAGCACCGCCAGCTTGACCCGGTCACTGCCGTCGTCGTCCGGCAGGGGCTTGGAGCCGATGAGCAGGTTGAGCTGCTCTCCCTCGATGCCCTGGAACAGGGGCTTGTGGGACTGCTTATCCGCCAGATGGGGCAGCAGGTCGGGGATAGTCAGCACCGGGTCGCCGGGGTCCCTGCCGATGGAGACCTTCACCTGGGTGCCGTCCGCCCGCTCCACCACGCCGGTGAGCAGCAGGGGGATGGACACCCACTGATACTTGCGGATGCCGCCGTAATAGTGGGTCTTGAGGGTACACAGGCCGGAGTCCTCGGTCACCGGGCGGGGCTTCAAATCCAGACGGGGGGAGTCGATGTGGGCAGCGCCGATGACGACGCCCTGGTCCAGCGTCTCCTGGCCGATGACCGCCAGCATCAGGGCCTTGCCCCGGTTGTTCCAATAAATCCGCTCTCCCGGCTGGAGGCTCTGGCCCGGCTCATAGGCCCGGAAGCCCTCCGCCTCTGCCAGGGCGATGGCGGTCTCCACGCACTCCCGCTCGGTGCGTCCGTGGTTGAGGAAATCCTTGTAGTTCTCACAGTACCCGTTGATGTCGGACAGCTCCTCCGTGGAGACACGGTCATAGCCGTTCTTTCCGTTCAGCAGCAGTTCCTCTCTCAGCTTCTTCTGTTCAGACATGGTTTGCGTTTCCTTCCTAAAATGTTGATTTTGCAGTCGATTATTCAAACAGCAGCTCCCAGAACAGGTCGTGGGCCTTGGTGCGAAATGCCTCTTGAGTGCTGTCGTTGACCAGAGTATGCGCACAGTGGTCGGAAAACCACTCGTCCGGCTTCTGGGCGTGGACCCGGGCCATGGCGTACTCCCGGGTGATGCCCTCCCGCTTCATAATGCGGCGGACCCGCTCCTCCTCCGGGGCGACGATGGCCACGGTGGTGTCGCAGAGCAACTCGCCTCCGGACTCGAACAGAGCCACGGCGTCGATGGCAACTCCCACCAGCCCCTCGTCCCGGGCGTCGGCGATCTCCAGCCCCAGCCGGGAGAGGATGTATTTGTGGCAGATGCCGTTCAGGTCCCGGAGGGCCTTTGGGTCCTTCCAGACCATGCTCCCCAGTTTTTTCCGGTCCAGGTTCACGCCGTCGAACACGGGGCCAAACCGGGCGGTGATCTCCCGGCGGAGGGTGACGTTCTCCGTCAGCAGATGGTGATAGATCTCGTCGCAGTTGAGCACCCTGGCCCCCATCCGCTCCAGCTCCCGGAGAGCGGTGGTCTTGCCCGCCCCGGTGGGGCCGGTGACGCCGATGACCCGGGTCTGGCCGCTGCCTACCGGGACGGTGTGGAAGCCGGAGGCCTTTTTCAGCCGGTTCCCAACCGCCAAACCCAGTCCCCGCCGGTCAGGGCACTGGGCCAAAATCTCCTTCACGTTGGTCCGGTCAAAGGAGCGGAGGGCGGAGAACACCCGCCGGGCCTGCTCCCGCTTGTCCCCCACGGGGCCCAGGGAGGCGGTCACGGACCGGGGGAACCGGTCCCGGTACTCCTCAAAGCAGATGACCCCCGTGCCCGGCCCGGCAGCCCGGGCAATGGCGGCAGCCGTAGCCTCCGGGGTTCCCTCGTAGACGGTGACCGGGGCCTTGGGGGCATAGTGCCGGTACTTCATCCCCGGCGCTCTGGGGCGCTCGGCGGCTCCCATCTGGCGCTGGACGGCGGGGTCGATCTGTATCTCCCCGCAGACCTCCTCCAGCGCCTCCAGAGGCATTCCGCCGGGGCGGAGCAGACGGGGCGGGGTGACGGTCAGGTCCAGAATAGTGGACTCCACCCCCACCTGGCAGGGGCCGCCGCCCACCACGCCGGCGATCTTTCCCCCCACGTCCTCCAGCACCTGGGCGGCGGTGGTGCAGCTGGGTCTGCCGGAGGTGTTGGCGGAGGGGGCGGCGATAGGACGGTCTACCGCCCGGATGATGGCCTGGGTCACAGGATGGTCCGGGCAGCGGATGCCCACCGTGTCCAGCCCGCCGGTGGTCCGGTCCGGGACGATGGGATTCCGCTTCAAGATCATGGTCAGCGGCCCGGGCCAGAAGGTCTGGGCCAGCTCATAGGCCAGGGGCGGGATGTCCCGACAGTACCGGTCCAGCCAGGTGATGTCATTCACCACATGGATGATGAGCGGATTGTCCGAGGGACGGCCCTTGGCCCGGTAGATGGCGGCCACGGCGGCAGCGTTCAGGGCGTCCGCCCCCAGGCCGTAGACCGTCTCGGTGGGCAGCCCCACCAGCTGCCCCTCCCGGAGCAGCCGGGCTGCCTGGGCGATCTCCGCCTCATGCCCCTCTGGGGAGGGGATGGAAAACAGTTTTGTCTGCATGAGCAGGTCTTCTTTCTCTGTGATAGCCCCGTCAGGGGGAGAATCGGGGAAGGATTTACCTTCCCAGCTCGGCCAGCAGCTCCGCCTGTCGTGCGGCGGCCAGGGCGTCGATGATACCGTCCAGGTCTCCGTCCATGACGCTGCCGATCTGGTAGAGGGTCAGGCCAATGCGGTGGTCGGTCACCCGGTCCTGAGGGAAGTTATAGGTCCGTATCTTCTCGTTGCGCATACCAGCCCCCACCTGGCTCCTCCGCTCCTGGGAGACGGAGTCCGCCTGCTCCTGGGCCTTCTGCTGCCAGAGGCGGGAGCGGAGGATTTGCAGGGCCTTCTCCTTGTTTTGCAGCTGGCTCCGCTGGTCCTGGCACTCCACCACCATGCCCGTGGGGAGATGGGTCACCCGGATGGCGGAGGAGGTCTTGTTGATGTGCTGTCCCCCCGCCCCGGAGGAGCGGAAGGTGTCAATGCGCAGGTCCTTCCGGTCCAGCTGGAAGTCCACCTCGTCCACCTGGGGCAGGACCGCCACGGTGGCGGTGGAGGTGTGGATACGTCCGCCGGACTCCGTCTCCGGCACCCGCTGGACCCGGTGGACGCCGCTCTCGAACTTCATCCGGGAGTAAGCCCCAGGGGTCTCGACGGTGAAGATCAGCTCCCGGATGCCCCCCAGCTCGGTCTCGTTGGCGCTGACCACCTGGAGCTGCCAGCCCTTTCGGTCGGCGTACATGGCGTACATCCGGTAGAGGGAGTGGGCGAACAGGGCCGCCTCCTCTCCCCCGACTCCCGCCCGTATCTCCACGATGACGGGCTTGTCGTCGTTGGGGTCTTTGGGGAGCAGAAGCAGCTTTAACTGGCGGTTGATGGCCTCCAGCCGCTCCTTTCCCTCCCGCAGCTCCTCCCGGGCCAGCTCCCGCAGCTCCGGGTCCGGCTCGCTCATCAGCTCCTGGGCGGCGGCAACGGCGGCCTGGGCCGCCTGCTGCTGCCGGTAGGTCTGCACGACCTCCTCAATTTCCGCCAGGTCCCGGTTGAGCCGGGAGACCGCCCCGGCGTCGCTGTAGGTCTCCGGGGCGGAGAGCCTGGCCTGGAGAGCGCTGTAGCGCTGATCTAGTTGTTCCAGTTTATCCTGCATAGTGCCTCTTGTCGTACCGTTTCTGTGAATAGTGAGCCTTATCGGTCCAAAAGGAAGGATTTCACCAGGGCGAAGGCCTCCCGGGCGGTGGAGTAGATACGGGAGGGCCAGTCCGGCATGGGGGCGCACAGCGTAGAGCAGTCCAGCCCCAGCCGTTCCGCCAGCAGCCGCACCCGGGTCAGGTGGAAGCCGTTGGACACGAAGGTCAGGTGTCCCCCGTCTATCCCCTGCTCCGCCAGCAGCGCAGACGAGTATTTCAGGTTTTCCAGGGTGTTGGTGGACTGGGCCTCCAGGAGGATACGGCTCTCGTCAATGCCGTGGGCGGTCAGATAGTCCGCCATGGACTGTGCCTCGCTGACCGGCTCATCGTCTCCCTGGCCGCCGCTGACCACGATGACGGGACAGACGCCCCGGTCCTCCAGCTCCTCCAGATAGTCCAGGGCGGTGTCCAGCCACCGCTGGAGGGCGGGAGAGGGCTCCTCTCCCCAGATCTTGCAGCCCAGGATGATGACGGCGTCCGGGTCGTCCTTCAAATCGCTGTGGGACCCGGAGATGACGATCCCCTCCAGCGCCAGGAAGCACCCGAGGCCCGCCAGGAGCAGGCCTAACAGGACGTGGGTCATCTTTCTCACCCTCCCAGCCGTTCGGACAGGCTTTCCCATCGCTCGTATGCCTCCGTCAGCTCTGTCTCCAGGGCGGACTGCTGCTGCGTCAGCTCCTGGAGCTTTTGATAGTCCGAGGCGTTGGCCTCCATCTCGTCAGAAAGGGCGGCGCTCTGCTCCTCCAAACGCTGTATCTGCCGCTCCGTGGCCCGAAGCTCCTTTTCCAGCTGCTTGGTGCCGCCGGAGGGCTTCTCCTTTCGGGGCTTTTTCTCCGGCTGCTGGGGCTTTACGGCGTTGCGCAGCTCTGCCTCCCGGGCCTTTTTTTGCTGCCATCCCTCATAATTGCCCCGGAAGTCGGTGATTTTCCCGTCCTCCAGCATCCAGATACGGGTGGCAAAGCGGTTGATGAAGTACCGGTCATGGGAGACAAACAGCAGCGCCCCCTCGTAGGCCTCCACGGCGTTTTCGATCCACTCCCGGGAGGCGATGTCCAGATGGTTGGTGGGCTCGTCCAGCACCAGGAGGTTGATGTTCTTTGCCATGAGCTGGCACAGCTTGAGCCGGGACAGCTCCCCGCCTGAGAGGGCCCCCACCGGCTTGAACACGTCCTCGCCCCGGAAGCGGAAGGCCCCCAATCGGTCCCTGGCCTCCTGGGCAGAGCAGTTGTCCTCCCAGATGAGGGTGTCCACCAGGTTCCGCTCCGGGTGGTCGAACCGGACGATCTGGGGAAGATAGCCCGTCTTGACGGTGGGGCCGAAGCGAATTTTGCCGGTGTCCGGTGTCTCGTCCCCCAGGAGGATTTTCAGAAAGGTGGTCTTGCCGGTGCCGTTGTCCCCCAACAGGGCGATGCGCTCGCCGCCCAGAACCTCCGCATTCCAGTCGGAGAACAGGGACCGCTCCCCGAAGGACTTGGAGAGGTTGGAGACGGTGAAGAGCATATCTCCCCGAAACTCCCGCTCTCCAAAGCCTGTGGTCATGGTCTTTTCCGGGCCGATGGGCTTATCCTGGGTCTGGAGCCGCTGGATGCGCTTTTCCATGGAGAACACCCGTTTATAGGTCTTGTCCATCCCCTTGAAGGCCCACATCCGCATCTTCTCGGCGGCCTCCTCCAGCTGGGCCACCTTGGCCTGCTCCTTTTCGTACTGGCGGAGCTGCTCCTGATAGCGGCGCTCCTTCTCCACCACGTAGAAGGAATAGTTGCCGGAGTAGAAGCTGGCCCTCCCCCGGTCGATCTCTACGATGCGCTTGACCACACGGTCGAGGAAATAGCGGTCGTGGGAGATAGCCAGGACGGTGCCCCGGAAGGAGTCCAGATATTCCTCCAGCCACTCTGTGGCCCGGAGGTCCAGGTGGTTCGTGGGTTCGTCCAGGAGCAGGATGTCCGTGTCCTCCAGGATGAGCCGGGCCAGGTTTACCCGGGTCTTTTCCCCGCCGGAGAGCTCGTCAAAGCTCTGCTGCCGCATCTCCTGGGAGATCTGGAGGCCGTTACATACCTTCCCCTTTTGAACCTGGGTGCTGTAGCCCCCGGCAGTGAGGTAGGACTGGGACAGGCTGTCGTACCGGGCCAGGGTCTCCCGGTCTGCGTCCCCCCGAGCCATCCGCTCCTCCAGGTCGGCCAGCTCCCGCTCCGCCTGTTGGAGGCGGCGAAAGGCGGTGTCCAGCACGTCCTCCACGGAATAGCCCTGGGGGTAGTGGGGAATCTGGGAGATGAGCCCCACCTTTTTCCCCGGAGCCACCGTCACCTGGCCCTCGTCCCGGTCGTACTCCCCGGTGATGATTTTAAACAGGGTGGTCTTGCCGCAGCCGTTTTTGCCCAGGATGCCCACCCGTTCTCCGGAGTTTACCTGAAAGGTCAATCCGTCCAGCAGGTTCTCCCCCACCTCGAAGGATTTGACCAGATTTTGTACGGTAATGTCGATCATACAGTATCACTCGCTGGCGGCGAGCCGTTTCAGGTAGTCCACCAGCTCCTCAAATTTCATGCCACGGCTGGCCTTGCACAGGACCACCGAGCCGGGCTGGAGCACCTGGGCCAGCACCACCTTGGCGCTCTCCTTGTCCGGGCAGTCGTAGACCCGCTCCATGCCAGTCTCCCGGGCGCCCTGGGCGATATAGGCCCCCAGCTTGCCCACCGTGATGAGGCAGTCTATTGTGGAGGCGCCCACAAAGGTCCCCACGCTCTCATGGAGGACGGGGCCCAGATCCCCCAGTTCCAGCATATCCCCCAGAACGGCGATGCGGCTGCTGCCGGAGTAGTTTACCAGCACATCCACCGCCGCCCGCATGGACTGGGGGTTGGCGTTATAGGTGTCGTTGAGGATGGTCACGCCCCGGGGGCAGCGCACCACGTCCATCCGCATTTTGGTGGGGACAAAGTCCTCGATGCCCGCCTGAATCTCCTCGTTGGTCATCCCCAGCAGGCTGCCCACCGCCGCCGCAGACAGGGCGGGGTACAGCAGGTGCCGGCCCAGACAGTGGATGGTGGCGGACAAACTCCCCTCCGGGGTCTCCGCCTCCAGGGCCATGCAGTCCCGGCCCGTCTCGGTGATGGAGGTGCAGCGGAAGGCACAGCCCTCGCTCTCCCCGTACCAGGTGATGGGGTGGATGAGCACCCCGCCCAGCTGGGTCAGCAGCGGGTCGTCCCCGTTGAGCACCGCCATCCCCTCCGGCTTCATGCCGTTGAAAATCTCCGCCTTGGCCCGGAGGGTGTTCTCCCGACTGCCCAGGTTCTCGATGTGGGCGTCCCCGATGTTGGTGATGATGGCGATGTCCGGCTGGGCGATGCGGGTGAGATAGTCGATCTCCCCCATGTGGTTCATGCCCATTTCCACCACCGCCACCTGATGGGAGGTGTTCAGGCCAAAGAGGGTCTTGGGCACGCCGATGTTGTTGTTATAGTTTCCCTGGGTCTTGAGGACGCTGTACCTCCGGCTGAGCACCGAGGCCACCATGTCCTTGGTGGTGGTCTTGCCCACGCTGCCGGTGATGCCGATCACCTTGATGTCGAACCGACTCCGGTAGTACCGGGCCAGGTCCCCCAGGGCGGTGGTGGTGTCCTCCACCAGGACATAGAACCGGTCAGGGCGATAGGTCTCCATGGGCATCTGGGTCAGACAGCCCACAGCGCCCTGCTCCAGGGCCTGGTCCAGATAGCTGTGGCCGTCAAAGGTCTCCCCCACCAGGGGGACAAACAGGGAACCGGGGGTGATGCTCCGGCTGTCCGTGTCCACCTGGTCAAAAGACGTATGCTCGTCGTAGGGCTGGAGCAGCTCGCCGTTGACGGCGGTCAGAAGCTCTGCAACTGTGATCGATTCCATCTGTTCTTATTCCTCTCTCTCCCGGCCTCTGGCCTTCAGGGACTGTTCGATGACGATCTCGCACAGATCGCCGTAGCCGATGCCTGCGGCCTGGGCCTCCTGGGGCACTAGGCTGGTGGGGGTCATCCCCGGCAGGGTGTTGATCTCCAAAAACCAGGGGGTGCCGTCCGGGGTGACGATGAAGTCCGCCCGGGCGTAGACGGAGAGCCCCACCGTCTCAAACACCGTTTTCGTGTCTCTGGCGATCCGCTCCTCCCACTCGGCTGGGATGGGAGAGGGGGTGATCTCCACAGTGGCCCCGGGCTGATACTTGTTTTTGTAGTCGTAAAAGCCCTCTTTGGGGATGATCTCGATGGAGGGGAGGACGTGGCCCTCCAGCCAGGCCATCTGAATCTCCCGGCCCTGGATGTACTGCTCCAGTACCACCCGTCCGCCATAGTTCAGGCAGTCCGTCAGGGCGGCCTGCAGCTCCTCCCTGGTGGAGGCGATGGCCACGCCGATGGAGGAACCGGAGTCCAGGGGCTTCACCACCACCGGAAGGGCGGTCTCCTCTGACAGAGCGGGGATGTCCTCGGCGGTATACACCACCTTGCGCCAGGACGGGGTATTGACCCCCGTGTCGGCGATGAGCCGCTTGGTCAGGTCCTTGTCCATGGCGATGGCGCTGGGGAAGGAGCCGGAGCCGGTGTAGGGGATGCCCATCAGGTCGAAGGCGGCCTGTACGCTGCCGTTCTCCCCCACGTCCCCGTGGAGGGCCAGATAGACGATGTCCGCCATGCGGCACAGCTCCAGCACGCCGGGGCCAAAGAGAGAGGGGCTTTTGTCCTCCCGGCTGGCCCGGACCGCTTTCAGGTCGGGGGCCTCTGCCGCCACACGACGCCACTGGAGAGGAAGGGGCGCCTGGAACCGGCTCTCCAGGCTGCCGGCGCAGCCCTCCAGGCCGAAGAACATATCCACCAGCGCCACCTCATGCCCGCTGCCCCGGAGGGCCTGGGCCACCATGACCCCGGAGGAGAGGGAGACGTTCCGCTCTCCCGACAGGCCTCCCGCCAAAACCACGATCTTCATGGATTACACTCCTTCATACCGTCCCACAGAGCGGGACGTATTCATACAGATTAAAGTATAGCACATTTGTCCCTGTTCAACAAGTGGGGAAAAAGGGTTATTGTGGAAATGAAATGCGGGGCGGAAGCGGGAATCTTTCGGCAAATGCGCTGATGGGTAGATGGGTGCAGCTTTTGAGCCGCCCTGCGGGCGGCACCCCTCCACCGGCTTGCGCCGGTCCCCCTCTACCGCTTTGCGGCACTTACGCCCTTTCAGGGGAGGTAAAGATGCGTCGGTTCCCTTTGGCTCCCCTGAAAGGGCAGGGAGCGTAGCGGAAGTGCCGCTTGACGGCGGAGCTGGCTGGCCGTAAGGCCAGACTGAGGGGTTGCGGCAGGCAGCAACAACAAACAGAGGCCTTTCGGCGAATCCGTAATGACCCCTATTTTGCAGGAATTTCCTCCCGCCCTGCAAAAACCTGTCGTCCGGTCTTGGTCAGTATTCCCAAAACATGAAACTCTGACAGGCTTCTCTTTCATTTTTTCGCCGTTTTTGCCGTTTTGGGCTTGCATAGATGCAAGAAAAGCAGTATACTAAACCATGAGAAAATGATTGGGAGGTAATCCGCTTGAAACCCATTTCTTCCATTGCATCAAATGTCCAGGCATCCACCACCATGGCTCTGGACTCCCTCTATAAGGAGATGAAGGCCAACGGGGTGGACGTGCTGGGCTTTGCCGCCGGGGAGCCGGACTTCCTCACGCCGGACCACATCAAGCTGGCCGCTGTGGAGGCCATTATCCACAACCAGACCCGCTACACCCCCGCCTCCGGCACGATGGATCTGAAAATTGCCATCTGTGACCGTTTGAAGGAGGACCTGGGCCTGTACTACGAACCGCCCCAGATCGTCTGCTCCTCCGGCGCCAAGCACTGCGTCTACATCGCCCTCCGTGCCCTGGTGAATCCGGGAGACGAGGTCATCATCCCCGCCCCCTACTGGGTCAGCTATGTGGAGCTGGTGAAGATGGTGGGCGGCGTCCCCGTCTGCGTCCTGGCTACCGAGGAGGAGGATTTCAAGCTCACCCCCGAAAAGCTGGAGGCCGCCGTCACCCCCAATACCAAGTGTGTCATGCTCAACAACCCCTCCAACCCCACCGGTATGCTCTACACCCGGGAGGAGCTGGAGGCCCTGGCTGCGGTGTGCGTGAAGCACGATCTCTATATCCTCTCCGATGAGATCTATTACAAGCTGGTCTATGACGACAACACCTTCGTCTCTGTGGCCTCTCTGAGCGAGGAGGTCAAGCAGCGCACCATTATCATCAACGGCGTCTCCAAGAGCTACGCCATGACCGGCTGGCGGCTGGGCTATCTGGCCTGCGACGAGACCATCGCCAAGGTGGCCGCCAACTACCTGAGCCACTCCACCGGCAGCCCCTGCTCCATCACCCAGGCGGCCTCCGCCATGGCTCTGGAGGCGGATCAGGCCTCTGCCGAGGTCATGCGCCAGGCCTTCGAGGAGCGCCGGAACTATCTGGTGGAGCGCATCAACGCCATCCCCGGCCTGAGCTGCCTCAAGCCCCAGGGGGCCTTCTACGTCATGGTCAACATCAAGCAGCAGCTGGGCCGGACCATCCGGGGCCACTACATCGGATCCGCCGACGATTTCAGCGACGCCTTCCTCAAGGAGGGGCTGGTCTGCCTGGTGCCCTGCTCCGGCTTCGGCATCGACGGCTTCCTCCGCTGGAGCTACGCCGCCTCCATGGAGAACATCAAAAAGGGCCTGGACCGTCTGGAGCGGTTCCTGGCCGAATAAGACAAAGCGCAAACAAAAGGCATCTGTCCGGGTGGTTCCGGGCAGATGCCTTTTTTTGCGTGCTGTCTCTATGAGACGTCCCTGTCGTAGATGACCAGCTCGTTGCCGTCGTCGTCACGGTAGACGATTTTGGTCAGGCTCTGGTACTGGGTCAGATTGGTTCTGTCGTCACGGCGGAGCAGCTCCTCGGAGGAGAAGGTGTCCCAATAGCCTCTCCACAGCTCGTCCTCCGCTGCCTCGTCAGTGGTGGTCAGGGAGAGATAGCAGACGCCAGGCTCGTCGTCATAGATACTGGTCCCCCAGCCGCAGTTGAGCAGACCTTCCTCCGTGACCTCCAGGGTAAAGCAGATCAGCCCGTCCTCGTCCACCCCGGCCTCCTGAATTTCGATGGCGGAGGTCGGCACTGTATAGTAGGGGTCATAGACATATTCGTGCCACAGCAGATAAATTCCGCTGACCAGCAGGACAAGCAGCAGCACCAGAGCGGCGGAGGCAAGGCCCATCAGCCTGGTCTTTGTCCTGGCCCGGGCGGTCTGGTTCTCCAGCAGCGCCGCCTCCTCCTGCCGCTGCCGCACCGTCTCCTCCGACGGCGCAGGCTCCCGCATCTGCTCCAGCCTGGCCCGGCACCGGGGGCAGTCCGCCAGATGAGCCTCCACCAGCGCCGCCGTCTCCCGACTGCATGCCCCGTCTGCGTACAGGGGCAGCAGGTCGTCCATCACGTCACAGTTCAGCTTCATGTCGATTCCTCCTTTAGTTTGCATCTGGCACGGAAAAAGGTCACTCTGGCCCAGCTGTCACTCTTGCCGAACAGCTCACCGATGTCGGCGAAGGACAGCTCTCCGAACACCCGGAGGGAGAACACCTCCCGGTAGGGCTCCGGCAGGCGGTGAAGCCTGCGGTGCAGCTCCATGGCGGACTCCCGGTCCAGCAGCCGCTCTTCCACGCTCCCGGGTTGGACAGGCTCCGGGGCGTCCTCCAGAGAGGTGCGCCGTTTGTCCCTCCGACAGCGGCTGAGATAGTCGTTCCGGGCGATCTGGAGCAGCCAGCTCTTCACGCTGCACTCTCCCCGGAAGCTATCCATCTGCCGGAGGGCTTTGAAAAAAGTCTCCTGGGCGATGTCCTCCGCCAGGTGCTGGTCGCCGCACAGGGAATAGGCAAAGCGGAACACGTCCCGGAAATACCGGTCATATACATCCTCAAAAGGCTCCACAGGCTCTCTCACCTCCCTTTCTGAACAGTAGACGCACAAGTGGGCGGAACGTTACAACATTTTTTTCAAAATCACAGCCGTACTGCCTGGGCGGGCGGTACGGCTGTGTGTTCGAGTGAGGTTTCGACAGACCGACCCGCCGCCCCTGTCGGGAATGACCGGATGGGCCAAACCGGCGGGGGCGGCGGACGGGAAATATCATATTAGTCCTGATAGCCGTTGGGATTCAGGCTCTGCCAGTGCCAGGTGTCCCGGCACATATCCTCCAGGCTGTGGGTGGCCTCCCAGCCCAGCACCTGGCGGCTCTTCTCCGGGCTGGAGTAGACGGTGGCCAGGTCGCCCGGGCGGCGGGGAGCGATCTCATAGGGCACGTCGATGCCGTTGGCGGTCTCAAAGGCGTGTACCATATCCAGCACGCTGTAGCCCACGCCGGTGCCCAGATTGAAGATGCACTCGCCCTTGTGGTCCTGGAGATAGGACAGGGCGGCCACATGGCCCCGGGCCAGGTCGACCACATGGATATAGTCCCGGACGCCGGTGCCGTCGGGGGTGTCGTAGTCGTTGCCAAAGACGGAGAGGTGGTCTCTCCGACCGATGGCGGTCTGGGAGATGTAGGGCATCAGGTTATTGGGGATGTCCTTGGGGTCCTCTCCGATGAGGCCGCTCTCGTGAGCGCCTACGGGGTTGAAGTACCGGAGGTTGCACGCCGACCACTCCGGGTCGGCCTTGGCGATGTCCCGGAGGATCTGCTCCCCCATGTACTTCGTCCAGCCGTAGGGGTTGGTGCAGTTGCCCGTCTTGCTGCTCTCGGAGAGGGGCATCTCGTTATCGCCGGAGTACACCGTGGCGGAGGAGGAGAACACGATACGCTTGCAGCCGTGGCTCCCCATGACGTCGCACAGGGTCATGGTGGCGTTCAGGTTGTTGTCGTAGTAGGCCAGAGGCTTTGCCACCGACTCCCCCACCGCCTTGAGTCCAGCGAAGTGGATGACGAAGTCGATGGTGTGCTCTTCAAAGATTTTGGTCAGGGCCGCCCGGTTGCGGACGTCCGCCTGGTAGAAGGGGATGTGCTTCCCCCCTGCCAGCTCCTCCACCCGCTGGAGGGACTTGGGGCTGGAGTTGCAGAGATTGTCGATGACCACCACGTCATACCCGGCGTTGAGCAGCTCCAGGCAGGTGTGGCTCCCGATGTACCCGCTGCCGCCGGTCACTAAAGCTGTCATGTGAATTTCCTCCTCTTTCTTCTTATTCTCCCTGAGCCGCCGTTTCCCACAGCCGCCGGGGATAGATGCCTTCGTCCTTCATCTGCCGGACGGCCTCCTGCACCGAGGGCAGGTCCTCCCGGTAGGTCACGCCGTGCCACTGCTCCTCGGTGGGCAGGACACGGATGGTACCTCTCCCCTCCTGAATTTGGGCGTTGGCCACGGAGGGAAGGTAATACTCGCATTTGATGGGGTTGACGGGCAGATTTTCCTCCAGGAAGGCGGGGAACCGTCCGGTGAACTCGTCCTTCATCCCCTCATGGAAGCCCCAGAGGTTCATGGAGACCAGGCTGTCCCCGTCCAGGGGCAGGAAGTCCGTGCCGTTCTCCGTGTAGACGATGCCCTCCGGGCGGGTCTCGATGTGGGTGCGCTCGGTGATGTCCACCAGCAGCCCGTCCTCCACCTGGCACACCCCCCGAGCCACATAGCCGTTTTCCGTGACGGTGTTTTTCAGGCGATAGCCCACCATGGCCTGGCAGTTCTCCGGGGCGTCCCCGGAGAGAAAGTCATAGATGGTCTGGAAGGAGGTGCGCCCGTAAAAGTCATCGGCGTTGACCACCGCAAAGGGGCCGTCCAGCTCGGGGGCGGCGCAGGCGATGGCGTGGGCGGTGCCCCAGGGCTTCACCCGGCCCTCCGGCACACGGTAGCCCTCCGGCAGCCGGTCCAGCTCCTGATAGACGTATCTCACATCAAAGTACGGCTCCATCCGGCTGCCGATGTTGGCCCGGAAGGTGTCGTCGATGGCCTGTTTGATGACAAAGACCACCTTTTCAAATCCGGCCCGCCGGGCGTCGTAGAGGGAGAAATCCATAATGATGTGTCCCTCGTCGTCCACCGGGGTGATCTGTTTCAGTCCGCCGAAGCGGCTGCCCATACCGGCGGCCATGACCACCAGGATCGGTCTGCCCATGTGCGTTCCTCCCTTTTTCCTTGGCTTCATCTACCATTGTACACGCAAGCTGTTTTTTTTGCAATACTTTTTTGTGGGCTTTTTCCCCAGACTTGACTGTGAGATCATCTCCCCAGCATCTCCAGGGCGGGCAGTCCGTTGCCCTCGTAGTCGAAGAGGGCCTGGTTTGCCCACTCGTTGCCTCCCGGCCCCGGCTCCTGGATGTAGGAAAAGACGCAGTCGTTGGCCCACTGGCTGCCGGGGACGGGAATCCAGGCGGGCTCCCAGTAGATAAAGCCCCAACCCAGGCCGTGGGGCGTCTGCCGGACGGTGTCCACGATGTCCCGGAGATAATCCCGCTGGCCATCCGGGGTCATGGGGTAGTCAATGTGCTCCGCCAGCTTTCGGGTGGCGGCCATCCCCTTCCGGTGCTCCGGAGAGAGCCGCTCATACTGGGCATAGTCCTCCAAGGTGAAGCCGGAGGAGGTCTCCGCCACCACCATGGGCTTGCCGAAGCGGTCCGCCAGGTCGTGGAGATTGTTCCGGAGCATCTCCATGGTCCCGTGCCAGAAGGGGTAGTAGGACAGGCCGATCAGATCGAAATCAGCGCCCCCCTCCTGTCGGTAGTGGTCGAACCAGGTGCGGTACAGCTCGTTATTTCCCCCGTTGTCCAGGTGGAGCATGACCAGGGCATCCGGTGCCTGCTCCCGCACGGCACGGATACCGGCGGAGAGGAGCCGGGCAATGGTCTTGTATCGGGGCGCCCGGCCCAGGGGCCACAGCAGACCATAGGTCAGCTCGTTGCCCACCGCCACATACTGGGGCGCTGCGCCCCGGTCCCGGAGGGTGGCAAGCACCTGGGCGGTGTAGGTATACACCGCCTCCACAAGTCCGTCCTCGTCCAGGCCCACCCAGGCCTTGGGGAGCCGCTGCTTGCCCGGGTCTGCCCAGAAGTCGCTGTAATGAAAATCCAGCATCCAGTCCATGCCCAGAGCCTTTGCCCGAGGTGCCAGGGAGAGAACGCAATTCAGGTCGCAGGTTCCAGCCCCGTAGGGCTCGCCCTGGGGAGAATAGGGGTCGTTCCACAGCCGGAGCCGCACCACGTTGGCCCCCCGCTCATGGAGGAGGGTCATGGCGTCCGCCTCCCGCCCCCGGTCCCGGAAGGCGCCGCCGCACTGTTCCACCTCGGCCAGGGTGGAGAGGTCTACGCCGGAAATCCAGTTGGTCATGTGGTTCATCAGTCCTTTTTGGTCATAATGAGCGCACACAGGCGCATGGGCAGGGCCAGTCTCCCAAGAGGCTGGCCCTGAGAGCCTGTCGTAAACGACAGGCTCTCGAACCAAATGCTTGCATTTGGTTCGATTGTGCGGCTCCTCTCCGCACTGCAATGCGCTAAGAGCCGCACTTCGTGCGGTTGCGCATTGCACACCGCCTGCGGGCGGCGTCTTATCGCTCGCACAGTCGTCGCCTCCCTGAGTGCTTTTGCCGGTACACGCCCGGCTAAAAGCACAGTTTCATTTTATTTTGTTGCTGACGCAACAAAACTCCTGCGGAGGGCTTACTTAATTTTGAAATTCTAATCGTTTTTAGAATAGCCTTCTTGCGGGGGCTTACAGGGCCAGTCTCCCAAGAGGCTGGCCCTGATCTAATTATCTGCCGAAGGTCTCGAAGTCCTCCATGGAGAACCGCTTCATCATGTCCCGGTAGCGGAACCGGGCCAGCTGGTTCTTCGCCAGGACGTCCTCCTCCGTGCCGGTATACTGGCAGCGGATACAATAGTATTCGCCCTTATTGCTGTCGTAGAACATATCGATGTCCAGGTCCCGCATAAAGCAGGAGGGGCAGCGGTAGTTCAGTTTGCCCTTTCCAGCTTGAGCCATGTGGTAAAGACCTCCTTTTCACAGAGTTTCCCGGTATAGCCCAGGGTGAACACGGGGCTGAAGGCATAGCCCTCCTTGAAGTAGCCCGCCTTTTCCGGCCCCTCGCCCAGGAGAGACACCTTCGTCTGGATGGGAGGCAGGGTGCAGGAGACCCGGTCCGCCCCAGGGATGGACACCTCCCGGCACTTGTACTCGTAGGGCAGGGAAACCGCTCCCTCCCCCTTCTCGGCGGACAGGGTCAGGCTGGTCATGTCCTCGGCGTACTCGGTGGTGCCGTAGCAGCCCACCATGTACTCGTTGATGTCCACCTCCGCCTCCGGGTCGCTCATCTCCAGGATGTGACGGTCAATGCGGATGGTGCTGTCTCCCTCCCGGAAGGTGATGACGGTCTGGAGCTTGACAGTCAGGTCGGAGAACACCACCTCCACCGGGTCCAGAGTCAGCACCCGGTCACTCCCCTCCTGGGAGAAATGGGCCTTGGTGCGGCAGAGGGCCAGATCGACCTCCTCCCCGTTGTGGCACAGCTTGGCGCTGCGGATGGTGCCCTCACCGGCGTAGTGGGTGAAGTAGCCCGCCCGGTACTTCTCTTGGATGAGGAAGGGGTAGCTGGCGTCGGTGACGTGGGGGGTGCCGATGCCCACCGGCCAGTAGAGCTTGGCTGCGTAGGGCCGCAGGTCCACGATGGCCCCGCCCTGGTCCATGTTGACGCAGGCCCGCATATTGGGGTCGCAGTACCAGAAGAGCTGCTTGTCGCTGCCGTAGAGAATATCCCGCCACAGGGCGCACTCCGGCTCGGTATAGTGCTTCTTCGCCCGGTAGTAGTCGGCAAACTCGCTCATGGTCAGGTCCAGCAGCTTGCCCTCCTTTTTCAGCTTGCCGTAATAGGCGCAGCCGTCGGAGTAGCTCTTTTTCAGCAGCTCGTAGGGGGACTCCCACCGGCCCATCTTGTTCATCCAGCCGGGGCCGACGAACATCATGTTGTAGGCGTAGCCGTTGTTGAACTTCTCCTGATAGCGGTACTGGTCGATCAGGTTGTAGAGATAGGGGTACTCCCAGGTCTCGGTGTCGTAGATCATGCCCCGGAGGACGTTCTGGGGATGGGTGCCGAAGTTGGAGCCGTTTCCGTCGTAGCAGGCGATCAGGTCCCGGCTCAGATGGGGAATGGCCACGATGCCGGAGTCCTCCTCCGCATTGGCGGCGGGGGCATGGGTGTTGACCTTGGAGGGGATCCAGGGGGCCCAGGGTCCGCCGTCCATAAAGGTATACCAGCTGTTGTTGCAGGTGTGGTAGGCCTTGGGGCCCTCCTCCCAGCAGGTGGCCACGGCGCACTTGACGGAGGGATATTTCTCCTTGATGAAGTTGATGAGGTCGGCGTCCATGTAATAGGAGCCGGTGGACTCCGGGTAGAAGCCGAAGCGCTCATGGAACTTCTCAAAGACATCGGTGACGATGGCCTTCTTGTCCTCCATGGAGAACATCCAGATGCAGAAGTCCTTGGTCTGGTACTTCTCCCGGAACTCCTTGCAGGGCAGTCCCAGCAGGCTCAGGGAGATCTCGTCGCCGTACTTGGCGTGGTGCTCCTTGGCAAGCTCCACCGCCTCGTCGTTGAACAGGCTGGCGTAGGTCATCTGAATGGTGGTTTTCAGCCCGTTCTCGTGGGCCAGCTGCTGCTGGGTCTTGAAGATGTCCAGGCTCTCGGTCAGCAGCGCCTTCCGGCCCAGGTCCTCCGCCTTGCCGTGGCCGGTGACCTTCTCCGCATACTCCGGCACCATCTCCGGCCGGTGGATGATGTTGACCACAAATTGGCTCATAAGCTCCAATTCCTTTCCGTTCAATCTATCTCAGGTTCTCTTGCCCGGCAGGGCGGGCAGTTGGCCCGCTCTCCCGGCAGACGGACTGCCCCACCGCAGGGAAGCAGCGGGGCAGTCCCAGGCAGGCCAGACGGATCAGCCCTTGACAGCGCCTCCGGTAACACCTTCGACGTAGAATTTCTGCATGATGATATACAGGATAGAGATGGGGATGGAGATCAGCACGCCTCCGGCGCAGAACTGGCCGAAATAGGTGTTGATCAGGCTCTTGTCCAGCATATTATACAGGCCGATGGCCACCGTCCACTGGGAGGACACGCCGGCGTTCAGAATCATCTTGGCGTAGACGAAATCCATCCAGGGCACCAGGAAGGAGCTGATGATGGTGTAGACGATGATGGGACGGCTCATGGGCAGCACCACCTGAATGAAGCACCGGGCCTCGCTGGCGCCGTCCAGCTTGGCGGCCTCCTGGAGGGCCTTGGGCACTGTTCCGAAGAAGCCCTTGGCGATCAGGTAGCCCAGACCGGAGGAGCCGGAGTAGACCAAAATCAGGCCCAGATGGCTGTTGGTCAGGCCCACCGACTTGAGCACGAAGTAGACGGCGATCATGGACAGAACGCCGGGGAACAGGTTGACGATGACGGACAGGTTCTGCAGCCCCTTGCTGCCCCGGAAGTCCATGCAGGCAAAGGCATAGGCCACCATGAGCACAAACAGGGTGGAGATGACGCAGGTCGCAATGGCGATGATCAGCGTATTCATGAACCAGGCCGGGAAGTTGGCCACGGTGTCCGCACCGGTGAGCAGCTTCTCATACTGGGTCAGGCTCCACTCCGAGGGGAAGAAGGTGGAGGTGTTGCGCCCGTTGTAGGCGCTGAAGGAGGTGACGACCAGCCAGATGATGGGCACCAGCCAAATGAGGGCCAGCACAGCCAGGACCACCTGCTTGATGACGATATTGACGTATTTCCGTTTCATTACGCAAAATCCCCCTCTCCGGTGCGGGCTACTACCCTGTTAAAGGCGACCAGCGTAAAGACGGCGCAGATGACAAAAATCACAATGCCGATGGTGGCAGCCATCTTGTAGTTATAGTAGTCCTGGGTCAGCGTAAACAGCCAGGTCACCAGCAGGTCGGTCTCCTTTGCCTGGGAGTTGGCCATGGCCTGGTCGGTGGTGGTGTAGAAGTTGGAGGTGAGCAGATAGATCACGTTGAAGTTGTTGATATTCTTGACAAAGTCCGTGACCAGTGCAGGCCCTGTGACGCTGAACACGTAGGGCATGGTGATGTTCCAGAAGGTCTGCCAGGAGTTGGCCCCGTCGATGGAGGCGCTCTCCAGCTGCTCGGAGGGGATGTTCATCAGCACGCCGTTGGCGATGAGCATCTGGTAGGGCACGCCGATCCAGATGTTGATGATAATAATCATCACATGGGCCCACCCTGGCGCTGTCAGGAATGGTATGTAGTTGTTGGAGATCAGTCCGATGTCCTGTAGGAACCCGGTCAGGCCGATGTTTTGCAGGATGGTGTTCATAATGCCGTTGTCGGCGAAGAAGTTCCGAACCAGCAGCAGGGAGACGAACTGGGGCACGGCAATGGTAATCATAAACAGCACCCGCCACATGGGCTTCCACATGGTGGTCTTGCCGTTGACCAGCAGGGCCATGAGGATGCCGCCAAAGTAGGTGGTCAGGGTGGCGAAGAAGGACCACACCAGGGTCCAGCCCAGTACCCGGACGAAGGCATAGCCAAAGGACACGGTCATGCCGCCGCCGCCGAACAGGTTGATAAAGTTATCCAGGCCCACCCAGTCAAACAGAGCGCTGGGCGGCATATGGTTTTGGTCGTAGTTGGTGAAGGCCACAAAGATCATGATGATCAGCGGCACGACGGTGAAGATCACCACACCCGCAATGGGGAGGGCCAGGAGGACGATGTAGAACTTCTGGTTGATGTAGTCGTTCAGATCCTCCAGGAAGTTGTTGACGTGCTTTCCGTGCTCTTGGTCCTTCTGGAGACGGTAGACATTTTTGACGTTGTACATCCAGATGTAGATGGTAAACGCCCAGACAACCAGAGTGATGACGGAGAAGAGCAGGATCATGAAGGAGTTGTCATAGTCGTTGAACTCGTTCTGCATGGTCACCATGTTGAACACGGACTCCTGCTGGACCGTGCCCAGGGTGCCAAAGTCAGAGATGTAGGGAATGCCCACCAGAACGGTGTAGGCGATGATGAGCGCCTCCAGGGCGGTCATGATGATGGCCTTGATGTACTGCTTCCGGCCCAGATAACCGGCGCCGAACCAGACCAGGGAGAGCTTGACGAAGATGTCGCCATCGGCAATCGCATGGCCGAAGTCCGCAAAGAACCGGCCAACAGCGCCGAAGCCGGACTTGAGTTTGTTCATGGATAACCTCCTTGCCATTTCTTTCGATGCTACAGAGGAAGAAAAGCCCGTATGCACGGCGAGTGCATACGGGCCGTGAGTCAGCTATCTGTCAGGATGGCAGAGCGCAGACGGTTCCATTAGTCCACAGCGGCGGTGACACCGACGACCAGCTCGTCCAGAGCGGCCTGGATGGCGTCATCATCGTTCACGTCGAGGGTCTGCTGGGCGATCATCTCACCGAAGGTAGCGGTGGGATCCCAGAACTTGCCGCCCACAGACTGGACAACACCGTAAACGTCCTGTGCGGAGGAAGCGGCGATGGCGGTGTTGGCGGAGACTGCCTCGTTGGCAGCGGCGTTGGTGTTGGTGGGAGCCAGCTGGCGGGCCTCAAAGCGGGCGGTCTGGGACTCCTCGTTGGTCAGGTACTCAGCCAGGAGAGCGGCCCAGCCGGCGTTCTGAGAATAGGCGTTGACGCCGATCAGCTTGAAGCCAGAGTAGCAGCCCTGCTGGACCTGATCGCCGGCGCAGGTGAAGGTGGGCAGCTTGGTGGCGGCATAGCCGTCGCCGAAAGCGGTCTGAGCGGCCTCGGCATCCCAGGTGCCAGAGACGGCGGCGCACAGGCTGCCGGAAGCGATCTGGTTGGAGATGTCGCCGTCAGCAATAGCCATGAAGGCGGAGTTGGAGGCAATGGTCAGCATGCTCTTGACCACGTCCACGCCGGTGTAGCCCAGAGAGGAGGTGCCGTTCCAGTCGATGCTGGTGGTGCCGTCGTCGTTCAGGCTGGTGGTGAAGCCGGCACCGATGAAGAAGGAGGCGTTGTACCAGCCGGAGGACAGGGTCATGCCCACCTGCTTACCGGCGGCCTCAGCAGCGGCCAGCAGGGAATCCCAGGAGGCCACGTCCTCTTCGCTCAGGACGGAGGAGTCATAGTACAGGAAGTAGTTGTTGCCGCCGCCCATGGGGAAGGCGTACAGGGTGTCGTTCATGGTGGCAGCAGCCACGGAACCGGCGCCGTTAGCGGCCTCGATGTCCTCCACGCTCTTGCCGGCATAGGCGACCAGAGCGTCGTTCAGGGCGTCGATGGACTGGAGGGCGCCAGCGTTCACCAGGTCAGCCAGCTGGTCGTCAGCAAAGGCGAACACGTCGGCAGCGGCCTCGATGTCGGTGAGGACGGTGTCTTTAGCGGTGGACTCGGACTCCACGCCGATCTGGATGTCGAAGGTGGCGTAGCCGGCATAGGCCTCTTCAAAGCCAGCGACCAGCTCGGCCAGCAGGGTCTGATCCTCCTCAGCGCCCCAGACGGTCAGGGAGATGACGTCGCCAGAGGCGGTGGCGTCACCGGAGGTCTCCTCGGTGGTGTCCTCGGCCTCTTCCTCGGTGTCAGCAGCCTCTTCGGTGTCGTCGGTGCTTTCCTCGGTGGTAGTGTCGTCAGTGGAGGTGTCCTCTGTGGTGGTATCGCTACTGCCACAGGCCGCCAGAGACAGAACCATTGCCAGCGCCATGACCAGCGCCAGCAGCTTCTTGATCTTGCTCATTGTTGTTTGTTCCTCCTTCATGTTTTTTGAACTATCATTTTCGGGGATTCTCCCCGTAGTTCACGATTGTGGCATCTTCCCTTCCATGCGTGCGCAACTTGCGCAACGAACTTCAAACAAGTTTTTTCATGTATCCTATAGAGCAT
>JAJQEM010000147.1 GCA_021201635.1 Clostridiales bacterium | reverse complement strand
ATTCTATCAGCTTTTGCATCTTTCTCCCTCCTTTGTTTACATAATTGTACAACAGACTGAGAGAAAAGTAAATGCTGTTGCCCTGGTGTCAAAAATTCTTTTTTTGACACGCTGCAGCACTTTCTTCCGCTTTTACCCCAACGGCAGAGAGCAGTAAAAGCTGTTCCACCCCGCCGGGTCGGACTCCACCCACAGCTTGCCGTGGTGCTCCCGGGCGATGCTCTGGGCGATGGCAAGCCCCAGGCCAAAGCCCTGGGTGCTCCGGGCCTCGTCCGCCCGGTAGAACCGCTGGAAGATACGCTCCAGCTCCTCCTTCTCCAACGGCGTTCCCTGGTCGGAGACGGTCAGCAGCGCCCGTCTGCCCTCCGTGGTCAGGGAGAGGCGGATCTGCCCGCCGGGGTCGGCGTACTTCACGGCGTTGTCCAGCAGGATGTCCAGCAGCCGCTTCAGCCGGGCGGCGTCTCCCGCCACCACGACGTCCTTCTGGATCTCCTGCACCAGCAGCTTTCCCGCCTCGAAGGCCACCGGCTCGAACATAAGGGCCGCCGTCTCCGCCAAATCGGACAGATCTGTGGGCCGGAGGCTCACCGGCTGGCCCTGGTCGCTGTCGCTCCGGGCCAGGAGGAGCATCTGCTCCACCAGCTCCCGCATCTGCCCCCCGCCGATGTGGATGTTCTCCGTCCAGTGCCGGGCCTGTTCGGACAGGCCCTCCTCCTCTTCCAGCAGGTCGGCGTTGGAGAGGATCACCGTCAGCGGGGTCTTCAGCTCATGGGAGGCGTCGGCCACGAACTGCCGCTGCTGGGCCCAGGAGCGCTCCACCGGACGCACCGCCCACCGGGCCAGAAGGACGCTGATGACGAACAACACCGCCAGCGCCGCCAGACCCACCAGCAGCACGTTCACCGCCACCTGAGCCAGGGTGCTCTGCTCATAGGAGATGTCCACAAAGGCCAGCCGCCAGCCCACCTGGGTGGCCTCCCGGAGATACCGCAGGCCGTAGTCCTCCAGCAGGCCCATGCTGTCCTCCTGCTCCAGGGCGGCGTTGATGGCTCCCAGCAGGCTCTCCGAGTCGTCTAGGCTGTAGAACTGGCTGGAGGTAATGATGGCGGCGCTGCCGTTCGGGATGACGGTCACGGTGAAATAGGGCAGGGAGACGGTGACCTCGTTTTCCTCCACCGACCAGGCGGGGGTCTCGTCCTCCCAGATGACCCGCTCCAGGACGGAGACGCTGGCCTCCTCCAGGCTGCTCCTCATGGTGAACAGAAAGCCCAGGCAGGCGGCGGCCAGCATGGCCCCCACTAGCAGCATAATAATAAGGATAAATTTGCGCCGCAGCCGTTTTATCATGCCGCCACCTCCAGCCGGTAGCCCTGGGTGCGCTGGGTGCGGATGGCGCAGCGGCTCCCCAGGTGCTGGAGCTTCTTCCGCAGGAAGGAGATATAGACCTCCACGCTGCCCCCGTCGGCACTCTCTCCACTTCCCCACACCTTTTGCAGGATGGCCTCCTTGGAGACGTTCTGTCCCTGCCGCTCCAGCAGCAGGCCCATGATCTCAAACTCCTTCCGGCTCAGCCGCACAGACCGCTCCCCACAGCAGAGCAGGCAGGAGGGCAGCTCCAGCCGCAGGTCGCCGAAGGTGAGCACGGCGGGTGCGGCCTTCTCCCGGCGGCGGGTGAGCATCCGCACACAGGCCAGCAGCTCCTTTGCCTCAAAGGGCTTGGTCAGGTAGTAGTCCGCCCCGCTGTCCAGACCGGTCACCCGGTCGTCCAGCTGTGTCCGGGCGGTGAGCATGAGCACCGGGGTACCCACCCCCCGGCCCCGCAGCTCCCGCAAGACCTGAAAGCCGTCCATCCCCGGCAGCATCACGTCCAAAATGATGGCGTCCCAGGGCCGCTCCAGCCCCGCCCGCAGACCGGTGGGGCCGTCCAGGGCGATGGTGCCCCGGTCCCCCTGGGTCTCCAGCAGGTCGGCGATGGTCTGGGCGATGAGCCGTTCGTCCTCGATAATCAGCACTTCCATAGAGCGGCCTCCCATCCGTTGCATTTCTGCCCTTAGTATAGCAGGAGATGGGGAAAATGGCAAATGGGGGGAAAGTGTTTGCAATCAGCCCCGGATACGGATATAATAGGGAGCAGACAGAGGGGAGGGGAACCGATGGAGTGGCAGACACAGTTGAGCGAGATCGTGTTTCCCCTGCTGGAGTGGTTCCGGGACAACGCCCGCACCCTCCCCTGGCGGAGCGACCCTCAGCCCTACAAGGTCTGGGTGTCGGAGATCATGCTCCAGCAGACCCGGGTGGCGGCGGTGCTGGACTACTTTCAGCGGTTCATGGAGGTCTTTCCCACGGTGGAAGCCCTGGCCGCCGGAGACGAGCAGCAGCTGTTAAAGCTGTGGCAGGGCCTGGGCTATTACAACCGGGCGAGAAACCTGCAAAAGGCCGCCCGGCAGGTCATGACCCAATACGGCGGCGCATTCCCCTCCCGCTATGAGGACATTCTCTCCCTCTCCGGGGTGGGGGAGTACACCGCCGGGGCCGTCGCCTCCATCGCCTTTGGTCAGCCCGTCCCCGCCGTGGACGGCAACGTGCTCCGGGTAGTGGCCCGGCTCACGGGGGACGACTCGGACATCGGCCGTCCGGAGACCAAGGCGGCCATCCGGGAGCTGATTCAGGAAATCCTTCCGGTCTACGCCCCCGGACAGTTCAACCAGTCTCTTATGGAGCTGGGGGCCCTGGTCTGTCTGCCCAACGGCGCACCCCTGTGTAACCGGTGTCCTCTCTCCGGGCTGTGTCGGGCGAGACAGGAGGGCACGGTGAACCGGCTCCCGGTGAAATCCCCCAAAAAGCCCCGGCGGGTAGAGCGGCGCACCGTCTGGCTCATCCGCTATCAGGGCAAGATCGCCCTCCGGCGCAGGCCGGAGAAAGGACTGCTGGCCTCCCTGTGGGAGTTCCCCAACACTGTGGAGGCGGAGGGCTTTGCCCCCTGGCCTCTGGACATTTCCCATGTTGAGGATGCCGGAGCCGGGCGGCACATCTTCACCCACATTGAATGGCAGATGCGGGGGGTCTGGCTGACGTTGGAAAACGACCAAATCCCCGACGGCTGGGTCTGGGCGGACAACGCCGCCCTCCGGGAGACCTACCCGGTGCCCAATGCCTTTTCCGCCTTTCTGCCTCTGGTGGAGGGGTATCTGGAGGGGGGAGGGTGTTCTCCCGTTGATGGGAGCTGATACGAATTCGCCGGAAGATTTCGGCAGTTCGATAGAGCATGCTGCACCCCTCAGTCGCCTTGCGGCGACAGCTCCCCTTTCAGGGGAGCCAAGGGACTGCAGGCACTCTGACCTCCCCTGAAAGGGCGTAAGTGCCGCAAAGCGGTAGAGGGGGACCGCCAGCAGGCGGTGGAGGGGTGCAGCAGGCACCCACGACTAGATAGGCACCCGGGCGAATTCGCATGGAGTCGATACGAATTCGCCGGAGGCTTTTATTAAACGATAGCCCCTACCGCCCTCCCTCAGTCTGCCCTGCGGGCAGCCAGCTCCCTCCAAGAGGGAGCCAAGGGGAGCACGCTTTTCGACACCATTTTTAAAGAAATCTATAGGTCGATTGTAAAATGAAGTTGAACACCTAAAAAATCCATAGCGATTGAAT
>JAJQEM010000074.1 GCA_021201635.1 Clostridiales bacterium | reverse complement strand
GATTCAATCGCTATGGATTTTTTAGGTGTTCAACTTCATTTTACAATCGACCACAATAATCGCCTCTTCCAAAAGCTAATCATACTATACCATACTTTACCCAAAATCGCAATCCAACCGCAGCTTCTAATGGCTGCGGTTTTTCTGTCCAAAACCTCCCTGACCGGATGGTCGCCCGGTCAGGGAGACTTGTTTGCCGTCCGTCACAGCCTGGGCGTCCGGCGGGTGATCTCCTCCCGCTTGGGGCCGGTGGAGACCAGGGTGATGGGCACGCCGATCTGCTGTTCGATGAAGTCCACATAGTCCTTCGCCTGTTCGGGCAGCTCCTCATACTCGGTGCAGCCCCGGATGTCGCACTTCCAGCCGGGGAGGGTGGTGTACACCGCCTTGGCCCGGTTCAGACGGGCGGGGACGGGGAACACGTCCGTCATCTGGCCGTCGATCTCGTAGCCGGTGACCACCTTGATCTCATCCAGGTAGCCCAGCACGTCCAGACAGGTCATGGCCACCTGGGTTGCCCCCTGGACCATGCAGCCGTACCGGCTGGCCACAGCGTCGTACCAGCCCACCCGGCGGGGCCGCCCGGTGGTGGCGCCGTACTCGCCGCTGTCGCCGCCCCGGCGGCGCAGCTCCTCGCCCTCCGCTCCGGTGAGCTCGCAGACGAACGGCTCCTTGTGGGAACCCACAGAGGAGGAATATGCCTTGGTGACGCAGATCACGTCCTCTACGGCGGTGGGGGGGATACTGGCTCCCACGCAGCCGAATCCCGCCACAGTATGGCTGGAGGTGGTATAGGGGTAGATGCCCAGATCCGGGTCCTTCATGCTGCCCAGCTGCCCCTCCAGGAGAATTTGTTTTCCCTCACGAACGGCGTCGTGGAGATAGGTGACGGTGTCTCCCACATAGGGCAGCAGGACCTCCCGCCAGCCCATGAGCTGGTCAAACAGCTCGTCCACGTTCAGCAGGGGCTTGTGGTACAGGTGCTCCAGCAGGACGTTTTTCAGACCGCAGACGTACTCCAGCCGATCCCGCAGACGCTGGGGGTCGTCCAGGTCCGCCACCTGGATGCCGTTTTTGGCATATTTGTCCGAATAGAAGGGAGCAATGCCGCTCTTGGTGGAGCCGAAGGCCTTGCCGCCCAGCCGCTCCTCCTCGTAGGCGTCGAACAGCACATGATAGGGCATCAGCAGCTCCGCCCGGTCAGAGACCATCAGATGGGGGGCGGGAACGCCGCCGTCCTCCAGATGCTTCAGCTCCCGGGTCAGGCTCTCCACATTCAGAGCCACGCCGTTGGCGATGATGTTGGTGGTATGGGGATAGAACACGCCGGAGGGCAGGAGATGCAGGGAGAACTTGCCGTAGTCACAGATAATGGTGTGGCCAGCGTTGGCTCCGCCCTGGAACCGTACCACGATGTCGGACTGCCGGGCCAGCATATCGGTGATCTTGCCCTTGCCCTCGTCGCCCCAGTTGGCTCCTACGATTGCTTTGACCATAATGAATTGCTCCTCTGTACGGAAAGAATGACCAGTGAACCGTACATGAGCATTATAGACGATAACCCCTTTTGATGCAAGGGGAAGTTGCGTGGTAAAGCGTTAAAGTATGTAGGTGTTACGCTGTGGCAATCAAAAAATTCCGGGAATCATCGGTTCGATGATTCCCGGAACTCTAGTGGACCTGATCGGATTCGAACCGACGACCCCCACAATGCGAATGTGATGCGCTCCCAGCTGCGCTACAGGCCCATGTGTCGCCCTGCGGCGAACTCAGCAGACCTTATTATACCAGATTTCTCCCGATTGTAAAGTCTTACAGCGAAAAAAATGCCCGAACCTCCGGCGTTACCGCCGTCCTGTTCGGGCATTTCTGCACTCCTGGACCGGCTCCGGTCACCTTCTCTGATCGAAGGGGAACCAGTCCGAGGAGAGGATATTGCCTTTTGCAGATTGGCAGGAGGCGCTGGCCCCCGCCATGACGCTGCCGCCCACGTCGCCGCATGTCACCTCATCCCCGGCGGTGACGTTACCTCCCACATTGCCGCAGCGCACACCGTCCCCGGCGGTGACGCTGCCTCTCACTTCCCCGCAGGTCACACCGTCTCCGGCGTTCACATTGCCCTCCACCGTGCTGCCCTCACAGACGGTCACGGCGAAGTCGCTCTCAATATCCAGGGCTGGGCCGGTATACCGGAATTCCATCCGGATCGTTTCATGCACCGGCTGATGTCTCAGACATTTCCTCCCCGCAAACAGCACCGCCCGGAGCTTCCCGTCATCCTCCCAGGGGAGGCCGCTCTCCACTGGCACGCCCTGCTCCGGCGCTGACCGTCCAAACAGCTCGTCCAAAGTGACGCCAAACAGATCTGTGATCTCAGGGAGCAGCTGTACATCCGGGCAGCAGAGGTTGGATTCCCACTTGGACACTGCCTGGTTGCTCACGCCCAGAGCCCGGGCCAGCTTTTCCTGCGTCCAGCCCTTTGCCCGTCGCAGGGAGGCGATCCTCCCTCCCAAATCAAAGTCTTTCATACCCGTTCATCCTTTCTGGGCCGCCTCCGGCCCCTGTTTTGTGCTCTTATCCTAGCAAATCCCGGGTGAAAACGCAATGACCGGTTGGTTGAGCTCCTCCAACCGGAGGTTGGAAAATGCCCGCAGAGCAGGGCTGACCTTGCTCCACGGGCAATCCGTCAAAAAAATCACTTTTTCTTCTTCTGCTGGGCCTGCTGCTCTTCCAGCTCCCGCTGGGCCTGGCGCTTTGCCTTCTCCTCCTGGGACTCCTTCCACAGCCGGTCGGCGGTGGGCTTCCAGTTGGCGGCGTACTCCACGCACTTGTCGCACAGGTGATCCACCGTCTCCGGGGACTCCAGGTCGGTGGAGTGGGCGCCGGTCTCCTTGACCATTTTGCGCAGGGCGTCCGGGTTTTCCAGCATGGGGCAGGGCCGGAGATGGTTGTCGTTGAAGGGCTGGCCGTCGTGATAGGCCATAAAGATGGGGGACTGGAGGGCCTCCAGCAGCGTGCACTCCCGGATGTTGCAGTTGGAATAGTGGATAAAGACGCAGGGGTCCACGTCGCCGTTGGCGTTGATGTGGAGATACCGTCTGCCGCCGGCGATACAGCCGCCCACAAACTCACCGTCGTTCTGGAAGTCCATGGGGAACAAGGGCTTGGTGGCCCGATAGTGGCGGATGCGGTGATAGATCGTCTCCCGCTGCTCCGGGGTGAGCAGCAGATCGGGGCTGGCGTCGTTGCCCACGGGCATATAGTGGAAGTACCAGATGAAGTAGACCCCCAGGTCGATCAGGCTGTCGTAGAACTCCTCCGAGGTGATGGAGTCCAGGTTGGCGCTGGTGTAGCAGGCGGAGATGCCGAACACCAGGCGGCGCTCATGGAGCAGCTGGATGGCGTGGATAACCTTTTGATAGACCCCCTGGCCCCGGCGGCCGTCGGTGGCCTCCTCAAAGCCCTCCAGGGAGATGGCGGGGATGAAGTTCTTCACCCGGAGCATATCGTCGGCGAACTGCTCGTCGATGAGGGTGGCGTTGGTGAAGCACAGGAAGATACAGTCGTCGTGCTTCTCGCACAGGCGGATGATGTCCTTCTTCCGCACCAGCGGCTCGCCGCCGGTGTAGATGTACATATAGACGCCCAGCTCTTTGCCCTGGCGGATGATGCTGTCGATCTCGTCATAGGACAGGTTCAGCCGGTTGCCGTACTCTGCCGCCCAGCAGCCGGTGCAGTGGAGGTTGCAGGCGGAGGTGGGGTCCAGCAGGATGGCCCAGGGGATGTTGCAGCCGTACTTCTCCCGCATCTTGTCCTGGAGGGGCCAGCCGATCATGTTGACGTTAATGAAGAAGTTGGTGGCCACCGTCTTCAGTACGTCCTCATCTGTGTCCTTGATGAGACGCAGGATGTACTGGTGATAGAGGTTGTCGGGGTTATAAATGGCGTCCCGGATCGCATTGCGCTGCCGGGGGAACAGTCCCCCGGCATATTTGTCCGCCGCATCCATCAGCTTTTTCAGGTTGGTCTCCGGGTCCTTCTGGAGATAGGCCAGGGCCTGCTCCACGCCGAATTTTTTGATTGCATTTCCTACGTCCATAAAATGGGCCTCCTTTTTTGCCGTCATTGCAGCCGGACTTCCGGCCCATACGCAATGTTTTCCGACTTGTTATGCCCGATTATAGCCCGTCTTTTTTCGGCCTGCACCGGACAAATTTCCCGTTTGTCGGATTTTTGCGCAATCGGCCCGAACCGTTACAAATTTGGACGATATTTGAATTTTGTCCAAAAAGGAGGCGGAACGTAGGACATCCGGAGCCTATTTCGTCTCGTCCGGCGGGGCGTCCGGCTCCGTCGGCTCTCCGGTCAGGGCGTCCACCCGCTCCTCTCTCGGTTCCATGGTGATGATAAAGTAATCCACGATGGACTCCTTCCCCTGCTTCCTGTGGAGGTAGAACCACCCGAAAATGGAGAACGTCAGCGCCCCCACCAGGTTGACGAGCAGATCCTCCATGGTGTCCACGATGCCGATGTCCAGGTAACCGCCCTCCACCACCGCCAGCTCGTTGCCGTCGGCGTCGTAGAGGACAGTATAGGCGATGTCCCGGACGACCACCGGATCGTTTTTCGCCTCCGGGTTGAGGGAGACAGAGCCGACGGTGGTGACGATCTCGTCCTTCTGCATATCCAGATAAAAGAGCTGGTCTGCGGAAAACTCCACAAACTCCCACATGACCCCCACCGTCATGGAGAAGCAAAAGGACACAATGGCCACGAACAGGGGGGCCATGTTCATCCGCTTGGTGTGGGTGTTGAGCAGCTCCACCAGGTTGAAGCCGACAGAGGCCGCCAGGAAGCCGTTAAATGTGTGGAGCAGGGTGTCCCAGAAGGGGATATAGCCGTAAAAGTTGCCGATCTCCCCCAAAATCTCGGCGGCGAACACAAAGACGTAGATAGACACCTCCAGCGCATCCGGCAGATAGATCCGGAACCTGCCCCGCAAAAAGGAGGGCACCACCATAATGACCAGGGACAGGACGCAGAGCATCACATAGTTGTAGTTCCCCTGGATAAACTGACGAATCATGCAGAAGATGACCAGCAGTCGCAGCACCAGGTAGACCGCCAGGGTGACGCCCCGGGAGTGGGCAGCCTGTCGGAACTGTTCCCGTCTCTGCTGCCAGGTGGTTTTTTGCTTCATAGCTGTCTCTCCGTTTCTGTTTGTCCCCTCTCAGGAAGGATATGCGTCCGGTTACACTGTTAGACCGATAATCGAAATATCTCCTGAAACGGTTACGACTCCCGCCGGGTCGCCCTGGCGGGAGTCGCATGATAAAGGATTTGGTCTGTGCTTAGTAGCCCATGTCCGGGTTAGCGGGGGCAGGGGGCGCAGGAGGCTCGGGCTTGTCGGCCACCACGGACTCGGTGGTCAGCAGGATGGAGGCCACGGAGGCGGCGTTCTCCAGAGCGGAGCGGGTCACCTTGGTGGGATCGACGATGCCGCTGGGGATCATGTCGCAATAGACCTCCTTGTAGGCGTCGAAGCCATAACCCACCTTGCCGGAGGACTGAATCTTATCCAGCACTACGCCGCCGTCGATACCGGCGTTGGCGGAGATCTGCTTCACGGGAGCGGTCAGGGCCTTGGCAATGATGGAGATGCCGGTCTTTTCGTCGCCCTCAGCGTCGGCCAGCAGAGCCTCCACAGCGGGGATGGCATTGATATAGGCAGTGCCGCCGCCGGCCACAATGCCCTCTTCCACAGCGGCACGGGTGGCGTTCAGGGCGTCCTCCACACGGAGCTTCTTCTCCTTCATCTCGGACTCAGTGGCAGCGCCCACCCGGATGACGGCCACGCCGCCGGCCAGCTTGGCCAGCCGCTCCTGGGCCTTCTCCCGGTCATAGTCGGAGGTGGTGTTGGCGATGAGGGAACGGATCTGACCCACACGGGCCTTGATCTCGGCGGGGTCGCCGCCGCCGTCCACGATGGTGGTGTTCTCCTTGGTGACCTTCACCTGACGGGCGGAGCCCAGGTGGAACATCTGGGCCTCCTTCAGTTCCATGCCGGTGTCGGCGGAGATGACGGTGCCGCCGGTGAGAACGGCGATGTCCTGAAGCATCTCCTTCCGACGGTCGCCGAAGCCAGGAGCCTTGACGCAGACCACCCGCAGGGTGCCACGCAGGCTGTTGACAATCAGAGTGGACAGGGCGTCGCCCTCCACGTCCTCAGCGATGATGAGCAGCTTCTTGCCGGACTGAGCGATCTGCTCCAGCAGAGGCAGCAGCTCCTGGATGGAGGAGATCTTCTTGTCGGTGATGAGGATGGCGGGATCGTCCAGGACGGCCTCCATCTTCTCGGTGTCGGTGACCATATAGGGGGTGATATAGCCCCGGTCGAACTGCATGCCTTCCACAACCTCAGAATAGGTCTCGGCGGTCTTGGACTCCTCTACGGTGATGACGCCGTCGTGGGAGACCTTCTCCATAGCATCGGCGATCAGGGTGCCTACGGACTCGTCGCCGGAGGAGATGGTGCCGACGCGGGCGATGTCGTCCGGGCCGGAGACGGGCTGGCTGTTGGCCTTGATCGCCTCCACAGTGGCGGCGGTGGCCTTGGAGATGCCCTTCTTCATGACCATGGGGTTGGCCCCGGCGGCCAGGTTCTTCAGGCCCTCGGAGACGATGGCCTGGGCCAGCAGGGTGGCGGTGGTCGTGCCATCACCGGCCACATCGTTGGTCTTGGTGGCGACCTCCTTCACCAGTTGAGCACCCATGTTCTCAAAGGGGTCCTCCAGCTCGATTTCCTTGGCGATGGTCACGCCGTCGTTGGTGATGAGGGGAGAGCCGTACTTCTTGCCCAGAACCACGTTCCGGCCCTTGGGGCCCATGGTGATCTTGACGGTGTTGGCCAGCTGGTCTACGCCGCTCTGGAGAGACCGGCGAGCTTCCTCGCCGTAGCTGATGAGTTTAGACATAATCGATTACCTCCAATAGTTGAGATGAGTGTGTGTTACTCTACAATGGCGAGAATATCGCTCTGCCGAACGATGGTCAGCTCTTCGCCGTCCACCTTGACCTGAGTGCCGGAATACTTGCCGGTGACGACCTTGTCGCCCACCTTGACGGTCATGACGACCTCCTTGCCGTCCACAGTGCCGCCGGGGCCGACAGCCAGGACCTCGGCGATCTCCGGCTTCTCCTTGGCTGCGCTGGTGAGGATGATGCCGCCCTTGGTGGTCTCCTCGGCCTCGATCATCCGCAGGATGACCCGGTCAGCTAAAGGCTTGAGTTTCATAGTGAATGCCTCCTATAAAAATAAGAATTAACGAAGTAAAAAGGGTCCTCGTTCTGGCACTCTAAAGTCCCGAGTGCTAAGAACAGTGTTATCATAACCCATCCGCCGCAAAAATGCAAGCCCTTTGAGGGGTATTTCCAATGAAATTCACAAATCATTCAAAAATAGCCCACCCGCAAAACGGCGGGGACGGAGCAAGCCGCTCCTTCCCCGCCAAGCTGTTCTGTTTTGATTTTTCCATATCTGCCGGAAGAATCCTGCCCTTCCTCCGGCGAAGCTTCGGGAAAAGCGGCTTTCTGTCCCTGATCCAGACAATTTGGCCGCTCCTCCAAGCCGAGATCCCCCTGCCCTTCTCTCCCGTTCCCAGACCGGGTCCCGGCGGTTTCAGGGCATTCTCTTTTTAGCAAACAGATGGAAAGAGAGCAAATTCGACTGTCTCTGTCAGGGAAGGGCAATTACCACGTTCCCAGATCGTCGTACCTCTTCTTCTCCCGGGGCCGGGTCTGGGCCGCTGCGCCGCCGGAGGCAGTCTCCTCCGGGTCCAGGGTCAAATGAGGGGTGTAGCCTCCCTTGTCCGGTGCTTTGGGAGCCTTGGGAATCTTCATCTCCCCGGAGAGGCCGTCCCGCTGGAGCATCCGCTCCAACACGTCGATGTCCGAAGCGATGTCCAGCATATCGCCCTCAAACAGCTTGTCCAGCTGCATCTCGAAGCCCTCCACTACCTTGTCCAGGATGCCCGCAATGCGGCGCTTGGTGCCGTCGATGTTGTCACCCGTCACCTGCTGGGCGTCCAGCTCGGCGTATTTGTTGAGCATTTTCAGGGTAGTAGGTAGGTAGTAGTCCAGGAAGGTGTGCAGCTCGTTGGCCCGCTCCGGGTGTTTTTTCAGATAATAGAGGATATTCCGGGTGATCTCCTCGATACGGTCGATCTTCCGGCTGATTTCTGCGTCTGGGATGTGGTCGTTGGCGCTGCGGATCTGCTTTAATATGTTGTCCTCGGCAGAGAAGTCCAGATGGTCCGCCTCAGGCTCCGGGGCTTTCTTTCTTTTAGCCTTTGGCTCCGGTCTGGCATAGGTGTTGTCCACCACCAGGGTCTCAGAGCCCACGTCCAGATAGGCCCGCTCTCCGAATACCCCCAGATCGATCATCTCCTGGAGCGTCTCGCACACCTCATCCATATCTGCCGGGATAGACTCTGCCAGGGGGCGCAGGGGAATAAGGGGCTCGTTGCCCATTCGGGCCAGGTACTGCTTATACTTCCGCTGCCGCCGGTTCAGACGGCCTCCCTTGGCGGTCATCCAGATGCCTACCCCCGTCATGAGCAAGGGAAACCACCCGTCCTCCAGAACATACTGGGGATAATAGGGCATCCAGTCCGCCACAACAGAGAAGAATGCAAGCCCGAACAGTGCGATCAATATCGCTCCGGCCACCGTCCAGCCCTTTCCGTCCTTCAGCTTGACGTAGGGAAAGGCTCGCCCCGGCTGATAGCCTCCGGCAGGCTGAGTCTGCTTATGAGACGAGGCACTGCCCGTCTGCTTCCGGTTGCTGCCACTGCCGGTGTGGAAGTCTTTCACCAGCTTCATAATCAGCAGCACCACCGCCGCCGGGGCGGTAGCCCCCAGGCAAAAGCAGACGATAATGACCCACCAGGGTATGTTGGGCAGATTTCGGATCAGGTCGTCCAATCTGCGGTCTCTGTTGTTCATGGCACCCTCCCGTCCGGGCAGTTCTCGTCCCCTGCACCGGGCCGTCTCTCTCAAAGCTATCCTTGATTATTAGTATACAACGAAAACCGGCCGTTTGAAAAGGGTTATTCTCGTATTTCCGGAAAAATAAGGCTTCCAGGCAGCATAGGAGCCGGAGGAGAACTCTCCGTCCGGCTCCCAGATCATGCTGTTCTTATCTCCGCCCCTCCGGGAGGGCTTTTTCCTTCCGTCCCTGTCGGAGCAGGGGCAGACGCACATAGAAGGTATTGATGCCGTTTTCGCTCTCCGCCCAGATTTTGCCCCGGCAGCCGGTGACGATGCCCTCGGCGATAGCCAGCCCCAGGCCGTAGCTGCCGTTGCGCTCCCGGGCAGGGTCGGTGCGGTAGAACCGCTTAAAGATGTTGCTCAAATCCTCCCGGGAGAGAGGCGCACCCGGGTCGCTGACCGACAGGAGGCACTGCTTGGGGGAGATGCGCCGCAGGTCCACCTCGATCACGGAATGGGGGTTGGCGTATTTGCCCGCATTGTCCAGCAGAATCTCCGCCACCTGCTGGAGCCGGACGGGGTCTCCCTGCACCTCCAGCCCCGGCTCTATCCAGCTGGTGACGCTGTGCCCCCGCTCGAAGCACACCGGCTCGAACATCATCACCGCATCCGCCACTGCCTTGCTCCAGTCCACCCGCTGTCGGGCGGCGTTGGGCAGGCCGTTGTCCACCCTCGCCAGCTCCAGCAGCTGCTCGATCAGCTCCCGCATCTGCCGGGACATGACCAGGATATGCTGGGAAAAGATCTGCTTCGCCGCCGGGTCATATTCCGGCTCCTGGAGCAGCTCTGCGTTGGTGAGGATGACCGTCAGCGGGGTCTTCAGCTCGTGGGAGGCGTCGGCCACAAACTGCCGCTGCTCCTTCCAGGCCTGCTCCACCGGCTTGATCGCCCACCGGGCCAGCAGTATGCTTATGACGAGAAAGGCGGCAAAGCTGGCTGCCCCCATCAGCAGACTGTTCCACAGGGCATTCTGGAGGCGGCTCTGCTCATAGCTGGAGTCCACAAAGACCAGGCAATCTCCCATGGGGGCGCTGACACGGCAATAGCGGAGGCTGTACCCCTCCAGGATGGCACTCTCCCTGCCGTCGGACAGGGCGATCTCCGCCAGTTCCTCCAGCACCGACCAGTCCGGGGGCGTGTCGGTGCCCTGCTGGGTCACGCCGATCACCGAGCCGTTTTGGTTCAATTGCAGGATAAAGCAGTTATCCCACACCCAGGAGGGAGGCGCAGCCTGCCGTTCTCCCTGGCTGAGTACGGTGTCCGCCGCCACCATCATCCGCATCTGGTCCACGATCTCCTCTTCCAGCGTCGTCCGGTTGACCTGATACATCGCCACGAAAATCGCCGTCAGCATGGCAGTGACGATGGCCATATTGGCACAGATGAACTTAATTCGCAAACGGCGTATCATGATGTCTCGCCCGCCTCCAGGTGATAGCCCATCCGACGCACCGCATCGATACGGATGTCAGAGCCGATGCTCCGCAGCTTCTTCCGCAGGAAGCCCACGTACACCTCCACGTGGTTCTCCACAGCATTGGAGTCAAAGCCCCAGACCTTGGCCAAAATCTGTTCCTTGGGCAGGTTCCGGTCTCCCCGCTGCATCAGCAGGCGCATGACCTCGAACTCCTTGGCGGAGAGGCGGATCCGGCTCTCCCCGCAGGAGAGGGTGCCGCTGGCCAGGTCCAGGCTGGTGTTGCCAAAAGTGAGCACGTCCACCTGCTCCCCCTGGCGGCGGAGCAGGGCATTGACACAGGCCAGCAGCTCCCGGGTGTCAAAGGGCTTGGTCAGATAGTAATCCGCCCCGGCGTTGAGCCCCTCCACCCGGTCAGTGACATCGGACTTGGCGGTGAGCATGAGGATGGGGACGCTGTTGTGCTGCCGCCGGACCCGCCGGGCCAGCTGGAACCCGTCCATCCGGGGCATCATCACGTCCAGGACCAGCAGGTCGTACACCCCCAGCTCGGCGTACTCCGCCCCGGTCTCCCCGTCATAGGCGGTCTCCACCTGATGCCCTTGGGTCTCCAGCAGCGTTTTAATAGAATCGGCCAGCAGCCGCTCGTCCTCAATGACCAGAATTTTCATTTTTTGCTTTGCCTCCTCTGGTGTTTTTTCCCATTTTAGTCCGACTGCCTTAATTCAGACTGAAAAGAAGCACAGGTTTTCCGCTGTTTTTCTCGCTCCCCCGGCGTGTCCCTTACAAGCTCCCGAAAAAACAGTTGACATTCCGATGCCGGTGTGTAGAATAAGAAAATATTAGGAGGCGTTTGCCCCCAATCTGACAGGAGTGGCGGCGTTTGCTGTGATTTTGGCCATTGATATTGGCAATACCAACATTGTCCTGGGCGGCCTGGAGCAGGGCCGGCGGGTGTTTTCCGCCCGGTGCGCCAGTGACCGGAACAAGACGGAGGACGAATACGCTCTGATCTTTCAGGGCATTCTCGCCATGCACGGCGTCTCTCCCGACCAGATCGAGGGGGGCATCCTCTCCTCGGTGGTGCCCGTTCTCCGTACCATCGTCCCCCGGGCCATCTATCTGCTCACCGGCAAGCAGATCATGGTGGTGGGCAACGGCCTGAAAACCGGGCTGAATATCCGCATGGACAACCCCGCCCTTCTGGGCAGCGACCTGGTGGTGGACGCCGTGGCCGCCCTGGCCAAATACCCCACCCCCATCGCCGTCTTTGACATGGGCACCGCCACCACCCTCTCGGTCATCGCCAAAAACGGGGACTATATCGGCGGCATGATTATTCCCGGTCTCCGGGTGTCGGTGGACTCCCTGTCCGCCCGGGCCGCTCAGCTGCCCTATATCAACTTTGCCACTCCCAAGGCCCTCATCGGCACCAACACGGTGGACTGTATGCAGTCCGGCGCCATCTATGGCTGTGCCGCCATGATGGACGGGCTCATTGACCGGGTGACGGAGGAGCTGGGGGAGCCGGTCTCCGTGGTGCTCACCGGTGGTCTGAGCAGTCTGGTAGGCCCCTGCTGCAAGCGGACGCTCCATATTGAGCCGGATCTGCTCCTGGACGGGCTGTATCTCCTCTATCAGAAGAATCTGCCCCGGCGAAAAAAATGACGCCCGACACAATTTTCCCTTGCAACTCAACTCCGGTGGTGGTATAATACCTTCGTTCACCCGGAGATGCAGGTGTAGCTCAATGGCAGAGCTCCAGCTTCCCAAGCTGGCTACGAGGGTTCGATTCCCTTCACCTGCTCCATAACAGAACACCAGCCCTGATGCAGTGCGCATCCGGGCTGGCGTTCTTCTTTTTGAACAGTTATCCCGTTTATTCCATTTGCCGGTGGCTTCCAAACCCCAAAAGATACCAGAAGCCGCCGCAGACCACCAGAATGACCAGTGCCACTCCCACTCCGGCGCAGACGCCGCCGAAGTCGATCCAAACGTCGGTGACGCTGGAGGAGCGGCCGGAGACGTAGAGCTGGATAAGCTCATCCGCATTGGCGATGAGCAGGCCCAGCAGCAGGGGCCAGCTGATGTGCCGGATATAGTGCCGGGTATACACCCGCAGGCAGAGCATGAACCAGAAGCCCAGCACCATAAACTCCCCAAAATGGGCCCACTTGCGCACCGCTGTCTCGGCCAGGGTGGACAGGCCAAGGCCAGAGAGAAATTGGTTGATCATCTCCGCCACCTCGCCGCTCCGGGCGGAGGAGACAGAGCCGATCTCCAACGAGTTGCTGAAGATAAACCAGGTGGTGTAGACGGCAAAAAAGGTGAACACCACCCGAAACAGGATGAGCAGCACCCGGGAAAAGGCGCTCTGCTGTGTCTTCGCCATAAAAATCCCCTCCCCTGCGGCGTCCGGGCGTTATTTGTCCCACTATATGACAGCTTTTGTGAGATGTCAAGGAAAAATGCGTGAATTTCACCCATCCGCCTTGTCTTTCCCCATACCAAATGGTATAATTCCCGTGAAAAAAGCTGCGGCTCCGCCGCAGGGTTTGGAGGGACACCATGACCTATAAGGAAGCGTTTATCACCTTTATGGTGCGCTCCGGCGTGCTGACCTTTGGGGACTTCACCACCAAAAGTGGCCGCAAGACCCCCTATTTTGTCAACACCGGAAACTATCGCACCGGCGCCCAGGCCGCCCAGCTGGGAGATTACTACGCCGCCTGCATCCAGGAGCATATGCCCGACGGCATCGACGCTCTGTTTGGCCCCGCCTACAAGGGCATCCCTCTGGCGGTGGCTGCCGCCTCCTCCCTCTATCGGAACTATGACCGTGACCTGCCCTACTGCTTCAACCGGAAGGAGGCCAAGGACCACGGGGAGGGCGGCTCCATGGTGGGCTACAAGCCCCAGGACGGGGACCGCATCGCCGTCATTGAGGACGTGGTCACCGCCGGCACCGCCGTCCGGGAGTCCATCGCCCTGTTTGAGCACGTTGCCCAGGTGGACATGAAGGCTCTGTTCGTCTCGGTGGACCGGATGGAGCGGGGCGCCCGGGACTGCTCCACCCTGGATGAGCTGCGGCAGGACTACGGCATCCAGGTCTTCCCCATCGTCACCGTCCGTGAGATCATCGACTTCCTCTATCAGACGCCCATCGACGGCGTCGTCTACATCGACGACGACAGGCGCACCCAGATGGAGGCATATCTGAAAACATATGGCGCAAGATAACGCTGACAAAAAGCCAGTCCGCCCGGCAAGCATCCATGCGGGACACCGGCAACGGATGAAGGAGCGCTTTCTCAAGTACGGCGGAGAACAGCTGGAGGACCACCAGCTGCTGGAACTGATTTTGTTCTATGCCCTCCCCCAGGGGGATGTGAACCCTCTGGCCCATCGGCTCATCAACCGCTTTGGCAGCCTCCGGGAGGTGCTGGACGCCGATCCGGAGGAGTTGAAGCAGATCGCAGGCATCAGCACTCACACCGCCGCTCTGCTCCGGCTGTTCCCGGAGGTGTCCGCCCGGTATCAGCAGACGGAGGCCGTCTCCTCCGCCACCGCCATCTGCAACGCCGCCGACGCCGCAGAGATCTTTCGCAGCTGCTTCATAGGCGCCCGGGTGGAAAAGGTGTACATGATTTCCACCGACGCCAAATCAAAGCTGCTGGGCTGCGACCTGATTGCCCAGGGTGCAACGGACGCCGTTCTGATGGACAGCCGGAAGGTGGTGCGCACTGCCCTCAGCCGCAACGCCTTTCAGGTCTTTCTGGCTCACTGTCACGTCAGCGGCATAGCCATTCCTTCCAAGGCGGACAGGCAGGCCACCGCCCGCCTCCAGCAGGCTCTGGATCTGCTGGGGATACAGCTCGCCGATCATCTGATCTTCGCCGACGGAGACTATGTCTCCATGCTCCAGTCCGGGATGATGGACGGCTGACGCTGACACACAAAAAGCTGTTTTTCCGGGAGATGCTCTCATGTCCAATTTTCAGGTGGTAAGTGAATACACCCCCAGCGGCGACCAGCCCCAGGCTATCCAGTCCCTGTCCCAGGGGGTGGATCTGGGGCTGAACGAGCAGACTCTGATGGGCGTCACCGGCTCCGGCAAGACCTACACCATGGCCAAGGTCATCGAGGCCGTCCAGCGGCCCACCCTGGTCCTGGCCCACAACAAGACACTGGCCGCCCAGCTGTGCAGCGAGTTCAAGGAGTTCTTTCCGAACAACGCCGTGGAGTATTTTGTCTCTTACTATGACTACTACCAGCCGGAGGCCTATATCCCTCACACGGACACCTTTATCGAAAAGGACGCCGCCATCAACGAGGAGATCGAGCGCCTGCGTCACAGCGCCACCGCCGCCCTGTTTGAGCGCCGGGACGTGATCGTGGTGGCCTCCGTCTCCTGCATCTACGGTCTGGGCGACCCTATCGACTACAAAAATATGGTTATCTCCCTCCGCACCGGCATGGAGAAGCGCCGGGAGGACCTGATTCGCAAGCTGGTGGAGATCCGCTATGAGCGCAACGACATCGCCTTTGAGCGCAACACCTTCCGGGTCCGGGGGGGTACCATCGACATCTTCCCCGTCTACTCCAAGGACAAGGCCATCCGGATCGAGTTCTGGGGGGACGAGGTGGACCGCATCTCCGAAATTCAGGTGGTCACCGGCGCCCCCACCCGTATTCTGAACCATGTGGCCATCTACCCCGCCAGCCACTACGTCACCACCAAGGAGAAGATGGACCGGGCCATCGGGGAGATTCAGACGGAGCTGGAGCAGCGGGTAGAATACTTCAAGAGCCAGGACAAGGCGGTGGAGGCCCAGCGCATCCAGCAGCGCACCGAATACGACATGGAGATGATGCGGGAGCTGGGCTACTGCAACGGCATTGAGAACTATTCCCGTGTCATTTCCGGCCGACCGGCAGGCTCCCCGCCCATGACGCTGCTGGACTATTTCCCCAAGGATTTTCTCCTCTTTGTGGACGAGAGCCACGTCACCCTCCCCCAGGTCCGGGCCATGTACAACGGCGACCGGGCGAGAAAGGCCAGTCTGGTGGACTACGGCTTCCGTCTCCCCTGCGCCTTTGACAACCGGCCCCTGAAATTCGAGGAGTTCGAGCAGCGGCTCAACCAGGTCATCTATGTCTCCGCCACCCCCGGCGAGTATGAGCGCAGCCGCTCCGGTCAGATCGTGGAGCAGGTCATCCGGCCCACCGGCCTGCTGGACCCGGAGGTGGAGGTACGGCCCATCCAGGGCCAGATCGACGACCTGGTGGGAGAGATCAACCTCCGCACCCAGCGCAACGAGCGGGTGTTGGTCACCACATTGACCATCAAGATGGCGGAGGATTTGACCGCCTATCTGAAGAAGTCCGGCATCAAGGTGCAGTATATGCACCACAACGTCAAGACCATCGAGCGCACCGAGATCATCCGGGACCTGCGTCTGGGCAAGACGGACGTGCTGGTGGGCATCAACCTGCTCCGGGAGGGGCTGGATATGCCGGAGGTCTCCCTGGTGGCCATTCTGGATGCGGACAAGGAGGGCTTTCTCCGCAGCGAGACCGCCCTGGTGCAGACCATCGGCCGGGCCGCCCGGAACGCCGAGGGCAAGGTCATCCTCTACGCCGACGAGATCGCCCCCTCCATGGACCGGGCCATGTACGAGACGGCCCGCCGCCGGGAGATCCAGGACCGGTTCAACCGGGAGCACGGCATCGTCCCCAAAACGGTGGTCAAGTCCGTCCGGGAGATGCTGGAGCTGTCCAAGGCGGTGGACGAGGCCGCCAAACAGGAGCGCCGAAAACGGAAGCTCTCCCCGGAGGAGCGGGAGGAGGAGGCCCAGAAGCTGGAGCGCCAGATGAAGGAGGCCGCCTCCCGGCTGGAGTTCGAGCTGGCCGCCGCCCTGCGGGACCAGATCATCGAGCTGCGGGGAAAATAAGCACTCCGTCCCACACACGACCACAAAGCCAGGTGTCCGAGTTCAACAGACACCTGGCTCTTTTTGGCTTTATTGTCCCAGCAGCCGCCGGTACTGCTCCTCCTCCGCCGTCCGGCCCACCACGGACAGGGAAGCCTCCTCCCAGCGGAAGGTCTGAGCCGCCAGGTCGTGGACCTCCTCCCGGGTCACGGCGTCGTAAGCGTCGATGATCTCCTCCGGGCTCATCACCTGGCCGTCCTGGAGGAAGGAGCGGGCCAGATGGTTCATGTGGGCGGTGGTGGACTCCAGGGCCATGAGCACGTTGGCCTTGGACAGCTCCCGTGCCCGGTCCAGCTCCTCCCGGGAGACGCCGTGCTGGAGGAAGTCGTCCACCACTTTTCGGATGCTGACGATAGCCTGCTCCTCCGTGACCTGGCTCTGGGCGGTGCCGATGCAGAAGATGCCTGTATCCTCATAGCTGGAGCCATAGGTGTAGATGTTATAGCACAGCCCCTGCGCCTCCCGGACGGTCTGGAACAGCCGGGAGGACATCCCGCCGCCGAGAATTGAGCTGAGCAGCTGGAGGCCGTACCGCTTCTGGTCGGCGTTCTCGATGGAGGGGAAGGCCAGGATGAGTTGGTTTTGCTCCGTGGCCTTGCGCTTGAGGGTGATGGCCTGACGGTAGCGGCCCGGTTTCCGGCGGGGGGATGCACCGGGGGCCATCCGGGAAAACCGGCGGCGAATTTCCTCCACCACCTCGTCGCTGTAGGAGCCGGACAGGGCCACAGTTACCCGGTCTGGCAGGTAGTGGCTCTCCTTATACGCCCGCAGCCAGTTCCCAGTCATCCTGTCCAGGGTGGCCTTCCGGCCCAGGATGGGCCGGGCCAGAGGGGTGCCCCGGAAGATGGCGGCGTTGAGCCGCTCACTGCACACATCCCCGGGGTCGTCCCGGTACATTCCGATCTCCTCCAGCACCACACCCCGCTCTGTCTCCACATCCTCCTGGGCGAATTTGGCGTCGAAGAACATGGAGGTCAGGATGTCCAGCCCCTCCATCAGGTGGCTGTCCAGGGCGTGGACGTAAAAGCAGGTGCACTCCTTGGTGGTGAAGGCGTTAATCTGCCCGCCGATGGCGTCCATCCGGGCGGCCATCTGGGCGGCGGTGTGGGTGCTCGTCCCCTTGAACAGCATATGCTCGATAAAGTGGGCGGCCCCGGACTGGCTCGCCTGCTCGTCCCGGGAGCCGGTGGCCACCCAAATACCCAGGGCGGCGGAGCGAACGGAGGTCAATGGCTCCGTGAGGACGGTGACGCCGTTGGGAAGCGTCTCGATTTGGTAGAAAGACATGAAAAACCTCAAGCCATTTGAATGATATGGAATGATGCTCTAATATCCGCCAAAGTCAGGCAAATTATGCACGGAGCTTTTGGGCTCTCCTGCTCCGAATGGTGGTAATGATCCCATAGGTGAGGGCACTGACCGCCAGGGTCAGGAGCAAAATCAGCAGGCACTGCCATTTCCCTCTCAGATCCGGCAGAAAGTAAAGGACCGTGTCCCTGACAAGGCGATGGCTGAGAAATACCGGCAGACTGATCGCACCGAGATAGTTGCAGATGCGGTTTTGGAACAGGCGGCTCTCCCCCAGCAGTCCTTTTTGGCTGAAGGAGATCGTGATGCCCACCAGCAGGACCAGTGCGAGGACGCCCCAATAATCAGAGGAGGAGAAGCTGCAAATATAGCACAGAGAGAGCAGATAGCACACGGCCTCCGTGGCCGAGAGCGCCAGCCGCTGAATACGGGTAAAATCCTGCTGACGCATCCATTCGCACACCTCATAGGCGCCAATGCCCAGGCACATATCGGCCAGAGCCCGCAGATTGCAGTGGAAGGTAAGGCCGGTCCACAGCTTGGAGTTGCCCAACGTCCCCTGGGTATACATCATGAAACCCATGATGAGCAGTCCACTCAGCGGGGCGACGAGGCGGGTGAACGTCTTTCCATATCGCCTGCAAAGGGGATACAAAATCGCCATTGTCAGGATCATGGAGGAGAGGTACCAGTCCACTCCCACAAAGGAGGCGGAGTCTCCCATAATGCCTGTTCTCGTGAGCAGGAACAGGCTGGGAAGCCGTTCCAGGATGATCCCAGGAAGCTTGTCCGTTCTCGTGATGCAGAGGAGAACGATAGTGCCTGCGCTGAAGATCCAGAGGTATGCAATGAAGCTCTTAATCTTGCCCCACAGGAAACGCAGCGTGGGGTCCGCCAGGTTGTCTGGCTTCTTCTCCAGTCCGGCCTCTTCACGCCGGAGCTGAGAGGCAAGGGACTTAGCCATCAGGAAACCGGAGACAAAGAGGAAAAACTCTACGGCAAAGTTCCCGGTTGCAAAAAAAGCAAAATTCCCAAAGAGCGAGAGATTGTTGTCCCAAATGCTCTCGCTGACGTGGAAAAAGAGGATGCAGAGGGCAAACACGAATCGCATCAGTTCGATCTTCCCATTTCTCTGTTTCATTGACTAAACCCCTCTCTCTATGAAAGGAGACCGGATCACAATGATCCGGCCTCCATCAGGATTAGGCTCACTGGCCCTGTTTCTTTGCTCTGATCTCCCGGAGTGCGTCGATGTGGCTCAGGTTGACCCGGCCCTTCTCGTCGATGTCGGTGACCTTGACCCAGATCATGTCGCCAATGTTCACAGCGTCCTCCACCGTGGCAATGCGGTGGTTGGCCAGCTTGGAGATGTGCACCAGGCCGTCCTTGCCGGGAGCCAGCTCCACAAAGGCGCCGAACTTCATGATGCGGACGACCTTGCCAAAGTACAGGCTGCCCACCTCGGGGACAAAGACGATGGCGTCGATGGCCTTCTTGGCGGCGTCCACGCTGGCGGAGTTGTTGCCGGAGATATAGATGGTGCCGTCTTCCTCCACGTCCACCTTGGCGCCGGAGTCGGCCTGGATCTTCTGGATGACCTTGCCGCCGGAACCGATGACGTCACGGATGTTCTCCACGGCGATCTTCATCTTGATGAGCTTGGGGGCGTTGGGAGACAGCTCCGGACGGGGCTCGGAGATGCAGGGGAGCATGATCTCATCCAGGATCTGGAACCGGGCCTCCCGGGTCAGCTCCAGGGCGTTCTTCACGATCTCCAGCGTCAGACCATCGTTCTTCAGGTCCATCTGGATGGCGGTGATGCCGGTCTTGGTGCCGGCCACCTTGAAGTCCATCTCGCCGTGGAAGTCCTCCACGCCCTGGATGTCGATGAAGGTGTTGAAGCCGCCGTCGTCGTCCTGAATCAGGCCGCAGGAGATACCGGCCACGGGAGCCTTAATGGGCACGCCGGCGTCCATCAGAGCCAGGGTGGAGCCGCAGATGGAGCCCTGAGAGGTGGAGCCGTTGGAGCTGAGCACCTCGGAGACCACACGGATGGCGTAGGGGAACTCCTCCTCAGAGGGGATGACAGGCAGCAGCGCCCGCTCGGCCAGAGCGCCGTGGCCGTACTCCCGGCGGTTGGTGCTCTTGCTGCCCTTGGCCTCGCCCACGGAGTAGCCGGGGAAGTTATAGTGGTGCATATACCGCTTGGACTCCTCCTCCCAGATGGTGTCCAGCTTCTGGCAGGCGGAGGGGGTGTTCAGGGTGCAGACGGAGAGGACCTGGGTCTGGCCACGGGTGAACAGACCGGAGCCGTGGACCCGGGGCAGAACGCCTACCTCGGCGGCCAGGGGGCGAATCTCGTTCCGGGCGCGGCCATCTACCCGGTGGCCCTCTAGCAGCCAGGCCTTGACGATCTTCTTCTGGAACTTGTAGGTGATCTCCTCCAGGTACTTGTCCATGTCGGGATAGTCCTCCAGGAAGAGCTCGTGCCAGTGATCCACCAGCTTGTCCCAGCGGGCCTCACGGACGTTCTTGTCGTCGGTGTCCATGGCGGCCTTGGCCTCGTCCATGGTGGCGTCCACGATCTTGTCGAACAGCTCCTGGTCGAAGTCGGCGTGGGGATAGTCGAACTTGGGCTTGCCGATCTCCTCCACCATCTGGTTGATGAGCTTGATCTGCTTCTGGATCTCGTCGAAGGCCTTGCAGATACCCTCAAACATGATCTCGTCGGGAATCTGGTCGGCGCCGGCCTCGATCATGACGATCTTCTTGCCGGTGGCCACCACGGTGGTAGCCATCTGGCTCTTGTGGCTCTGCTCCTGGGTGGGGTTAAAGACGATCTGTCCGTCCACATAGCCCACGCTCAGGCAGCCCACAGGGCCGTTCCAGGGGATGTCAGAGATGGACAGAGCGGCGGAGGTACCGATGGTGGCGGCTACCTCAGGGGAGCAGTCCCGGTCTACGGACAGGACCGTGCAGGTGATAGCCACGTCGTTGCGGAAGTCGTGGGGGAACAGGGGACGGATGGGCCGGTCGATGCAGCGGCTGGCCAGGACGGCGGGCAGACTGGGACGGCCCTCACGGCGCATGAAGGAGCCGGGGATGCGGCCCACAGCGTACAGCTTCTCCTCAAAGTCCACGGACAGAGGGAAGAAGTCCACCCCGTCCCGGGGCCGGGAGGCGGCGGTGGCGGTGACGAGAACGGTGGTCTCGCCATAGGTGACGACTACGGCGGCGTTGGCCAGCTCAGCCACCTTGCCCACCTCCAGCTTAAGGGGACGGCCGCAGAGATCCATCTCGTAGCACTTGTAGTTGGGGAACTGGCGATGTTTGATAATGATCGACATGATTGTGTTTCCTCCTTGGAATGTGGAATATGATTTCATTGGGAGGAACAGAGGGCTCTTTTTAGCACTTGAATCCGGCCTCCCGCAGATGCCGGAGGACAGATTCAACTGCTAAAAGAGGCGCTCCCCCTGTTCCGGGACGGGCTGGGAAACGCACAGCAGGGGTGACGTCCTGTGACGCCACCCCTGGAGTGTATTACTTACGAATGCCCAGCTTGGCGATGATCGCACGATAGCGCTCGATGTCCTTCTTTGCCAGGTAGTCCAGCAGACGGCGGCGCTTACCGACCATTTTCAGCAGGCCACGGCGGGAGTGGTTGTCGTGGGTGTGCACCTTCAGGTGCTCAGTGAGCTGCTGAATCCGGGCAGTAAGAATGGCGATCTGGACCTCGGGAGAGCCGGTGTCGTTCTCATGGGTGCGGTTTGCCTCGATGACGGCAGTTTTTTCCTCTTTGCGGATCATAATGGGTTCCACCTTTTCTGTAAATTCCCGCTGAGCTGAGTGTCAGGCCGGTGAACTGGGGACGTCTCTCCCCTGTCTCCTGAGACCAGGCCCACGGGTCTGCGTTACACGCTTAGTAACTGTATCATATTTTCCGGGCGGTGTAAAGAGCTTTTTTCGGAATTTTCCGACGCACTTTCTCCCCGTTCAAGGGGTATCCGGCGGGGTTCTGTCACCGTTTCCGGGAACGTTCTCTCATTCCGTCCGCCGCAGGCGAACGTTTTTCCGTCTCCTGTGTTCTTCTCCCAAAATTTTGTGCAAGTTGTCAAAGGGTCTGTAAACGTCCTGTGAAGATTTTGTCAGGCTGTTCACGGTTTTTTCGTGCTTTTCCCTTGAAAAATCCTGAAAAAAGGCTTAAACTACAAAACAGCAAGAGTTTCTTGCACGGGTTCCGCAGGAGTGGAGCCGGAATGTGTGAGAGGTTTGCTGCTTTACAAGACGTCTGAGTGCACGGCTCAGGCGTTTTGTATTTTTTATGCTCCGGTCAGCTCTCGCCCTCTGTCTCATCTGCGGGAAACAGCAGCCGGATCTCCGTCCCCTGTCCCGGCTGGCTCTCCAGCTGGAGCTGGGCGTTGTGGGCGGCGGCGGCATGCTTGACGATGGACAGGCCCAGACCGGTGCCCCCCACCGCCTTGGAGCGGCTCTTGTCCACCCGGTAGAACCGCTCGAACACCCGGGCCTGGTCTGCCTCCGGGATGCCGATGCCCGTGTCCGCCACCGACAGCAGCACCCGGTCTCCCAGGCGGCGCACCGTGACCACCACGCTGCCCCCGTCCCGGTTGTACTTGATGGCGTTGTCGCACAGATTGCTCACCACCTCGCCCAGCAGCTCCCGGGAGCCCTGGACGGTCCCATGCTCGCCATGCAGCTCCAGCGCAATCTCCCGGCACTCCGCCTGGGGCCGGAAGCGGCGAAGGGTCTCCCCACACAGGGAATACAGGTCTACCGCCGTCTTTTCCATTCCGACTCCCAGATCCTCCACCCGGGACAGCTCCAGAATATCTCCCACCAGGGTCTGGAGCCGCTGGGCCTCGTCGTAGATCTTGCCGGAGAACTCCTTTACATTCTCTGGCCGGGCAATGCCCTCATGGATGATCTCCGCATAGCCGGAGATGGAGGTCAGGGGGGTTTTCAGCTCGTGGGGGACGTTGGCGGTGAACTCCCGGCGGAGCCGGTCCTGCCGCTGATGCTCCTGGTCCAGCAGCTCCATCTGCCGCTTGATCTGGCGGCTCTGGGCGTTGATGCGCCGGGCCAGGGGCCGCAGCTCGGGGTAGACCCCGTTCTCGTCCGGGTGCTCCAGGTCGATCTCGTTGACTGGGCGGGCGATGGTCTCTGCAATGCGCCAGGCCAGCAGAGCGGAGAGCAGCACCGCCAGAGCCACCACCAGCAGCAGTGAGGGCCACATATCCAGCAGCATACTCAGGATCGTCCACTCCGTCCCGGAGACCCGGAGCACGGTGCCGTCGGACAGGAGCAAGGCGTAATATGTGGTCTTGGTGGCCAGGGTGTCGGAGTAGCGGATGCTCCAGCCGCTGCCGCTCTCCCAGGCCTGGGCCACCTCCTCCCGCTGGCTGTGGTTCTCCATGGAGGCGGCGTCCGCCTCGCTGTCATAGAGCACGGTGCCGTCGGCGTCGATCCAGGTGATGCGCTGCTGGGTGGCGTCCTGGTCCACCGTCTCCAGGAAGTCTCCGCCTCCGGTCTCTACGGCAGCCCCCAGATAGGCGGCCTCCTCCTCCAGACGCTGCTGGTTATACTGGGAGAAATAGTTGAACACCGCCAGCACCGTCACCGACAGGCAGGCGAGCAGCACCACCATGGCACAGATGAAGCTATTCCAGAACAGTTTCCGTTTCATCGTCTTTTCTCCTGATCCGGTAACCGACGCCCCGGACTGTCTCGATCAGGTCTCCGGCCCGGCCCAGCTTCTGCCGCAGGGTGCGCACATGGACGTCCACCGTCCGGCTCTCCCCCTGATAGGTGTAGCCCCAGACCTCCCGGATGAGCTGCTCCCGGCTGACCACCCGATCCTCATGTTTCAGCAGCAGACACAGCAGGTCGAACTCCTTTCGGGTCAGCGCCACCTCTGTATCCTCCGCCTGGACCCGGCGCTTCTCCGGCCAGACGGTGAGGCTGCCCAGCCGGTACACCGGCTCTTGCTTTTCCCGCACCGTCCGGCGGAGCAGGGCCCGCACCCGGGCGGTCAGCTCCATCATGCCAAAGGGCTTTGCCAGATAGTCGTCCGCTCCCAGGTCCAGGCCCACCACCTTGTCATACTCGCTGTCCTTGGCGGTGAGCATCATCACCGGTATCTCCGCCGTCCCCGGCGTCCGGCGCAGACGGGCCAGGATGTCCAGCCCGCTCTCCTCCGGGAGCATAATGTCCAGCAGCACCAGCTCCGGGGTCCGTCGCTCCACCGCCGTCCAGAACTGGGAGGGCAGACCGAAGCCCTTCGCCTCCAGGCCGGTCTGGTTCAGGGTATAGACCACCAACTCCCGGATGTTGCCGTCGTCCTCCACCAGATAGATCATGGCAGATCACACGATGGGCAGGGTGGGGGGATTGTTCTCCCGCTGTCGCTGAGAGACGACCACCCTCCCCTCGTCCAGGGGCACCTTTTTCAGCATAAATCCGGCAAACCCGGTGGAGCCGAAGAGCTGCCCCACCACTGACTGGAGATAGGGGAACAGGGCGTCGTAGGCCTGAAGATGGACTGCCTTCTTGTCCTCGTCGCTCTTCACGCCCTGACAGGAGAACAGTCCCTCCAGGGTGATGGAGACGGAGATGACGTCCTCCCCGCTCTTGTCCTCAAAGCTCTGATAGAGGGTGGCCACGCAGTTCTGGTTGTTGGCGGCGAATTTGACGTTAAAGTTGAAGTTGCTCCTGAGCTGGAGCTGTCCCTGTTTTTTGATGTCGTTGCGGAGATGCAGCTCCCGGGTGCGCTGCTGGAGCAGAGTGACGGTCGCCATAATGGGTTCCTCCTTACGTCTTATATATAATACAAAATGGGCTAAGTTTCGTTTGGTACAGTTCGATTATACCACGCTTTTGGGGAAAGGACAATGGTGGGGGATGGAGCTTTTGCTCCCGCCCGGCTTTTCCTGCGTTCGAAGTTTTCCTTGCATCCTGTCAAAACCTGTGTTATTCTGTCATCGCCCCCTCTGGGGCTGGGCACTGTTCCATACGGTGGCGGTTGGCCCCCTCTCACGGGGGCAGCTTCTTTTGCCCCCTGATTTCAGGAGAGGGGGGCTGCCCGATGAGTACATCCGAAGTATTTCAGCTTTGTCTTGTCATCATTGGCGTCATCAGCCTGGTTTTGCAGGCAAAAAAGAAGTAACCGCCTCGGCCACTAACCCGGCGGTTACTTCTTGTAACTAGACTGGGGGCCAACCGTTACCGGACAGTGCCCCTTGTTCTGTTTTCAGTATACCTCAAACAGGAAAAAACGTCAAGCACTCAGCGTGTCAAAAACAGGGCAACAGCATTTACTTGGCAGCAAGAACGGCGGCCAATGCCTCATTGCT